>JAZNMN010000033.1:0-10764 GCA_045579625.1 Ruminiclostridium sp.
AGTCACCCACGGTGCCTCCCTTAAGAAACCCACCACCTGATCTGCGCGACTCTTTCGCCCACAAAGGGACGAAAGAGTCTGATTGCGCGTAGGGTCAAGTCGGAGGCCAAGCGGTCTTAGGAAGACAACACTTAGCTACAACTCCTTGGCACACAGAACGACATGGCTACGATCCGACTTCTCCGCCGTTCGTGCGGGCTCTCGGTTCTTGGCGCCCCTACGCGCAATCAGACTCTTTCGCCCCTTTGTGGGCGAAAGAGTCGCGCAGATCAGGTGGTGGGTTTCTTAAGGGAGGCACCGTGGGTGACTCCCTTAAGTGGCGATTCTTTTGGTACTTTTCTTTTGCCACGGAAAGAAAAGTACATATGCAAAACTCCTCGATAAACTGCAAGTTATCTACTCAAAAATATCCAGCAATTCGGGCAGGCTGTCCACCGTCACATCGGGGATCTCCCCCTCGTTGTGGATGGTATCGTGACCGCCGTAGCCCTGACGGACGAGTACGGTTCTCATTCCCAAGGACTTGGCGGGGGCAACGTCGTTGTCGGCGCGATCCCCGATCATGACGGCGTCGGCGGGCGCGCATCCCGCGCGGGCCAGAGCGAGTCGGAAAAGCTCGGGGTCGGGCTTGTCCAGCTCTTCCTCGGCCGAGGCGCAGATGACGTCAAAGAAATCCCGCAGGCCAAACCGCGCCAGTCTTCTCGCAGTGCCAAGGGGCTGGCTGGCGATGATGCCCAGGCGGTAGCCTCGCTCCTTGAAAGTGCGGAGCACGTGCTCGGCATCGGTGTAGGGAACCTCGGTGTCTCTTGGCCAAGGGGTGATATCGCGCACACCGAAGTAAGCAAAGGCTGTCACGTCCTCTCGCTTACCCTGAGCGCGGAACTCGACCATTTTAGCGGCAAATTCCTCGTAAGTAATATCCGTTCCCGCAATAGAATCGCGGATTCGCTTTTCCATGGCAGGGGCTTCGTTCATGATGGTGGAGCCCATATCGAAAAATAGCCATTTTGGTTTCATAATCCATCTCCCTTTTTTCAATGTACGGTTATTCTACCACATTCCCCCCCGTTTGTCAACCGCAAGCCGCAAAAAAAGGGGCGGCGGCTCCTCAAAAAGTCCATGTGGGAGCCGCAGGTCATGTCAAAATGCACGAAAATGCTCATGGCGTTTGGGGTGGAGAATGCAAAACAACGATTTTGAAAAAGTTTTCACAAACCCCTTGCATATTTGACAGTTTTGGTATAAAATATATACTTGGAAAGGGATGGAAACTCCCCGACCGCCCGCTTTGTTTGAAAAAAATTATATAAAATGGAGGATCACTACCATGTCCGTAAAAGTTGCTATCAATGGCTTTGGCCGTATCGGCCGTCTGGCTTTCCGTCAGATGTTCGGCGCTGAGGGCTACGAGATCGTCGCGATCAACGACCTGACCAAGCCTTCCATGCTCGCACACCTCTTGAAGTACGACACCGCTCAGGGTCGCTACGACGGTCACACCGTTGTCGCTGACGACGAGGCCGGCACCATCACCGTTGACGGTCAGACCATCAAGATCTCCGCTGAGAAGGACGCCGCTAACTGCCCTTGGGCCGCTAACAACGTTGACGTTGTTCTGGAGTGCACCGGCTTCTACTGCTCCACCGAGAAGTCTCAGGCTCACATCAACGCAGGCGCGAAGAAGGTCGTTATCTCCGCTCCCGCAGGTAAGGATCTGAAGACCATCGTTTTCGGCGTGAACGAGGGTACCCTGTCCGCTGAGGACACCATCATCTCCGCCGCCTCCTGCACCACCAACTGCCTGGCTCCCATGGCTAAGGCTCTGAACGACGCTTACCCCATCCAGTCCGGTATCATGACCACCGTTCATGCTTACACCGGCGACCAGATGATCCTGGACGGCCCCCACAGAAAGGGTGATCTCCGCCGCGCCCGCGCCGGTGCTCAGAACATCGTTCCCAACTCCACCGGTGCCGCTAAGGCCATCGGTCTGGTCATCCCCGAGCTGAACGGCAAGCTGATCGGTTCCGCTCAGCGCGTTCCCACCTGCACCGGCTCCACCACCATCCTGGTTGCCGTTGTTAAGGGCAAGGACGTTACCAAGGAAGGCATCAACGCTGCCATGAAGGCTGCTGCTACCGAGTCCTTCGGCTACAACACAGACGAGATCGTTTCCTCCGACGTTATCGGTATGAGATACGGTTCTCTCTTCGATGCAACACAGACAATGGTTGCTAAGATTGCTGACGACCTCTACGAAGTTCAGGTAGTTTCTTGGTACGACAACGAAAACTCCTACACATCTCAGATGGTAAGAACAATCAAGTACTTCGCAGAACTCAACTAATTCTGACAGATGATACTTTAAAGGGCAGTCCGATAAGGACTGCCCTTTTCGCTTTTATTTAATCCTCGCTGTATTCGAGGATATCTCCAGGCTGACACTGTAGCACCTTACATATTGCGTCGAGGGTAGAAAAGCGTATTGCGCTTACCTTCCCCGTTTTAAGCTTAGAAAGGTTTACGTTAGCTACGCCGACCCTTTCGGAAAGCTCGTTAAGTGACATTTTTCTGTCCGCCATAACACGGTCAAGTCTTAATACTATAGCCATACTTCACCGCCTTATATAGTTTCGTCGGATTCCTGCTGAAGCTTACAGCCGTAATTGAAAACGTAAGCAAGAGCTATCAGAAACACTCCGAATAAAAACGGAACAGCCTCAGGCATATACATTTCAAGCACGAAGCCTCCGTTAGCCTCAAGAACAGTAGCTATCGTATTAAGAATGAATCCGATAACCCCCGAAGCAGCAAGAGCGTAGCCTGCCCCCTTCATCTTATCCGCCACATCATATCTGAAGGGCGATTCCGAAGTTCTCACTATTCTAAATATTTTAGCTCCGAAATTAAGTGCTATAATGTAACCTATGCTAACTCCGCATAAGCCAAAAACAGAGTACAGGTTTTCAGGTGTTGCAAAATCAGCCATATCGCTCACAAGCCCCGTAGAAGCCGCAATATAAAAGAAAAGAAGAATCGGAAGACATACAATCATACCTATCATAAAAACCTTGGCGATAATTTCAAAAAATCTGCACATCTTTATGAAGCTTGCCTTCTCCTTCTCAAGCGTTCTCTCGTTAACATCAATAACCTTAGCCATAATAACCTCCTGAATGAATAATTCGTAATGTTTAATTTTACAATAAGCTTATTACGACTGTAGTATAACACAGTTATTAACGTTTGTCAATGCTTTTTTAACGTTTATCGTTAAATTTTTATATTTTTTCGTTAATCGCCCTTTATTCCCTCCAAAACCTCGGGCATTTCCGTTTCTACCCATTCGCCCTCAACCTTCTCGTACCATTTTTCTTCGTCATTATCATATTTCAGCTCATCCCTCATCATACGCTGCATAAATTCGTATACAGCGTCGGGATCTTCGGCAGTAACACTCACAAGCCGAGGAAGATTTTCAACGCTCACATTACTTACATCAAATACATACACCTTATCGAGACATAGCGGCTCACCCTTTCCCATATCAGGATAACCCCAGCCTGTAAAGGCTATCGTAAGAGTGTCATTTTCAAGTGTAACCGTATAGTCGAGCTTTGCGTAATTTCTGAAGGTGTAACAAACATCCATAGCGTAACACTGGAGAGGGTCGACAATTTCATTATATATCGGCCATTCCTCCATCATTCCGAAGGAAGAGGTGTCCTCAAACCAGGGAGAATTTATCGTATACCCCTCCGCCTGTAAGCGTTCACCCTCATCCTCGCTGAAGCATATATAATGTGTATGGTTATAATAGTTATCCAACGGAATATCAGCTATATATATCGCAAGTCCTATCGCCGCCAAGGCTATAAGCCCCAAAAAAGAGCAGACAATTATAAGTATTATTTTTTTCGTTTTTCTTCTTAAAAGCATATCAACAATCCTCCAATTCAAGCATTTCTATAAATTCAAAAAGCACAGAGGCCTCGCCCTTGAAGCTTACCGAAAAAACATATCCGCCATACTGGAAAAAGCCATAGCTCATCTCACCGTTGCGATAGAAAATCCCCGACTTGCTCCCTGTGTGAAAAGGGCTGTATTCAAGCTGTGAAGTGTCGAAATGCTCCATCATTTCGTTATATTCCTCCGCAGTATACTGCGTAAGGCGAAAGCTGTCATCACCCTGCTTAAACTCCGTAGTTCTTGTTTCGGGTGAATCGGATATGATTGTGCAGGAGTAAAACTCACTGCCGCATAAATAGGGATAGCTTTCGATTGTTTCGGGCGCATTCTCGCTTAGGTAATCTGTAATCTGTAAGAAAGTGCGGTCGTTAGTGAGCCTGAAGCCGTTTATAAAGGTTATTCGATAGAAGCCCATAGCCGCAAGAAGCGTAACTGCCGCCGCCGCAATAACCGCCGTTCTTCTCACGAGGGTCTTTATTCTCCGCCTTGAAGCGTTTATATTATCCCTTCGCTTTCTGATATAATATGGCGTGAATTCATATTCTGTTATTTCAGAGCAGGAGTCAAGAATATCATTTATGAGAAGTCTTTCTTTTTCGTCCATTTCACACCTCCAGATAATCCTTAAGAAATTTTCGTGCCGCCCTTATCCTTCGATAGAAGGCGTGGGATGAGCAATGCAGAAGCCCTGCACATTCCTCTGCCGAAAAGCCGTAGACGAATCGAAGGGTTATGGCGTGCTTTATTTCCTCGGGCAGTATGCTTAATGCCTCGGAAAGCTCCGCCGCTGTTATTCTTGAGAACTCTTCTTCGGTAAGAGGCGGCGAATTGAAGCTTAAGCCTTCGAGACTTATGAAGCGCTTTTTTCCTCTCAGCATATTAAGAGCAATATTCTTTGTTACGACAGCAAGTAAGGCGCAGGTTTTCTCATCATTTTCAAAGGTAAGCTCCGAAAGCCTTTCTATAATTGTCCCGAAAGCGTAATGAACTGCGTCCTCTGCATCGGTACAGTTATGCAGAACACTGTACGCTACGCCGAACATCCGCTTCTCAAACTTAATATAAAGCTCCTCAATAAGCTTTTCCTCATTCGTCACCCTGCTCACCGCCTTTCACGTGCCTCTATATATAATAACACAGCTTAATGGTATTTTTTGCACATTTTTAAAAATTTCTTACTATATTATCAGTTGACAAATCTCGACTGACGTGTTACAATGTAAATATAATTTACACACTAATACGAGGTTACCTATGGACGACAAAATTTACGAAAAAGATCCGAAGCGTAAGGAAGGAAATTTTCTCGGAAAGCTTTCCATTGTTCTTTTTATCGTAGCTCTTTTTCTTATAAAAATACTTTGGGACAAAATGTTTTACCATCCCACAGGCGAAACCTGGGAATATGTAAAAGAGGTATATCTGGCGACCGCCGAATATGACGAACCGCCCAGCGACAGAGAAATATGGCTGGAACTTAAGGAGATTACGGTAAAATACGGATTATCAGACTCCGACTCTGACGAAGACTGCTGGAAGGTTATAAAAGAAGTCTTTGAGTATCAGATGAAGTAGAATAAAAGATATTGAAATATTTTGCTTGAATTTCTCGGATTTTAAGGTACATATTGACAAATTTCATCGGCAATGATACAATGTAAATATAATTTACTTAAATAAACGGAGGTGTAATTATGGCAGACGAAATCTTCGTAAAGGAACCTAAGCGTAAGGAACGTAATCCTGCAGGAGTAATCTCCGTAATGCTTTTTATTGTAGCGATAATTTTAGCGGTAATTCTCTTCGACAGGCTCTATGTACCCTCGGGCAATACCTGGGAATACATAAAGCAGAGCTACATTGATGCAATGGAATACGAAATTCCGCCCGAGGATAAAGAGCTGTGGGCGGAAATGAAGGCATTTATGAAGGAAGAGGAAGCAGTTCCCGTTGATTCGGGCTTTATATGCTGGATGACACTCAAAGGAATTTATGAAGAAGAAATCGAACAAGATAAAATCCGTAGCGAGAAGCAGGCTTCCGCCACAGAAGCAGCGGCGGAGCTTAAAGCTTTTCTGACTGAATGTGCCGCCGACTTCGGACTGACTGAAGATATAACCGTACAGATGTATTTCTTTTTAAGAGACGGTCCTACCGTATCCTGTATGCCCTATCGAAGCGAAAACGACTATTCTCTTTCCTATAGCGATCAGGAAATTTTCGATTTTGAAGAATATATAACCGAAAAAGCGAAGGCCCTTGATTATCCCAAGTATAGCGGCATGGCGGCTCTTATCAAAAACGGCGTTTGTACGGCGGTGGTCTTTATGCCCGATGTTGACGGATTCCCCGTTCTTGAGCGAGACAGTCCCATCTTAAAGGAGGACGGCACCTTCGATTATGAAGCCGAATGGGGCTGGGGCTCAAGAGGCTCCGAGAATGATTTTATCTACGGCTTTGCGTAATAAAAATACACGGTACACTCACAATGTACCGTGTTATTTTATTATATATCTTACTTACCAAGAGCCGCCTTGGTAACATTAACAATGTTTTCTGCACAGAGGCCGAACTCCTTAAGTAAGTCAACCGCAGGGCCGCTGTGACCGAAGCAATCCTTAACACCGATCTTGATAACGGGAACGGGGCATTCCTCTGTAACCACGTTAGCAACAGCGGAGCCGAGACCGCCGATTACGCTGTGCTCCTCAACGGTAACAATCTTGCCTGTTTCCTTAGCCGCCTTGATAATGATATCACGGTCAATAGGCTTGATTGTGTGGATGTTGATGATTCTTGCGTCGATACCCTGCTCTGCGAGAGCCTTGCCTGCCTCGATAGCTTCGCCGACCATAAGGCCTGTAGCGATGATTGTGATGTCCTTGCCGTCCTTGACCTGAACGCCCTTACCAACCTCGAACTTGTAGGTTGCCGCGTCGTTGAATATAGGTGCAGCAAGTCTGCCGAAACGCATATATGTGGGGCCTACGTAGTCTGCCATAGCTAATACTGCCGCCTTAGCCTCTACGTCATCGGCAGGATTGATAACAGTCATATTAGGAATAGCAGTCATAAGTGCGATATCCTCGTTACACTGGTGAGAAGCGCCGTCCTCGCCTACAGAGATACCTGCGTGTGTTGCGCCGATTTTAACATTAAGATTAGGGTAGCAGATACTGTTTCTTACGATTTCGAAGGCTCTTCCTGCCGCAAACATAGCAAAGGAGCTTGCGAAAACGAGCTTGCCTGTAGAAGCGAGACCTGCCGCTACGCCCATCATATTTGCTTCGGCAATACCGCAGTCAAAATGCTTGTCGGGATATGCCTTCTTAAAAATACCTGTTTTTGTAGCCGCCGCAAGGTCAGCGTCAAGAACAACAAGGTCAGAACGCTTTTCAGCAAGCATTACAAGACCTTCGCCGTAGCTTTCACGAGTAGCTTTCTTTTCCATATCTAAAAATCCTTTCTCTTACTTCTCTAATTCTTCGAGCTTAGCCTTTAATTCGCCCATCGCAATGTTGTACTGTTCCTCGTTGGGAGCGGCGCCGTGCCAAGCAACATTATTTTCCATAAAGGAAACGCCCTTGCCCTTTACGGACTTCTGAATAATAACAGTAGGCTGGTTAGCGATAGTTTCCGCTTCATTGAAAGCCTTTTCGATTTCGTCGAAGTCGTGGCCGTTGATCTTGATAACGTGCCAGCCGAAGGCAGCAAACTTTTCATCAATAGGATAGGGACTCATAACGTCGCCGATTGCACCGTCAATCTGAAGGTTGTTGTTATCAACAACAAATACAAGGTTATCGAGCTGATAGTGAGCCGCGAACATAGCGGATTCCCATACCTGACCCTCCTGGATTTCGCCGTCGCCGAGGATAGCGTAAACCTTATAAGTATCGTTAGAAATCTTACCGGAAAGCGCCATACCGCAAGCCGCAGAAACGCCCTGTCCGAGAGAGCCTGTGCTCATATCTACGCCGGGAACCTTTCCGAGAACGGGATGACCCTGTAAACGGGAATCAATCTTTCTTAATGTCTTTAATTCTTCTACGGGGAAGAAGCCTCTGTAAGCGAGACAGGAATAAAGTGCGGGAGCAGTATGACCCTTTGAGAGTACGAGTCTGTCTCTGTCTGCCATTGTGGGGTCTTCGGGATTTACATTCATTCTTGCCATATAAAGATAGGTTAATGTGTCAGCCACGGAAAGAGAGCCGCCGGGATGGCCGGCCTTAGCGTTATAAACGCCCTCAATAATGCCCATTCTGACCTTTGTCGCAGTTATTTCAAGCTGCTTTTTTAAAGTTGCGTCCATATTGACCTCCTGTATTTTAACCGCAGTCCTGCGGCATATTAAAGACGATTTCTCGTCAAGCTTACTTTATATCACAACGACCTCAGGTGTTCTATAACCTGAGACAACGGCGAGCTGTTGTTATCTCCTACAACAAGCTTAGCCGCACTCTTAACGCTGTCCAGTGCATTAGCCACCGCTACGCCTAAATCAGCATTCTTCACCATATCATAATCATTTCCGTAATCGCCCATAGCTACGGTAAACTTATCCTTAAAGCCGCCGTATTCGAGAAGCCTTTTATATCCCGAGCCCTTACTTATACCCTCGGGAAGCATTTCATAATACATAGGCGAGGAATGAACCCAGTTCACGAATCTGTTGCAGTCTGTTTTTGTGAACTCGATTATCCTGTGGATTTCCTCGGGAGGATAAGCGATAAGAACCTTAAGCCAGTTATCGGTAGGAACCTCCTCAACATCGCATATAACAGGCTCGATATGCTCAAGCTCCATATGCTCGCGAACTGTTTCATTATAATTCGTAACATACACGAGCTTTTCGTGGAGTATTTCTATACCGATATCAGGGAATCTTTCGCCGAGAATTTTTATATATTCTACCGCACAAGCAGGCATAGAGCTATGCCACAAGAACTTGTCTGCGTCGAAATCATAAACCGCCGCACCGTTGAAAATGACGCAGGGCGTATGAATATCAAGCTTTTCTACAATAGGCCGCGCCATAGCGTAACCTCTTCCCGTAGCGACAGCAAAGGTTCCGCCCTTACTCCTGAACTCCTCGAGAGAAGCCATATCCTTTTCGGAAATCTGCTTCTTATCGTTAAGGAGCGTTCCGTCAAGGTCGGTCATTATTATAATTTTACTAAAATCCATATTATTTTTCAATACTCCGTAAAAACCTTCGGAAATATTCGGGCAGGTCGCTGTCAAATTCGAGATATTCTCCTGTCACAGGGTGGACAAAGCCGATTTTCTTAGCGTGAAGACACTGCCCCATAAGAGCTTTCGGCTTTCCGTTTCCGTAAACCTCGTCTCCTGCCACGCTATGACCGATATATGCCATATGAACTCTTATCTGATGAGTGCGGCCTGTTTCGAGCCTTAGCCTTAGATGAGTATAATTTCCGTAATTCGCTATAACGCTGTAATGAGTAGTTGCATTCCTGCTGTTTTCGGGAGTAACGCACATTTTCTTACGGTCGATTTTATGTCGTCCGATAGGAGCGTCTACGGTACCGTTTTCCTTTACCGAGCCGTTTACAACCGCCTCGTATTCTCGGGTAAAGCTATGCTCCTTTATCTGTGCGGCAAGTCCGTTATGAGCGGCGTCATTCTTCGCCACGATAAGAAGACCGCTTGTATCCTTATCTATTCTGTGGACTATACCGGGACGAATTTCGCCGTTTATCCCCGAAAGGCTGTCCTTACAGTGATACATAAGCGCATTCACAAGCGTCCCCGAATAATGTCCCGGAGCGGGATGAACAACCATTCCCTTAGGCTTGTTTACTACAAGCAGATGCTCGTCCTCGAAAACTATATCGAGAGGAATATTTTCGGGCAGTATATCCGCTTCCTCGGGCTCGGGTATGTTTAAAGAAACCCTGTCCCCCGTCTTAAGCTTATAATTCTTGCCCTCTTCCTTACCGTTTACGAGACAGCAGCCGCTTTCTATAAGCTTTACTGCACCGCTTCTGGTAAGCTCTCCGCCGCTTTTTTCGGAGATGAATTTATCGAGCCTGTCGCCTGACGCTTCGGCGGTATACTGAAGCTCATTCATCCTTATTCACGCTTTCTTCGGCGGCTTCTTCAGCAGAGGTAGCGGCTTTTTTCTCCCTGCTTTCCTTTATATCTTCAAAAATTAAAAGTATAATTATAAAAATTCCGCCTAAAACCGCACATATATCGGCGAAATTGAAAATTGCAAAGTTAATTATTCTTACATCGATAAAATCTACTACATAGCCGAGGAATACCCTGTCGATAAGGTTTCCGAGGCCGCCGCCTGCGAGAGCCGCAAGAGCAAAAAGCATTTTCTTCGTTTTAACCCGTCCCGAAAAAATATACCATTCAACAAGTATTATAAGAATGACAGGTATAGCTATAAGAATAAATCTCTGACCCTCAAGGAGACTGAAGGACATTCCCGTATTTTCACAGTAGGTTAAATTAAGCCACTCGGTATCCCCGATTTTTATGAGAGGTACCGAGCCTAAGGGCTTAAGATAGGTAACGGTAAGCCACTTTGTAAGCTGGTCAATTCCCACGAGAAGAAGGGAAACCGCCACCGAAATAATATTAAGAACAAGAGTCTTATTTTTCAAGACTTCCTCCTATAACGTAACGGCGAGCCATACATAGAATATGTATGGCACCGCCACATTTATTTATTAGCCGATAACCTTAGCGCATCTTTCGCAAAGCTCGGGATGACCTGTGCCCACAAAATCGGAGTAGGTCCAGCAGCGTTCGCACTTACCG
>JAZNMN010000034.1:0-23843 GCA_045579625.1 Ruminiclostridium sp.
CCTGCCCCAAGGACACCTGCTGTGATTCCTTCCAGTGCAGATAAGTGCAAACGGGACGGCTCTCAGAGCCGTCCCGTAGTTTTTATTAATCATTTTCAAAAAGAGGAGTTGAAAAATATCGCTCCGCGGTATCGGGAAGAACGGTTACAACCCGCTTTCCTCTTCCAAGCTTTTTTGCAAGTCTTTTTGCCGCGGCAACATTTGTTCCGCCAGATATTCCGCACATAAGCCCTTCAAGCCTCGCCAGGTCCTTGGCAGTCTTTATGGCTTCGTCATCCGATATAATACAAATATCGCTGTAAATCTCATTGTTTAGAATCGCTGGCACAATACCGTCGCCTATACCCATCTGGAGATGAGTACCGATAGTACCGCCTGCGAGAATTGCCGCGTTTTCGGGCTCAACCGCCCATATTTCGATATCGGGATTCTGGGCCTTAAGGGTCTTACCTATTCCGCTTATTGTACCGCCTGTTCCGAAGCCCGAACAGAAGCCGTGAATTTCCTTTCCTGCCTGTTCGAGGATTTCGAGTCCTGTGTGATGTCTGTGAACTAAGGGGTTTGCCTTGTTCTCGAACTGCTGGGGGATATATACGTTGGGGTTTTCTTCCTTCATTCTTTCGGCGGTACGGAGACATTCGTCGATACAGTCTCCTATGTTTCCTGCGTCGTGGACGAGGATTACCTCGGCGCCGTAATGCCTTACGAGCATTCTTCTTTCCTGACTTACGGAGTCGGGCATTATTATAATAGTTCTGTAGCCCTTTACTGCGCCTACGAGAGCGAGACCGATACCCTGATTACCGCTTGTGGGCTCGACGATTATGGTATCCTTATTTATAATGCCCTCTTTTTCGGCAGTAAGTATCATATTATAGGCTGTTCTTGTCTTGATAGAGCCGCCTACGTTAAGGCCCTCGAATTTTACGAGGATTTCGGCGCTGTCCTCATCGGTCATATTGTTAAGGCGGATAAGGGGAGTGTGTCCGATTACCTCAAGAATATTGTTGCTTATCATTATGCTGTTTTCCTTTCGTCGCTGAATAAATCAAATAATTATATCATATTTGATTATATTACGTCAAGGTGAAAAGAGTGAAAACCGTACTGCTTTTATACAGTACGGTTTTAACTCTGATATTAAGCTTCTGCCTCAAAGCTTACCTTTTCAGCGGCTTCATCCTTCTTTTCCTCGGCCTTTTCCGCCTTCTCCGTTCGCTTAGCTCTTATTTCCGCTAATTTCTCAGCCTGCGCCTCACGGATTTCGTTAAGCTTTCCGAGTAATTCGTCGATGGTTGCGGCCTTTATTGTACGGTCTTCTCCGTCTCCAAGCATACCCTCGATAAGTCTTGCGCGGATAGAAACCTCTCCGTCGGCATTTACCGTAATTCCGTAGCTTTCCACCATATCGGAATCCTCGCCGAGCTTTTCCTTTGCGGTTTCTATATCCGATACGCTCTTATCGATAATGCCCTCGTATTCGGCCGCAACATTCTCGTCCGCCGCCATTTTTTCAAGCAGAGCGGGAGTAATAAGAACGTTATACTTGCCCTTTCCATTGGCTAAAAGTGCGTCGGCTTCCTCATCACTGCTGTAATCCGAGATAATAAAATCCATATCGGGATATTTTTCCTTAAGCTTTTCGAGATAATTCTGTGCTGTCTCGCTTAGCTTATCGGTCTTTTCCGATACCGAGCCTATCTTCATATCAGATAAGCCTTCGTCCTTTCCCGATACTGCATTATCAAGAAGGGAGGAAAAATCAGCCCTGTCGGTATTTACGGGCTTTTTATCGTCCTTATCGCCCTTGGCGTGAGGCTTTACAGCGTCATAGTGCTTTGTACCGACGCTGTTCATATAATTCCTGTATCCCCCTATATTAACCATAGCTAAACTTCCTTTCATTATAATATGGTAAATATTATATCGGCAGTGCTGCGGTAAATATTAAGCTAAAAATTTAAAATCTATTGACAAAAGATGTAAAATGTTGTATAATTCGCTTTAGTTGCGAAAAGCGTAAAAACGCAAAAGCGTTAAAGCTTTAAATCAATAACGGAGGGAAATACAATGGGTTTAATACTCGCTATACTTATTGCCTACGTGATAGTTGCCGTAGGAATAGGCGTATATTGTAACAGAAAATCAAAAACCGTCAATGAGTTCGTTCTCGGCGGCCGTTCGGTAGGTCCCTGGATTACTGCCTTCGCCTACGGAACAAGCTATTTCTCGGCGGTAATATTTGTCGGATATGCAGGACAGTTCGGCTGGAACTTCGGCGTAGCGTCTACCTGGATAGGCTTAGGAAACTGCTTTATCGGTTCTCTTATGGCGTGGGCTCTTATGGGTCGCCGCACAAGAGTAATGTCCAAGCACCTTGAAAGCTCTACAATGCCCGAATTCTTCGAAAAGCGCTATATGAGTAAGGCGCTTAAGATTGCGGCGGCAGTAATAGTTTTCGTTTTCCTTATTCCCTATACAGCTTCCGTATACAACGGACTTTCACGCCTTTTCGGTATGGTCTTTGAGGTTGACTATTCCGTTTGTGTAATAGCTATGGCGCTTATTACTGCAGTTTATGTTATCCTCGGCGGCTATAAGGCTACCGCTTATAACGATTTCGTTCAGGGTATAATAATGCTCATAGGTATTGTAGCGGTAGTTGTGGCTACTCTCGGAAGTAAGGGCGGCTTCTTTGAGGCAATGAAGCAGTTAGCCGAGGTAGAGGTTGAAAACGGCGCTATGGCAGGAATGCAGGGCGGCTTCGCAAGCTTCTTCGGCCCCGACCCGATAAATCTTATCGGCGTAGTAATACTTACCTCTCTCGGTACCTGGGGACTTCCTCAGATGGTTACGAAGTTCTATACCATCAAGGATGAACGCTCTATAAAGTCGGGTACTGTGGTTTCTACAGTATTCGCTCTCGTGGTTGCGGGCGGCTGTTATTTCCTCGGCGGCTTCGGACGTATATTTATAACCGGAGAAAACGTAGTGAACGGAATGCCTGTAAACGGCTTCGATTCCATTATTCCCACAATGCTTGAAAGCCTTCCCGATTTACTTATAGGAATAGTTGTGGTACTCGTACTTTCCGCTTCTATGTCTACTCTTTCCTCTCTCGTTCTTACATCAAGCTCTTCTATCACACTCGACCTTATAAAGCCCTTTATCTGTAAGAATAAGCTCAGCGAAAAGAAATCCCTCATAATTATGAGAGTATTTATCGGAATATTCCTTCTTGTTTCGGTTATTATCGCTCTTAATAAGAACACCCTTATAACCGACCTTATGGGCTATTCCTGGGGCGCTCTCGCAGGAGCCTTCCTCGCTCCCTTCCTCTACGGTCTTTTCTGGAAGGGCGTTACAAAGGCGGCTGTTGTGGCAAGCTTCATTTTCGGTATCGGAGCTACCGTGGCGCATCTTATCGCTAAGTCCTGCGGCGCTATTTCGGGAACGGTATTCGGCTTTACCGCCGCCTCTCCCGTTAATCTCGGTGCGGCAATAATGCTTGTATCGCTGGTTATTGTTCCTGTTGTAAGCCTTCTTACTCCTAAGATGAAAAAGGCGGATTTAGACAGCATTTTCAGCTGTTACAACAAAAAGGTAACCGTTAATCAGGCGGACGCAATCCCCGAAAACGGAGATACTGCAGAAAACAGTTGAAAAAATTCACAATATGTGATATAATACTACTTAATGTTCAGATAGTGGGGCAGGCGGGTTTCCGCTTGTCCTGCTTTTCCGTATAAAAGTTATGAAAGGTATGGTATTGAAATGTACTTCAACAAGGATATTGAAACGATGCCCCGTGCCGAGCTTGAAAAGCTCCAGCTTGAAAAGCTCAAGAAGGTAGCGGTGTACTGCTACGAAAACGTAAAGCTCTATAAGGATAAGTTCGATAACGCAAAATTCGACCCCAACAAGATAAAGACTCTTTCGGATATAAATTATATGCCCTTTACCACAAAGGCGGATTTCAGAGATAATTACCCCTTCAATATGTTTGCGGTACCTATGAAGAAGATTCTTCGTCTCCACGCTTCCTCGGGTACAACAGGCAAGCCCACAGTAGTAGGCTACACAAGAAACGACCTTGAGATGTGGAGCGAATGTATGGCTCGTCTCGTTATGGCAGCAGGCGCTACCGACGAGGATATTGTTCAGATTTGCTTCGGCTACGGTCTTTTTACGGGCGCTCTCGGTCTCCATTACGGACTTGAAAAGCTCGGTGCAACAGTAATCCCCAGCTCCTCGGGCAATACCGAGAAGCAGGTTATGCTTATGAAGGATTTCGGTACCACAGCTCTTGTAGCTACTCCCTCCTACGCCCTCAGAATAGGCGAGGTTATCGAGGAAATGGGTATCGCTCCCGAGGACATAAAGCTTCGTCTCGGACTTTTCGGCTCCGAAGGCTGTACTCCCGAAATGAGAGCGCAGATAGAAAGCCGTCTCCACCTTTTCGCTACCGACAACTACGGTATGAGCGAGCTTATAGGCCCGGGCGTTTCGGGCGAATGTACCGAACGCTGCGGTATGCATTTCTGTGAGGACCACTTCCTGCCCGAAATTATAAATCCTGCCGACGACAGCGTTTGCGGCGAGGGAGAAAGCGGCGAGCTCGTAATTACTACATTAAGTAAGGAAGCTCTTCCCGTACTCCGTTACAGAACTCACGATATCACCTCGATTACATACGAGCCCTGTAAGTGCGGAAGAACCTCCGCAAGAATGGCGAAGCCTACGGGAAGAACCGACGATATGCTTAAGATTCGCGGCGTAAATATCTTCCCCTCACAGATTGAGAGCGTGCTTATGGTTATGCCCGAAATCGCTCCTTATTATGAGCTTGTTGTAAGCAGAAGCGGTACAGCCGACAATCTCGAGGTAAGAGTCGAGCTGGCTGACGCTAATCTCCTTGACAGCTACGGCAACCTGGAAAACTTAAGAAAGAAAATAAACGGTAATCTTAAAACTGTTCTCGGTATAGATACGAAGGTTTCCCTCGTAGAGCCCAAGTCTATCGAAAGAACGGCAGGAAAGGCAAAGAGAATTATCGATAAGCGTCCCAAGGAGACTGCAGTATTCTCGGTAGAAAAGTAAAACAGTAAAGTGATACTGCCCTTAAGGCGAAGTCGTGATAAAGCCTTAAGGGCAGTATTTTTATGCTATAGAAACAAAAAAGTTAGCTAAATTTTAGCCAAAATAACATTGCAAAAATTTGAGATTTGATATATTATAAATAAGTATGCTGAATTAAGCAGTAATCTTCCTATGAAGGGAATGAAATAATTGGAAAATATAATTGATTCTATTATAGATATAGATAAAACTGCCCGTGATAAGGTAAGCGCCGCCAAGGAAAAAGCCTCCGAGATACTGAAGAATGCGGAGAAGGGAAAGGAAAAGCTCCGTATCGAAAGCAGTACTGCACTCAACAAGGAAATCGAAGAGAAATTCGGAGCTATAAGAGAGAAGTCCGACAGGGAGATAGCCCTCGCCGAGGAGGATTCGGAAAAGAAATGCCGCCTTCTCGAGGAGACTATGAATAAGGGTAAGGACGCCTGGAAATCGGGGATTATCGGAAGGA
The DNA here is from genome assembly GCA_045579625.1 of Ruminiclostridium sp. Classification (GTDB taxonomy): domain Bacteria; phylum Bacillota; class Clostridia; order Oscillospirales; family Ruminococcaceae; genus Ruminiclostridium_E. The sequence goes on from JAZNMN010000034.1 coordinate 5,588, forward strand.
TAACCGGAAGATAGTCCGGAAGGAAGGTTCAGTAATATGTCCAACAATGCTATTGTTGCTAAGTCGAAGGCGGTTTACGGAAGCTTTCTTAAGAAGGAAGACTATATAAATCTTATCAATAAGGGCTCGGTGGGCGGAGTCGTTTCCTACCTTAAAACGAAGCCGAGATACCGTGCGGTTTTTTCCGACGTAAACGAGTTCGCCGTACATAGGGCACAGGCCGAGGAGCTTGTGGCGAAGAATGTTTTCGACAGCTATATGAGAATATGTCGTTTTGCGGCAGGAAGCAAAAACGGAATAATGGGCTTTTATATAAAGAAGCTTGAAACAGAACAGCTCATAAAGGCGATAATCGCCGTAAATACAGGAACTCAGGAGGAATTCTTCGGAGACCTTCCTCCTTATCTTATGGAGAAGCTTTCCTTTAAAGCGGAGGAAATTGCCTCGGCAAAGGATTTCAGGAGCCTTCTTTCGGCTTTATCGAAAACACGTTATTATAAGGCGCTTTATCCTGTATTAAGCGTGGATTCTCCCGATATTGAGGTGGCGGTTATTACCGTGAACTGCTGTTATATAAAGTGGGCCTTTACGAAGCTTAACGAGGAAGTAAAGGGAAAAGCAAGAGACAGAATTAAGAACTTTTTCCTGAGAAAAGCGGATCTTGACAACCTGCTGCTTTGCTACAGGCTGAGAAGCAGCTTTGTTACTGCTCCAGAGGAGATAGAAAAGCTCCTTATCCCCTACCACCACAGGCTTAAGGTAAGCGATATCGACAGCGCTTTAAGGGCGCCTGACCCTGTAGAGACGCTAAAAAAGCTTTTCATAGAGAAAAAGCTTGGGGAAAGGCTTATGAGGAAGGATGATTGTCCCGAAATAGGGGCAGGAGCTTCGGCCTTCAGATTTTTCCGCCACAGTCTCGCTCTTACCGATAACGAGACGGAAGCGCTTTATTCGCTGATGATGCTTTTTGAAACGGAAGCGTTCAATATATACAGAATAATTGAAGGTGTACGCTACGGGCTGTCACCCGATGAAATTGAAAAATACATTATTATATGAAAGGTAAGGTAACAGCATGGCAATCGAAAAATTAACGCTTGTGGATGTTGAGGGAAGCCTCAAGAAAATCAACAAGACGCTGGTTAAATGCTGTGAAAGCGGCTGTTTCCATATAAATCCTCCCCCGAATATCAGCGGTTCCGATATCGGTGCGAAGAATTTAAGGGATAAGGGTCTTTACGAGAGAATGCTGAAGCGCTATGAGGTCATAGCGGAAAACCTCGGTATTACTCTTGATGAAAATGCGTCCTATGACGATGTGGAATATAATGTAAGTATAGACTTTACGGATTATCTTGACGGAATAGATTCCGACTATCTTAAGCTTTACGACGAAAAGCTGAGACTTGATTCGGAGCTTAAGGATAATGCCGCCATATATATGACCCTTCTCCAGCTTTCGGGCTTTAAGGGGAATTTCCGTGAGCTTTTCAGCTGTGAATATATAAAGATACGCTTCGGGCGTATTCCTAACGGAAATGTTAAAAAGCTCGATTTCTATAAGGACAGGAACTTCTTCTTCTTCGATTTCTCCGAGGAGGAAAAATATACCTGGTGCCTTTATCTGACTACTGCTGAGGATGTAAAGGAAATAGACTTCCTTTTTAAGACCCTCGGCTTCGAAAGAACGGTACTGCCAAGAGATTTAAGCGGAAATCTCGATGAAGCCTCTGACGACCTTCTCGAAAGAATGAAGCTTATAAACGAAAAGATAAGCCGTATCGACGATAAGATTTCAGAAATAGCCGAAAGAGAAAAAGAAAAGTTCATAAGAGTATATGCGAAGCTTGTGGCGATAAACCGAAGCTACGATTTAAGAGCAAACGTTCTCGTTTTCGATAACCGCTTCCATTTTTCGGGCTATGTACCCGAGAAGGAGGCTAAGAGATTTGCTGAGCTTATTACCTCGTCAGGGGGCGTAACGGTAACGGTCAGAGACGCCGACGAGGGAACCGAAACCCCCGTAAAGCTCAAGAACAATATACTCTTCCGCCCCTTCGAGATGTTCGTTAAAATGTACGGACTTCCCTCGGCGGACGGAATCGACCCTACTCCGCTGGTTGCCGTAACATATATGCTGATGTACGGAATGATGTTCGGCGACGTAGGTCAGGGACTTCTTATCTTTATCCTCGGACTTCTACTTACACGCTTTACAAAAATAAGTCTCGCTCCGATTATGACCCGAATAGGTCTTTCAAGTGCGGCCTTCGGCGTACTTTACGGCTCGGTTTTCGGAAGAGAGGATATTATACCGCCCTTCTTCCATATTCCCCAGATTTACGAGCTTTTAGGATATAAGGAGGCTCCCGAAAATATCTTCCAGGTTTCTACAGTCCTTCTTATAGCGGCATTATGCGTAGGTATACTGCTTGTAGTTATTTCTATGACGGTAAATATCGCTATAGGAATAAAGAGCAGGAATCCCGAGGCTGTATTTTTCGGGCCCAGCGGCGTAATAGGTCTTGTATTCTATGTAGGTCTTATCGCAGGACTTGCCTGTGATATGGTTTTCGGAATTCCGCTTATGCAGCCCTGGTACATTATCCTTGTGATAGTACTTCCTCTTCTTCTTATGTTCTTTAAGGAGCCTATCGTCCACGCCTTTAAGATGAAGCGCGGCGGAGATACAAATGCAAAAATGGACAGGGCTATAAAGGGAAAGCTTTCTGCCCTTTACGAAAAGCATAGCTCAAAGAACAAGAAATCCGTAGGCAATTTCATAATCGAAGGCTTTATCGAGCTTTTCGAAACCTGTCTTACCTATCTTACGAATACGATGTCCTATCTTCGTATCGGCGGCTTTGTACTGAGCCATGCAGGTCTTATGCTTGTGTTCGACGTAGTCGGTAATATGGCAGGAGACGGAATCGGAAAGATTATAATTCTCGTTATAGGAAACATTTTTGTTACAGGCTTCGAGGGACTTCTCGTAGGAATTCAGGTTCTTCGTCTCGAATTCTACGAGCTTTTCAGCCGTTTCTTCAAGGGCGGCGGAAAACCCTTCAATCCTGTTACCATCAATAAATTAAACTAATCGGAGGAAAATCCCTATGTTATTATTTTTATTACCCCTTTTCGCTCTCGCTCTTATCATTATCCCCCTTGTGGCGGCAATCCGTAAGGCAAAGCTCGGTATAGCCGTAAACCGTAAGAGAACGGTTCTTATGAACGGCGGCGCATTTATGGGCGTAATGGTTCTTATGACCGTTTTAATGCCTGTTATTGCAGGAGCCGAGGGCGCTTCTGCTGCTGTTGAAGCGGCGGGAACAACAGTAGGAGACGGCTTGAAGGCGCTGGCTGCCGCACTTTCCACAGGCTTCGCTACAATCGGGACAGGTATTGCGGTAGGTAACGCGGCTTCGGCGGCTATCGGCGCAACCAGCGAGGACGAAAAGAACTTTACAAAGTCTCTTATCTTCGTTGCTCTCGGCGAAGGTGTAGCTATCTACGGCTTACTTATTTCTATTCTTATCCTCTTCTCCTGATACCTTGGGGCAGAAACTCCACGAAAGGGTAAAATGCTATGAAATGCTTTCTTATAAGCGATAATGTTGATACACAGATGGGAATGAGGCTTGCAGGCGTGGAGGGCGTTGTAGTCCATAAGCGTGAAGAGGTGCTTTCGGCTCTCGAGAAGGCCTGCGCCGACGAGACTATAGCAGTAATCCTTATGACGAAAATGCTTACCTCCCTTTGTAAGGACGAGGTTTACAGGTATAAGCTTACTGCAAAAAGACCGCTTATAGCCGAAATTCCCGACAGACACGGTAACTCGGGCATATCCGACGCAATTACAGGCTATGTGAACGAGGCTATCGGCATCAAATTATAATCAGAGGTGCGAAAATGGCTTACAGACTGGAAAAGCTTGAAAAAATCCGCAGTATTATCGACGAAAAGTCAGAGAAGGATGCGGAAAAAATAATTTCCGACGCCGAGGAAAAGGCCGAGGAAATGCTTTCCGAAGAGAAGAAGCGTATTGAACGGGAAAGAAACAGCTCTTTTTCCGAGAAGCTTTCCCGTTTCGAAAGCGAAGAAAGAAGGAGAGTTTCCGAAAGCCGCTTTGCCGCCGAACGAAAGGTACTTCTGTACCGTAACGGACTCGTTGATAAGCTTTTCGGCGAGATAGAGGCGGAGCTTAAGAAGTTCAGGGCTTCCGGAGAATACAGAGGCTATATTTTAAGAGCTGTCGAGGAAGCCGACGAGGCCGAGAAGATTACCGAGGGAGTTATCCTGTACTGCGGAAGCGGCGATAAGGAGCTTGTTTCGGAGCTTATGAAGGCTTATCCCGTAAAAATAGAAGCTGACGAGAGAATCTCCATAGGCGGAATTATTCTTAAATACCCCCATAAGGGAACATATATTGACCTTACCTTCGATACGAAGCTTTCGGAGGAAAGGGAAAAGTTTTCCGCAACAGCGGAAATGCAGCTTTAACAGGAGGAAAATTCTCGTTTATGAATACAGTATATGGAATTAACGGTCCTGTTATAAAAATAAAGGACACCAGGGATTTCTCTATGAGAGAAATGGTATACGTGGGCGAAAAGAAGCTAATAGGCGAGGTTATCGGCGTAAACGACGGCTTTACAACCGTTCAGGTATACGAAAATACCGCAGGGCTTAAAATCGGCGAGACGGTCGAGGGGACAGGTGCGCCTATGAGTGTTACCTTAGGCCCCGGTATAATCTCAAATATATTCGACGGTATCGCTCGTCCTCTTACCGAAATGAAAAAGACCGACGGTGTTTTTGTAACCGAGGGAAGCGATATTTCGACAGTAGATTTAGACCGTAAATTCGACGTTACGGTTACCGTAAAGGCGGGAGACGAGCTGGAAGGCGGAAGCGTGTATGCTACCTGCCCAGAAAGCTCCCTTATAGTTCATAAGGCTATGATTCCGCCCTATATAAAGAAGTGCAGGGTTACCTATACCGTTCCCGACGGAAGCTATAGTGCAGGAGATACTATAATAAAAATTGATGTTGACGGTACCGAACAGGAGCTTACTCTATGCCAGAAATGGCCTATCAGAACTCCGAGACCCGTTAAACGCAGAATCCCTATCAACACCCCCCTTATTACAGGTCAGCGAGTTCTCGACTCAATCGTGCCCATAGCCAAGGGCGGTGCGGCGGCTATTCCCGGCGGCTTCGGTACGGGAAAAACTATGACACAGCATCAGATTGCCAAGTGGTGTGACGCAGATATTATCGTATATATCGGCTGCGGCGAAAGAGGAAACGAAATGACACAGGTTCTCGAGGAGTTCTCCGAGCTTATCGACCCTAAGTCGGGAAAGCCTCTTACCGACAGAACCGTTCTTATCGCCAATACCTCGAATATGCCTGTTGCGGCGAGAGAAGCGTCTATTTATACAGGTATAACTATTGCGGAATATTACCGTGATATGGGATATGATATTGCAATTATGGCGGACTCTACCTCCCGTTGGGCAGAGGCACTCCGTGAAATATCGGGACGACTTGAGGAAATGCCTGCCGAAGAGGGTTATCCCGCTTACTTACCCTCCCGACTTTCCGAATTCTACGAAAGAGCGGGAAATGCCGATACCCTTTCGGGTGAAAGAGGAAGCGTAACCATTATCGGCGCCGTTTCTCCCCAGGGCTCCGACTTCTCCGAGCCTGTAACACAGAATACCAAGCGCTTTGTACGCTGTTTTATAGCTCTCGACAAGGCTCTTGCCTATGCGAGACATTATCCCGCTATAAACTGGCTCACCAGTTATTCGGAATATGTGGATGATTTTTCGGAATACTACGAAAAAAATATCAGCAAGGACTTCTTAAGCGTAAGACAGGAAATCTGTAACCTTCTTATTGAGGAAAATAAGCTTATGGAAATTGTAAAGCTTATCGGTGCAGACGTGCTCCCCGACGACCAGAAGCTTGTAATCGAAACGGCGAGAGTTATCCGAACAGGCTTCCTGCAACAGAATGCCTTCCATAAGGACGATACCTACGTTCCGCTTTCAAAACAGCTTTCTATGATGAAGCTGATACTGAAGCTTTATAAGACCGCCGTTAAGGCTACGGGCAGAGGGGTGCCTGTTTCCGCCATTATGGAAACGGGACTTTTCGAGCTTCTTATAAAGATGAAGTATGATATTCCTAACGATAAGCCTGAAATGTTCGGGGAATACGAAGGGTTTATCGATGAGAAGATTTCTGCATTAAATTAACGGAAGGGCGGTCACTTTTATGAATATCCAGTACGCAGGACTTAAGGAAATAAACGGCCCTCTCGTATGTCTTGAGGGCGTCGGCGGCGTAGCCTATGACGAAATTGCCTCAATTATTCTCGAGGACGGCTCGAAGCGACTCGGAAGAGTTGTTGAAATGGAAGGGGATAAGGTAATTCTCCAGGTTTTCGAAGGAACCTCGGGTCTTTCTCTCGAAAACACGAAAACCGTATTCAAGGGGAAGCCTCTCGAATTTCCTCTCAGCACGGAAATTCTCGGAAGAGTTTTTAACGGTGCAGGACGTCCCGTAGACGGACTCGGCGATGTTTTTGCAGAAAAATACGGAGATATTAACGGCCGTGCCCTTAATCCCGTAGCGAGACAGTACCCACGTAACTATATCCATACGGGTATTTCCTCGATAGACTGCCTTATGACCCTTATTAGAGGACAGAAGCTCCCGATATTTTCGGGTTCGGGTCTTTCGCATAACAAGCTTGCTGTACAGATAGTAAAGCAGGCGAGACTTGCTGAAGAAAGCGGAAAGGACTTTGCTGTTGTTTTCGCCGCTATGGGCGTTCAGAACGACGTAGCCGATTATTTCCGCCGCTCCTTTGAGCAGGCAGGAGTAAGCGGAAGAGTTGTGATGTTCCTTAACCTCTCCAACGACCCTATCATAGAGAGAATTTTAACTCCGAGATGCGCGCTTACTGCCGCAGAATATTTAGCCTACGAGAAAAATATGCATATCCTCGTAATTATGACGGATATAACCTCTTATGCGGAGGCTCTTCGTGAGTTCTCCTCCTCGAAGGGAGAAATCCCCGGAAGAAAGGGCTATCCGGGCTATCTTTATTCCGACCTTGCTTCTATTTACGAGAGGGCGGGAGTTATCGAGGGAAGCGAGGGCTCGGTTACCCAGATTCCAATTCTTACTATGCCTAACGACGATATTACTCATCCTATTCCCGACCTTACCGCCTATATTACCGAGGGTCAGATAGTTTTCGACAGAAACCTCGATTCAACAGGCGTTTACCCCGGACTTTCCGTACTTCTTTCTCTTTCGAGACTTATGAAGGACGGTATCGGCGAGGGCTATACGAGATATGACCACAGCGATGTTGCCAACCAGCTTTTCGCCGCTTACGCGAAGGTGCAGGACGCACGCTCCCTCGCTTCGGTTATCGGCGAGGATGAGCTTTCCGAGATAGATAAGAAGTATATGAATTTCGGTATGCGTTTTGAGCAGGAATTTTTAAATCAGGGCTTCGATGAAAACAGAAGTATGGATCAGACTCTTGAGCTTGCCTGGGATCTGCTGTCCACACTGCCGAAATCGGAGCTTGACAGAATGAACAGTAAGCTTATTGAGGAGCATTACAGAGAAGCCTGAGAGAAAGGAGGGTGTTTGAATGGCACAGCAGGTTGTAGCCACCAAGGGTAATCTTATGGCGGCGAAACGTTCTCTTAAACAGGCACAGCTCGGCTATGAGCTTATGGATAGAAAGCGTAATATCCTTATAAGAGAAATGGTAAGCCTTACCGCAAAGGCAAAGGAGCTTGGCGACAGCCTCGAAAACACCTTCGCAGAGGCCTACCTTGCTTTACAGAATGCAAATATACTTAACGGCGTTATTATAGATAAAACGGGACGAATGCCCGTAGACGACAGTATCGAAGTAAGATTCCGAAGCGTTATGGGTATAGAAATTCCGGAAATAAGCGGAGGTAACGGAAAGCCCACGCTCTGCTACCACCTTTCGGGTACCGATTCCAACTATGACAGGGCTTACGTCTCCTTTACAAGGGCAAAAATGACGGGGCTTATGCTGGCGGAGGTTGAGAACAGCGTTTACAGGCTCTCGATCGCTATCCGTAAGACCCAGAAAAGAGCCAATGCCCTTAAAAATATCCTTATTCCTACCTATAAGGAGCAGGTTAAATTCATTTCAAGCGCTCTCGAGGAAAAGGAAAGAGAGGAATTCTCACGTCAGAAGATAATTAAGGCGGTAAAGCTCAAAAAGGAGAACGCCGATTGATACTGCATTATAGCTACAGATAAAGAAAGCACCACGAAGCTTAAAGCCTTGTGGTGCTGTTTTTATTTGGTTATCAGCTTCCGCTTTCGGTAAGCTGGATTTCGATTTCGATGCTGTCTACGCCGCCGTTTTCGTTGGCTCTTGCTACTGTTGCGGTAATCGTATCGCCTACCTTAAGCTTTCCGATTATAGACTGGACATCCGAAACGGAGGAAACATTCTTTCCGTTTATTTTCGTGATGATATCGGAAACTCTTAAGCCGCTTCTCGATACGGGAGCGTCCTCGTTCATAGCGGAGATTAAGAGACCCTGTGAAAGCTTTGCGCCGTAAAGCTCGGCACGGTATTCGTTAAGCTCGATGGTTGTTACGCCGAGAACAGGCCTGCTCTTTACATAGCCGTAATTCAGGAGATCCTCCATAATAGGCTTAGCTTCGTTTATGGTAAGAGCGAAGCCGATACCCTCGTAGGTAGTAGCTATAATCTTCGAGTTTACTACGCCGATAATGTTACCGTACATATCGAAGAGACCGCCGCCCGAGTTACCGCTGTTGATAGCGGCGTCAGTCTGAATAAGCGTAAGCTCGTAGCCCTCGGATAAGCAGGCTCTGTCGAGTCCCGAAATAATACCCTGTGTTATAGTATGGTCGAACATTATTTCCGAGGTTATACCAGGGTTACCGATAGCGCATACCGTCTGTCCGGGAGAGAGGGTATCACTGTCGCCTATCTGAGCCGCAATGAACTTTTCCTCACGGTCGATCTTGATGACTGCGATATCTGCGGAGTTGTCAGAGCCTATAACCTTCGCTTCATAGGTATGTGTAAGGGTCTTATCGTAATAGTCGTTTACCACGACCTCAAGCTTTACCGCCTGGTCAACTACGTGAGCGTTGGTAAGTATATATCCGTCCTCAGTAAATACTATTCCACTTCCGAAGCCGCCGTAGACAGGCTCGTCGTCCTCATCCTTTTCGGGCTCGGGGCCGTAGCCGAAGTAGTAGTCGTAATAATCGTAGCTTCCGTATCCGCTTGTGCTTTTATCGACATATACCTTTACGAGAACGATAGTGTCGTTTACTGCGGCATAAAGCTCCTCGGTGGTATATGTTCCGTTAGGCCCCGTAGGGGTAACGTCGGTAGGAAAAATCTTCGAGGTTTTATCCTCGCTGTAGGAGCCCGAAATAGCGTTAAGAGCCGAGGAAACGTCGGAATTGTCCGAAGGGGAGGAGGGCTTTCCTTCGTCCTCGGGCTTGTTGTAGGAAATAACATTTCCACCCTTATCCGAGGTCTTTATAAATTCGGAGGCGAGAAGTGCGCCGCCGAAGCCTGCGCCGCTGCTGACTACAGTCACTGCCGCTATAAGAGCGATAACGGTACCGAGCTTACCTTTATTTTTCTTAGGTGCGGATTCCTGGGGCGTGGGTTCTGTTGTATAATAATTCTGTTCCATAACAATCTTCCTTTCGGTCTGTGTATTTTTATGCAGGTCATCTTTTTGTCATAATCCGATTGTAAACCATAATTGTGAAAAAGATGTGACCGATTCATTAAGGTTAATGTATTTTTCTGCGAATAAATGTGAAGAATCAGGCGCACGGCAAAGGCGTCAGCCGTTAATTGCGCGGTATTGCCTCAGGCTTCGGAGCTGTTATCCTGCATTATTACGCCGAGAGCTATTCCGCATTCAATTCGCTTTTTCATAAGCTCACACTGAAGCTTATTGGGCTTTCTTATACTTCCCTCGTAGATAAAGCCTGTAGCGTTACAGCCGCCCGAGCAGTAGAATCTTGCCCAGCAGTCGGAGCAGCCTTCCTTGCTGTAGATATGAGTCTTGGCGAAGGCGTCGGCGATATCCTTATCTACCTCTCCGTCATATATGTTACCCATTTTCCATTCGTCAATACCTACAAACTGGTGACAGGGAAAAATTTCGCCGTCAGGCGTTACCGCAACATACTCATTTCCGCAGCCGCAGCCTCTGAGACGCTTTATAGCGCAGGGCCCCTGCTGTAAATCTATCATAAAGTGGAAGAAGTTGAAGGGCTTTTTGCCTGTTTTCTTAACGTGCTCCGCCATTATATCGTAGAGGCGGTCGTAGCCCTTGAAGATTACGGGAAGATCCTTTTCGGTGATTGCGTAGGGCTCTTCTTCGGGGGCGGTTACGGGCTCAACGGAAAGCTGGTAGAAGCCCTGCTCCGCTATATGGAGAACGTCCTCTACGAAATCGAGATTGTATCCCGTAAAGGTACCTCTTACGTAGTAATCGGTTCTTCCTTCCTTTGTTCTTCCCTCTACGAGCTTCTTGTATTTCGGCATTATTATGTCGTAACAGCCCTTGTTGTTGGGAGTAACACGGATATTATCGTTGACCTCCTTACGGCCGTCGAGAGAAAGAACGCAGTTGGACATTTCGTTGTTTATGTACTCTATCTTTTCGTCGTCAAGAAGAAGTCCGTTTGTGGTTATAGTGAAGCGGAAATTCTTGCCGTGCTGTTTTTCTACGCTTCTTGCATAGTCAACGGTAGCCTTTACGGTTTCCCAGGCCATAAGGGGCTCTCCTCCGAAGAAGTCAAGCTCTAAATTCTGTCTGCCTGCCGACTTTTCGATAAGGAAATCTATAGCCTTACGTCCCGTTTCGGGAGTCATTATCTTTCTTCCCGTGCCGAAGTCGCCTGTTTCCGCGAAGCAGTACTTACATCTTAAATTACAGTCGTGGGAAACGTGGAGGCACATAGCCTTAATGGGAGCCTTTATTGACATTTCAGCATAACGGCGGTATTCGTCGGTGCTGAAAAGAATCTTATCCATATAGAGAGAATATATTTCCGCATAGCATTCTCTCAGCTCTTCTTCGGGATATTCCGTAAGAACCTTAACCAATGCTTCGGGCATATCGGCGGATAGGGGGGGAGTAAGAAGCCCGAGGATATCGTAGACGATTTTATCTACTACGTGTACGCCGCCGCTGTTTATATCAAGGACGATATAGTTGTCGCCCTGCTTGAATCTGTGGATTGTGTTAGACATAACTCTGAATTTTCCTTTCGATAGTGGGAGCTTTCATATTTCTTTGATAAAAAACATAAGGGCAGCCCAAGACAACGGTAAAACCGTCAGCCTTACGCCGCCCTGTTGTTTTATTAAGCTTACTTCTGAGCCTCACACTGCTGGTTAGCGATTGTGCAGGATGTCTTACAAGCAGACTGGCAGGATGTCTGGCACTTGCCGCAGCCGCCCTTTACTGCTGTTTCCTTTAAGTTAGCCTTGTTGATTGTCTTGATATGATTCATAATTATGACCTTTCCTTTCACAGGGATTTCTCCCTATAATGTGTTATAACATTGTAATTATATCATACTGTAATAAAAAAAGCAATACCTTAATTAAAAAAGTTACAGGATATCTTTAAGGGAAGCGAGTATACGGGATTTTGACAGGTCTGCCTTATCCTTTCTCGGTATGACCCTTATCCTGTCGGCGGTAATATCCTTTTCGACAAGCCCGAATTCCTCGAATATATCCGTAATTATTCCGAATTTACAGCAGTTCAGTCCTGCTTTATCGGCGAGAAGCTCCGCCTTGGAGAAAAAGGCTGTCATATTGAGAATGTCGTAGGCCTTTTTCATATCATCCCCTTCGGGAAGCATTCTGCACACAAGGCGCTTATCAACCTTACCGCATCGGTAATCCTCGTAAGCGGTTTTAGCCGCAAAGTAACGCTCCTGCCTGAAATCCGAGGCCCGTACGTCCTTAACCAGTACGCTTATATTTACCCTGTCGTTATATTCGTTAAGCTCGAGAGAGGCGAGGATATCTACGGTGTCCCCTTCGGAATAGGGGAATGCGTCGTAGGAGGAGCCGAAATGAACGCCGCGATAATCGCTGCTACCGAAGGTAAAGCCGAAGGAGATATATTTTCCGTCCTTTAGCTTTTTTCTTGACTTTATACGACAGCTTCTCAGCAGAAAAACGGGTGAGGTATTCCCCTCGCCGAAGGGCTCGAGATTTTCGAGAAGTCCGATATTTTCGGTATTGAGCTCGTTGGGGAAAATCTCGGTATCGGCGAAAATCGTTTCGGTAACTCCCTCGGTAATCTCCCTGTCACAGTAGCTGTAGGCGGCTTCGGTAAATTCCTCGATTCTGTCGGAGGAGAGGGTAAGCCCTGCCGCCTTGGTATGGCCGCCGAAGCGTATTAGCTTATCGGCGCAGTCGTCAAGAAGGCTGTAAAGGGAAAGTCCCTCGGTACTTCTTCCGCTTCCTCGTGCAGTGTCCCCCTCACGGGTAATAACTATATTGGGTTTACCGTATTTATGGAGAAGCCTCGAGCTTATTATTCCTATTATTCCGTGGCTCCAGCCGTCTCCCGAAACGATAAGTATACGCTTGTTGAGAAGGTCGGGATTCTTTCTGAGTTGGTCTTCCACGTCGGAGAGTATTTCGGCCTCAGACTGCTGTCTTAAACGGTTCATTTCCGAAAGCTCCGCCGCCTTGGCCGAAGCTGTCGTTATATTGTCGCAGAGGAAAAGCTCCATAGCGGCCTTAGGGGTGCTGTAGCGGCCCGCCGCATTTATTCTCGGACATACCGAATAAGCGAGAACGGTAGATGAAATATCGTCGTTTTCTTCTATTCCGCACTGCTTCAGCAGGCGGATAAGTCCCGGATTATCGGAATGAGCCATAAGCTCGAGACCCTTACGGACGATGATACGGTTTTCGCCCGTTAACGAAACTATATCTCCCACCGTTCCGATAGCGGCAATATCTGCGTACTGCATAAGAACGCTGTCGGCGTCGCCCTCTATAGCGATAATGAGCTTAAGTACTACTCCGCAGCCTGCAAGATACTTGAAATCCGAATTATCGTCCTTTCTGTGGGGGTCTACTACTGCGAGAGCCTCGGGCAGTACCTCGGGAGGCTGGTGATGGTCGGTAATTACAAGGGACATACCCTTTTCACGGATATACTCCGCTTCCTTTATGGCAGAAATACCGTTGTCTACGGTTATGATTAGCTGTACGCCCTGTTTTTCGAGAAGGTCTATAGCGTTATTGTTCAGTCCGTAGCCCTCGTCGCGGTCGGGAATGTACCAGCATACATCTGCGCCGAGAGCCTCGAGGTAGCTGAACAGCATATATGTAGAGGTTACCCCGTCACAGTCGTAGTCGCCGTAAACGGCTATCCGTTCACCCTTTTCAACGGCATTCTGTATAGCGTCAACCGCCTTATCCATATCGAGAATATCATAAGGGTCGGAAAGCTCGTCGCTGTTGAAGAAAAGCTCGGCGCTGCTTCGGTTGGTAATGCCTCGTGAAGCGAGAATCCTGCATATAAAGGGGTTTAAGCCTGTTTCCCTGATAAGGCTGTCGGTTATATCCTTATCGGGAATATTTATATTCCACTTTTTCATCGGTTTCCTTTTCTTTCATAGTCGTAATACTGAATTATAACATATTTTTCTTAAGATTACAAGAGGTAGGGGACGGATACTGCACGAGGAGGAAAAGCAATTTTCACATAATTTTTAGGTTATATTGCTGTATAATCAGTTGACATTTTTATTTACTTTTGCTATAATATGTTAGCATTCTAACAAAAATATACTGTCTGCTTCTTAATTTGGGAGGTGTCGGATATGGAAAAAGGAAAGCACGTTAATTTCGCAATAAAGAAGCTTTATCATCTTATAGAAAGGAGCTTCGACAATTTTTCTTCCGAGAAAAACGAGCTTACAAAGACTCAGGGCGGTATAATCCATTTTCTTTCTCATTCCGAGCGTGATATTTTTCAGAAGGACATAGAAGCGGAGTTTAAAATCCGCCGTTCCTCGGTATCGGTTATACTTTCCTCGATGGAAAAGAGCGGTTATATCCGTCGGGAAAGCGTTGACTATGACGCAAGGCTCAGAAGAATAGTTCTTACCGAGGAGGCTATGGAGCTTCACAGAGAAATACACAGGCTTTTCGACGAGTATGACAGGAGCCTTGTGGAAGGTCTTTCCGAGGAGGAACTTCAGGTGTTTTTCAGAGTTATGGATAAAATAAAGTATAATATAGAAAAAATCGAAAGGAAGGATAAAACAAATGATTAAAACTCTTCTTAAAAGCGTAAGAGAATATAAGAAGGCTTCCGTTATTACTCCGATATGTATGGTGCTGGAAGTGCTTATGGAAGTCTTTATGCCGATTCTTATGGCTATGCTTATTGATAATGGCATTAACGGAAACGGTGGAGAGGGAGACCTTAACTACATACTTATAATGTCCGCCTGTCTCGTGGTATGCTGTGTAATTTCCTTTATGGGCGGCTACGGCGGCGGTAAATTCGGAGCTATAGCCTCTACAGGCTTCGCTAAAAACCTACGTAAGGATATGTTCCATAAGGTTCAGTCCTACTCTTTTTCCAATATAGATAAATTTTCCACAGCCAGCCTTGTAACCCGTCTTACTACGGACGTTACCCGTGTCCAGGACGCTTACCAGATGATACTCCGTATAGCGGTAAGAGCGCCTATTACCCTTATATTCTCTCTTGTTGCGGCATTCACGATAAACGTGGAGCTTTCTCTTGTATTCGTAGCCGCGATACCTGTGCTTGCAGTAGGGCTTCTTATAATTATGAAGCTTGTGCATCCTGTTTTCGAAAAGGTTTTCAAGAAGTACGACAGGCTTAACGGCGTTGTTCAGGAAAACGTTTCGGGAATGAGGGTAGTAAAGGCCTTCGTCCGTGAGGAATACGAAACCGAAAAGTTCAAGTCCGTTTCGGGCGAAATCTATCAGGGCTTCAGCTTTGCCGAAAAGGTGCTTGCCTTTAACGGCCCTCTTATGACCTTCTGTATGTATGCAGTAATGCTCGGTATAGCCTGGTTCGGCGCAAATCTCATAGTTCCCAATGAAATAATCACAACAGGCGAGCTTATGAGTATGATTACCTATGCTATGCAGATTCTTTCAAGCCTTATGATAGTTTCTATGATTTTCGTAATGATTACTATGTCGAGAGCTTCCGCAGAAAGAATATGCGAGGTGCTTAATGAGGAAAGTACAATAGTAAGCCCCGAAAAGCCTGTGACTGAGGTAAAGGATGGCTCGATCCGTTTCAGAGACGTTGTATTTTCTTATAAAAAGGACAGCGAGAAGCCTGCCTTATCGGATATAGATTTAGTGATAAATTCGGGAGAAACGATAGGTATTATCGGAGGTACAGGCTCCTCGAAATCTACCCTTGTACAGCTTATTCCCCGTCTTTATGACGTAAATGAGGGTGAAATTCTCGTAGGCGGAGTAAATGTAAAGGAATACGACCTTGAGGTGCTTCGTGACAGCGTAGCTATGGTTCTTCAGAAAAATGTTCTTTTCTCGGGCTCTATAGCGGAAAATCTCCGCTGGGGCAACAAGGACGCTACCGACGAGGAGCTCCGCCACGCCTGCGACCTTGCTCAGGCTTCGAAATTCATCGAGGGCTTCCCCGACGGCTACGATACTCATATCGATCAGGGCGGCGCCAATGTTTCGGGCGGTCAGAAGCAGAGACTCTGTATTGCCCGTGCGCTTCTTAAGAAGCCGAAGATTCTTATTCTCGACGATTCTACCAGCGCCGTGGATACTGCAACAGACGCTCTCATAAGAAAGGCCTTCAGAGAGGAAATCCCCGATACTACGAAGATTATTATTGCTCAGCGTATTACATCGGTTATGGACGCAGATAAGATTATCGTCCTTGACGGCGGTAAGGTGAACGGCTTCGGTACACACGAGGAGCTTATGAAGAATAACGAAATCTATAAAGAGGTTTATAATTCACAGCTGAAGGGAGGCGAGGAATAATGGCACAGCAGAATAAGGCTCCCGCACAGGCTAATATGGTAAGAAGGGGAGGCCCCGGCGGACCCCGTGCGGTTGGTCCTATGGGAAAGCCCGATAAGGCTACGATAAAAAGAATTTTAGGCTATATTTTCCACGACTATAAGCCCCAGTTCTTCCTCGTCATAATCTGTATAATCCTTAATGCCGCTACAGGCGTGGCAGGCTCCAAGTTCATCGGTATACTTATCGACGATTATATAACCCCTATGCTTAAAAGCGGAAGTACGATATTTACCGAGCTGCTGAAGGTTATCGGTATTATGGCAGTCATCTATGCTGTGGGCATTGTGGCAGGCTTCGCCTACAACCGTATAATGGTTACAATTTCGCAGGGTATCCAGAAAAAGATACGAGATGAAATGTTCGAGAAGATGCAGAAGCTTCCCATAAGCTATTTCGACAGAAATTCCAACGGCGATATAATGAGCCATTATACAAACGATATCGATACGCTCCGACAGATGCTTTCACAGAGTATTCCTCAGGCGTTTTCCTCTGTGATTACCATTGTCTCGGTGTTTATTATGATGTGCGTAACGAGCATATACCTCACAATATTCACCATAATCCTTATCGCTCTCCAGATGCTTCTTACAGGAAAAATTGCGGGAAAAAGCGGTAAGTACTTCGTTGCACAGCAGACCTCTATAGCCGAAGTAAACGGTTATATCGAGGAAATGATAAACGGTCAGAAGGTAGTAAAGGTATTCTGTCACGAGGATATCGCAAAGGAGGATTTCGACAAGCTTAACGATAAGCTTTGCGATAACGCAAGAAGCGCCAACACCTTTGCCAACATAATCGGCCCGATAAACGGTAACTGCGGCCATCTCCAGTATGCGCTCATAGCCGTTCTCGGCGGTGTTCTTGCGGTAAACCATATCGGCGGACTTACCCTCGGCGGTATAGCTACCTTCCTCCAGCTTTCCAAGAGCTTTACAATGCCCGTAAACCAGATAGCACAGCAGATAAACTTCATTATAATGGCTCTCGCGGGCGCAAAGAGAATTTTCGCCCTTATCGACGAAAAGCCCGAGACCGATGAGGGATATGTAACTCTTGTAAATGCGGAAATTACTGCAGGAGGAGAAATAAAGGAATCCGAAAAGCGTACAGGCGAATGGGCCTGGAAGCATCCTCACGAGGACGGAACCGTTACCTATACGAGACTTACGGGTAACGTTACGATGAACGAGGTTGATTTCAGCTATACAGGCGACAAAATCGTTCTTCACGATATCTCCCTTTATGCGGAGCCCGGGCAGAAAATTGCCTTCGTAGGCTCTACCGGCGCAGGAAAAACCACAATCACCAACCTTATCAACCGCTTTTATGATATTGCCGACGGAAAGATACGCTACGACGGTATAAATATCAATAAAATCAAGAAGGCGGACTTAAGAAAATCCCTCGGTATCGTTCTCCAGGAAACAAATCTTTTCACAGGTACGGTTATGGAGAATATCCGCTACGGAAACCTTGAGGCAACCGACGAGGAGGTTTACGCTGCGGCACGGCTCGCCAATGCCGACGACTTTATCCGAAGACTTCCCGAAGGGTACAATACAATGCTTACCGAAAACGGAGCACAGCTTTCCCAGGGTCAGCGTCAGCTTATCGCTATTGCCCGTGCGGCAGTAGCCGACCCGCCCGTAATGATTCTTGACGAGGCTACCTCAAGTATCGATACAAGAACGGAAGCTCTCGTTCAGAAGGGTATGGATAGTCTTATGCGCGGAAGAACGGTATTCGTTATCGCCCACAGGCTTTCTACCGTAAGAAATTCCGATGTGATAATGGTTCTCGAACAGGGACGAATTATAGAAAAAGGCAACCACGAAAAGCTTATTGCCGAAAAGGGCAAGTACTACCAGCTTTATACAGGCGCCTTTGAGTTAAGCTGATATACAGGAAAAGCCTGCCGTATAATAAACGGCAGGCTTCAGTCTGTCGATAAACCCACGCACCGTAAAAATGCAGGTTTATATAGATTTCAAGCTTAAATAATATAACAGCTAAACAGAAGTTTCTCAGAGCCGCACAAACGACTCTGAGAAAGCATTTTTACTTACTTCGTCAAAA
>JAZNMN010000035.1:0-7951 GCA_045579625.1 Ruminiclostridium sp.
GCTTTTGACGAAGTAAGTAAAAATGCTTTCGCAGAGCCGTTTATGCGGCTCTGCGATATTTCTTAATATTTATTTCATATTTTGAGTGTCTAACTAAAATAATCCGCATTTTTACGGTGCGTGGGTTTATCGACAGTCTGACCGCCTGCGTATTATCACAGGCGGTTTTACCCATTAACAGTTTTTAACAATTTCCAAATATTTTCGGTAAAACTATTGCATATTTCGCTGAAATATGTTACAATGTAAACGATTAAGCAGGAGCTTTCATCAGCCTGCAATATATTAAGGAGGATACCAAAAATGATAAATATTCCACAGGTTAAAATCGGTGTTGTTGCGGTTTCCCGTGACTGTTTCCCCGAATCCCTTTCAGTAACAAGACGTCAGGCTCTTATCGCCGCATATAAGGCAAAGTACGGTGACGCAGAAATTTATGAATGTCCCGTTTGTATCGTTGAAAGCGAGATACATATGGTTCAGGCTCTCGAGGACGTAAAGAAGGCAGGCTGTAACGCTCTTTGCGTTTACCTCGGAAACTTCGGCCCCGAAATCTCCGAAACCCTTTTAGCTAAGCATTTCGATGGCCCTGTTATGTTTGCGGCTGCTGCCGAAGAGGACAGCAACAGCTTAGTAGGCGGCCGTGGCGACGCTTACTGCGGTATGCTTAACGCAAGCTATAACTTAAAGCTCAGAAATATCAAGGCTTACATACCCGAATATCCCGTAGGTACTGCGGAAGAGGTTGCCGATATGATTAAGGAATTCGTTCCTGTAGCTAAGGCTCTTATCGGTCTTTCCGAGCTTAAGATAATAAGCTTCGGTCCTCGTCCCCTCAACTTCCTCGCTTGTAACGCTCCTATCAAGCAGCTTTACAATATGGGCGTTGAAATCGAAGAAAACTCCGAGCTTGACCTTTTCGAAGCCTTCAAGAAGCACGACGGAGACCCCAGAATTGCTGAGGTTGTAAAGGATATGGAGGCTGAACTCGGCGAAGGCAATATGAAGCCCGAAATCCTTCCTAAGCTCGCTCAGTACGAGCTTACTCTCCTTGACTGGATTGAAGAGCATAAGGGCTACAGAAAATATGTAGCTATTGCAGGAAAGTGCTGGCCCGCATTCCAGACTATGTTCGGCTTCGTTCCCTGCTATGTAAACAGCCGTCTTACAGGTCGCGGTATTCCCGTATCCTGCGAGGTTGATATTTACGGTGCATTAAGCGAATTTATCGGTACTTGTGTATCCGACGACGCCGTAACTCTTCTCGATATCAATAATACTGTTCCCGGCGATATGTACAAGGAATCTATCGAGGGTAAGTTCCCCTACACAAACAAGGATATCTTTATGGGCTTCCACTGTGGCAATACTACCTCCAAGAAGCTCAGCTTCTGCTCAATGAAGTATCAGATGATTATGGCAAGAAGCCTCCCCGAGGAAGTAACACAGGGTACTCTCGAGGGCGATATTATCCCCGGAGATATCACCTTCTTCAGACTCCAGAGCACAGCCGACACACAGCTTCGCGCATATATAGCACAGGGTGAGGTTCTCCCCGTAGCTACCAAGTCCTTCGGCGCAATCGGTATCTTCGCTATTCCCGAAATGGGTCGTTTCTACCGCCACGTTCTTATCGAGGGTAATTATCCTCATCACGGCGCAGTAGCCTTCGGTCACTTCGGAAAGGCTCTCTATAACGTATTCCGTTACCTCGGCGTAGAGGATATCGGCTTTAACCAGCCTAAGGGTATGATGTATAAGACAGAAAACCCCTTCGCGTAATTTTCAGACCTGCGATAAACCCACGCACCGCTTAACGCTTACATCGTCAAAAGCCTGTCGACGTATAAACATACGCCTGACAGGCTTTTTCCTCGTCTGCGTGGGCTTCTCTTGGTCTGAGCGCCCTGCGATAACTCACGCACTGCTTAACGCTTACATCGTCAAAAGTCTGTCGACGTATAAACATACGCCTGACAGGCTTTTTCCTCGTCTGCGTGGGCTTCTCTTGGTCTGAGCGCCCTGCGATAACCCCACGTTTGACAGGCTTTTCGTAAAAAACAAACGCTTTCACTCTGTAAAAAGGGTGAAAGCGTTATTTTTATTCTGTAATTTCGGGCTCAGTATTACTTTCCTTAGGCTTCAGTACTTTTTTCAGCACTATAAAGCCTACAGCAAAAACAAATACGAAAATGCTGATGAACTGCGAGGTTGAAAGCCCGAAGATAAAGCCTCTGTACTCGTCGCCTCTGAAAAATTCGAGGATAAAGCGGCCTACTGCATAAAAAGCAAGATAGATACTAAAGAGTATTCCCTTAGCTTTTCCCGATTTAAGAAGTCGCCATAGAACGAAGAAAAGTATAAGCTCGAAGCCTGCCTCAACAAGCTGGACAGGGAATCTTCGTACGCCGTTAGCGGATTCGATAAGGGAGTTATGATAAATAAAGCCGAAATCGCTTTCCATACCGTAACAGCATCCGCCCAGGAAACAGCCCACTCTTCCGAAAGCGTGGAAAAGGGCTATTGCGGGAGCCGCACTATCGGTAATTTCAGTAGCAGGATACTTATTCCGCTTTACTATTATCGCCGCAACTATCATACCGCCGATAAGTCCGCCGTAGAATACCGAGCCGCCGAAAATATACGAAACAACCTGTATAAACATATCGAAGCTATCAATTTTAAGGAAAAGCCCCCAGTATTTTATATTGGTTATTCCGTAAAGGAGACAGCCTCCTGCACCGACGCCTATGGCTGAAAAAAGAAGCGTAACGAGCATAGGGTAATAATCCCCCGTTTTCTTCTTGTACTGCGCCATAGCGAATATACCTGCGGCGAAAACACCTAAGAGCGCCATAAGTGTATAGCTGCTTATAAATCTCCCGAATAAGTCGAAGCCGGGAAACATAGAAATCCCCCCTAAAGGAAAACGTCCCGCTTTATGGCAGGACGTTTAAAGTCGTTAATGTGCAGGGCACAAAATCGTATAAACGCTTGCGTCCCGAACAAAAGAAGTGAAAAGTCTTACTGATTGAAGATATCGCCGATACCGATTATTGCGTCAGCAATTTTATCGGCATTATTTGCGTAATTTACCGCTGTATTAGCTACCTCGACAGTCGCACAGGTGCAGGCTGTAACGCAGATAGCGGCAGGTAAACCGAATAATACGCCGAGGATAGAGCATACAAGACCTGCAATTGCGAGCTTTCTGTAGGCTGTATCCTGTGACTTCAGCACCATTGCGGAAAAGACTATACCTGCAACGGAAAGCGCGATAAACGCAAAGCCGATATAAGGTATAAAGCTTAATAAAATTCCGCAGATACCGAACACCAAAGACATTATCGCTTTACTCTTCATAATAAGACCTCAGCTCTTTTTATGTAGCTGATTAGTATAAAGAACCGGCAACAGCTGCTAATTCGTTTACAAAAGCGTTAGCTGCACAAATTGCGCAAACAGCACAGAGAACGCCGATTAAACCGAATACTGTACCTACGATACCACATACGAGACCTGCTACAGCGATACCCTTATCGTTGCCCTGGGGCTTATCCTTAAGAGCTAAAGCACCGAATACGAGACCTACGATAGCGAGTACGAATGTGAAGTAGCAAACTACAGGAATCCAACCGCCTACGATACCGAGAATACCGCATACTAAAGCTACGATAGACTTATTCTTTGTTGTCATGAGAAAATCCTCCTAAAAATAATTTGACACAATTATACCATACAGAAAAATGCTTGTCAATGAAAAATGTCGGATTTCCGAGATTTTTGTGAAATATTCGTGAAAATTTATTATTCGAAGCTGTCTTCTTCGTCACGTGTGTTAAAAAGCTCGATAAGGCTCTCCATTTCTTCCTCGGTAAGAGATACGCCCTTACCCATTTTTTCGTGTTCGGGAGCCCAGTCTCTTATATCGTACTTCGGAGGCTTATCGTTCCAGCTTATAAGATTAAGCTCCTTTGTCCAGCCTCTTGCGCCCTCGGAAATAACTCCGAGCTCCTTGATAATTTCATACTTGAATTCTGCCATAATTATATGTCCTTTCAGTTTTATATATTCATACCGCCGTTACTTAAGAGTTTCGGCGTCGATTACCGTGTTGAAAACTCCCATAAAGCGCGTGGGAATGAGCTTGGTGATGTGGTGCTTTCCGAAAAACCAGCGTGTAAAGCCTATCTCATTCTTTTTCCGCTCGAGGTATGTACCTGCAGTATCCGCCTCCGCCTCGCTTCCGCAGATGAATTCGGCTATGGAAAGGGGCGGCGTGTAGCTTACTACGTAATCTACCGAGTTACCGCATTCCGAAAGAGCTTTATCGGCCTGTCCGATAACGTCGGCGCTATGAGCCTCGTACTTCATACGAATTTTCTCGTCGCAGGGGGCTTCTCCTCCGTTTTTTTCTCCCGCACCTCCGCCGAAGGCGAAGATTTTTCTTCCGTCGATGCTGAAAACGCCGCCTGCCTTGAGCTGACGGAGATTTCCGCTTATTTTTCTTGTTTCGCCGCCGTTCCAGGTTTCCGTTTCGTACTTTTCGAGCTCCTCGAA
The DNA here is from genome assembly GCA_045579625.1 of Ruminiclostridium sp. GTDB lineage: Bacteria > Bacillota > Clostridia > Oscillospirales > Ruminococcaceae > Ruminiclostridium_E. Next base: position 4,561 of record JAZNMN010000035.1, read on the forward strand.
GTTTTCGTGTGCGCCCTCTACGAAAAGAATGTTATATCTACGCTTTCCGAGGCGCTTAAGAAGACGCTTTTCCTTATCGGAGCCGTCCCATATAAGTCCGAAATCCCCGCATATTATAAGTGAATCGCCTTTCCTGAGCTTTCTTAGCCTTTTGTCCCCGAAACGGGTTATATCCCCGTGAACATCGCCTGTAATATAAATCATACTGCACCTAAATAAATTTAAACTTATATTAAAAAAAGTCTTTTATTTTTCCCGAAAGTGTGCTATAATGTTAAGGTAGCGTACTTTGGTTTTATATATTATATCGTAAAAATACGCTTTTGTCCATATAAACCGTATAAAAAATATATATAATTTTGTCGATTTATAAAAGGAAAGACTGAAAGGACAGGATAAAATATGTTTAAAATTAAGATAAAGGCAGTAATTGCGGCGGCGGTAGTCGGATTTTCCGTGCTTTTCTGCGGTGCTTCGGATATAAAGGCCTCTGCGGCATTTACAACAAATGTTGATACATATAGTACGGGCTACTATATGGTTAATCTCGACTTAGGGGCAGTAGTTGCGGCTAAGAACGAACACGTGCGCTGTTACCCTGCTTCGATTACAAAGGTTATGACCGCCATTGTGGCGCTTGAAAACTGTTCCGACCTTGATAAGCATATGGAGGTAACCTACGACGCTACCAACGAGTTCTGGGAGGGCGACCCCAATAAGGAGGGTGCAGGTACCTGCGGTCTCGCGGTAGGCCAGTCGGAGCTTACCATGCGTGACTGTCTCTACGGACTTCTTGTAAAGTCGGGCTGTGAGGCAGGAAACGTTATCGCCTAGAATGTGGCAGGCAGTATCCCCGACTTCCTCGACCTCATGAATAAAAAGGCGAAGGAAATAGGCTGTAAGGACACCCATTTCGGTAATACCCACGGCTTATGGCAGGCTGATAACTATTCTACCCCCTATGATCTTCTCCTTATAGGAAAATATGCTTATGAAAAGCTTCCTATGATTATGGAAATATCCAATACCGAGCAGTATGTTATGCCTGCGAACAAGTACAACCCCGACCCTTACACGATTTACAACGTAAACTCTCTTATCAGAAATATTTCTGAAAACCCTTATTATTACGAATATGCCAACGGTATCAAGACGGGAAGCCTTGATATGTACTGGGACGAAAACGGAAATGAGAAGCCCGGCTTCGCCAACCTTCTTTCAACCGCAACCCAGAACGGCTTCAACTATATGCTTGTAACTGTAGGAGCTCCTTATTATGACGCCGAGGGCAACAAGCTCAACGGTCATTTCTCTGACAGTATCGCTCTTTATAAATGGGCCTTCAAGACTCTCGATATCGTCGAGGTTATAAACGAGCACAGCGTTATCTCCAACATAAAGGTAGATATGGGCGAAAATGCAGACGTTGTTATTTTAAAGCCTTCTTCGAGCTTTTCTACGCTCCTGCCCACAGATATGGATACCTCGATAATTGACCAGAAGGTAATAATCACGGCGGAAAAGAACGATAATAACGCAATAGTTGCTCCTATAGAAAAGGGTCAGGTTCTCGGAACCGTAGAGCTTTATCTCGAGGACGACCTTATCTGGAGTTCCAATCTTGTAGCTTCACAGAGTATTGAGCTCTCACAGGTTGAATATACCATGAGAATGATCAACAGCATTTTCGACAAGGGCTGGTTCAAGGCCTGCGTTATTTCTCTTGCGGTTCTTATAGTCCTTGACATTATCCTTAATGCAGTACAGAAAAACCGTATAGCGAAGCTTGAGGCACGTCAGAGAAGAAGAGCGGGAGCCGACAGAAAGTGGTAATATGAATATAAAGATAATTGCTCTCGGAAGGCTTAAGGAAAAATATCTTACCGAAGCCTTTAAGGAGTATGAAAAGAGAATTTCCGCCTTCGGGAAATTCAGTATTGATGAAATAGAGCCCGAAAGACTTTCCGATAACCCTTCGGAATCGGAGATTGAAAAGGCTCTCGATACGGAAGCGGAAAAAATTCTCGCTAAAATTCCCCGTGACAGCCTTGTTTGTGCCATGTGTATCGAGGGAAAGCAAAGTGACAGCGTTAAATTCGCAGATACCCTTAATAAAGCTGCATTAAGCGGAAAGGGTACGGCTGTATTCCTGATAGGAAGCTCCTACGGACTTTCCGAAAAGGTAAAAAAACAGGCAGATATAAGAATGAGTATGTCGGAAATGACATTCCCTCACCAGCTTGCGCGTATTATGCTTATGGAGCAGATTTATCGTGCTTTTACAATCATTTCAAACAGAAAGTATCACAAGTAAATGTATAAGGTTTATTTATATAAGGCAGGGCTTTTCTCCGTCGGTGCAACGCTTCTTGTCCTCGGGATTATAATTCTGAATCAGGGCGGTGCGCTTCTTACCCCGATTATAGCTATAGGCGGAACAGTTCTTATTCTTCACGGCTTCCATAACCTGATCGGCTTTATAACCGTCAGCGGTAAGCTGAGCGAGAAAAGGAAAAAGCGTCTTCTTATCCTTTCGGCAGTAAACGTAGCCTCGGGAGTGGTTGTTCTTACAATGCCTAAGGGGACTGCCCACTTCCTTATATTTGTTTTCGCATTGTATGTTCTTCTTAACGGCTTGTCTAAGCTTGCCGACTTTATAATATCCAAGCTCAATAAGCAATCGGGTCACTGGACGGAGCTTATAGCGGCGGTTTTCTTCTTTGTTTTTACCGCACTTTTACTTATCCCCTCTATGAAAAATGAGACCTTTGTTGTTACCTTAGGTATCTATTCTATTCTTTTCGGAGCGGAGCTTATTTCGGATTTCATCCGTCAGGTCATCCCTCAGAAGGCAAAAAACAACCTGAAGCGAAGGATAAGGATTTCCCCCCCTGTTTTTATCGCAACCTTTTTACCTATCCAGACCCTTCGTAAAATAAATGAATATATCTCGGTGAACGATTGACCTCCGGAAATAGAAGGCCCTCTGCGTGACGATAAGGAGCCGCCCGATATGGAGGTAATGGTTCATGTTTCCAATAACGGCTCGGGAAAAATCGGACATCTCGATTTATTTCTCGACGGAGAGATAATCTCCTACGGAAACCACGATCACAGCTCCCATAAGCTGTTTTCAGTCTTCGGCGACGGAGTTTTGTTTACTGCAGAAAAGGAAACCTATATAGATTTTTCAATAACCCACGACAGGAAGATGATTTTCTCCTACGGGTTCAGGCTTACTCCCGAACAACTTGACGCAGTAAGAAAGGAAGTTTTAAGCTTAAAGGGAAAAACCGTCCCCTGGAAGCCGCCGCTTCAGGTAGCTGTCGAAAATGGGGAGGACGTAAAGCCCAGCAGCTTTCATGATTACTGTAGCCAGCTATGGAACGGT
>JAZNMN010000036.1:0-25874 GCA_045579625.1 Ruminiclostridium sp.
TTTATCTTTAAGTATTCGATATAGTTGGGGCTGTTTTCAAGCTTTTCCTGTACAACCTCGATAGCGTAAGCCTGTGCGTCCGCAGTAAGCTTCTGGCTGTCAGCCTCAGCCTGAGCCTGAATAACTATCTGCTTAGCCTCTTCTTCCTTTTCCTTAGTCTTATTTTCCATCTTTAAAGCGTCCTGAGCGGCAATAACCTTAGCCTGGATAGAGCTTTCGAAGGCGTCGTCGAAGCTTAAGTTTTCGATAGCGAAGGCTTCAACAATAATACCGTTCTGAGCGAGGATAGGAGTAAGCTCGTTTTCGATTCTCTGCTGTACGTCGCCTCTGGACTGTACAAGCTCCTCAGCCTTTACCTTACCGATTTCATTCTTTGTAATCTTGGCTACGTTCTGAACGAGAAGCTTTGTATCCACGTTAGCGATACCGATATCTCTGATGAGCTCGGAAAGCTTTGTCTTATCGTAGGAATAGTTAAGCTTTAAGCTTAATTCCTGAACAGTCTGCGTATCGCTTGTATAAGCGTCTGTGGTTGTAGCGTAAACCTGCTGTCTGATATCTACCTGCTGAATTTCCTCAACAAAAGGTATACGGAAGTTAAGACCTGCTGTAAGGTCGTCGTTGACAATCTGACCGAAGCGGTATTTTACGCCGATAAAACCTTCGTTTACGATAGTAAAGCAGTTAAAAAGAACTATAAGTAAAACGAGGATGATAGCTCCTATGGCAACATATTTTCCGTACTTCTTTCCATCACCGCTTTTCTTTGTGCTTGTTGTGGTGTTGGTTGTAAATTTAATTTCTGACATAATCTTTTCCTTTCGAATTCCGTCCGTGACTTATGGCAGTATTCCTGCCCCTTAGTCTTACACATCAAGTAAATTTCATTTACTTTACTATTATATTATCACATACTGTTTACTTTGTCAATAGTTTTAGTAAATTTTATTTACATTATTTTTCTATAAGCTCAGAATACTTGTCCTTCACCTCTGCCTTGGGAGAAGCGACCTCTGCGCCATTTTTCTTCATCTGGCGCATAGCCTGTGTAAGCATAAGCTTGATACGGTTTATCTGATTTACCTCGGAAGCGCCCGGGTCATAGTCTACTGCAATAATATTCGACTCGGGATGTCTGCGTCTGAGCTCTCCGATTACACCCTTACCTGTTACGTGATTAGGGAGACAAGCGAAGGGCTGCATACAGATGATATTATTAACGCCGCTTTCGATAAGCTCAAGCATTTCAGCGGAAAGGAACCAGCCTTCACCTGCAATATTACCTGTAGAAACGATACCGTCTACGAGCTCTCTCATATGGGAGATTTTCGTAAAGCCGCCGAACTTTGTACCCTCGAGGGCCTTAGCTATAGGCTTCTGAATCCATTCGAGAAGAGAAATAGCCATATTGCTTACTCTGTAGCGTGTATTTGATACGGTAAGGAACTCGTGGCGGGAATTTGCGTGGTCACAGAAGAAGTAGATAAAGCCCATAAGGTCGGGAACTACAGCCTCTGCGCCCTCGGATTCGATAAAGCCTACCACATCGTTATTGGCAATGGGGCTGTACTTAACGAGGATTTCACCTACAACGCCGACTCTCGGCTTTTCGATATCGAGAGTAGGAATAGCGTTGAATTCCTCCACAATCTTCTTTACATTCTTCTTGTACCTGCCGAAGCTTAAATGCTTAAGGTCTTCACAGAGATACTTGTTCCACTTTTCATAAAGCCTGTCGGCACTTCCCTTTTCTATCTCGTAGGGTCTTACCCTGTAGAGACAGCGTGTTATAAGGTCGCCGTAAAGAACGCCCATAAAGGCTCTTATAGCTAAAGGAACAGTAATCTTAAAGCCGGGCTGTTTTTCGAAGCCGTTGAAATTGAGGGAGAGTAAGGGAGTATCCTTATATCCACCGTCAGCCAGCGCCTTCTTTATCATACTGATATAGTTTGTGGCACGGCAGGCACCGCCTGTCTGTGTTATTAAAAGCGCAGTCTTGCTTAAATCATATTCGCCGCTGTCGAGAGCGCGCATAAGCTGTCCTACGGTAAGAATCGAGGGGTAACAAGCGTCGTTGTTTACATACTTAAGACCCGTATCGACTACCTGCTTCGAATAATCCTTAAGTACTATAAAGTCATAGCCCGAATACCGGAAGGCTGCCTGTAAGAATTCGAAATGATAAGGCGCCATCTGAGGAGCGAGAATGGTATATCTGCTTCTCATTTCCTTTGTGAACACAGGCTGCTTCTGGAAGCCCGTATACTTCTTATCGGAAACGTAGCCGTTACGCTCTCTTTCCTCCATAACGGAAATAAGCGAACGGAGTCTTATTCTTGCGGCGCCAAGGTTATTTACCTCGTCAATCTTAAGAAGCGTATACATTCTTCCGCTTCCCTGTAAAATTTCCTGAACCTCGTCGGTAGTAACCGCGTCGAGACCACAGCCGAAGCTGTTGAGCTGGACGAGCTCAAGATTATTCTTTTCGGAAACAAGAGCCGCCGCATTATAAAGCCTGTTATGATACATCCACTGGTCAACGACTCTTATGGGTCGGGGAAGCTCTCCGAGATGAGCCACAGCGTCCTCGGTAAGAACAGCAAAGCCATAACCGTTTATCATTTCGGGAATACCGTGATTTATTTCGGGGTCAACGTGGTAGGGACGTCCTGCAAGAACAATACCCTTTTCACCCTTTTCTTCGAGAAGAGCGAGAATACGTTCGCCCTCCTTACGTACGTCCTCCTTGAACTTCTTATCCTCGGCGTAAGCCTTTGATAATGCAGTACCAAGCTCCTCGCCGCTTATTCCGAGAGGGGTAAACTCCTCTACGATTCTGCGGAGCATAGCCTCCTTATCGTAAATAGGAAGGAAGGGATTCATAAAGCGGATTTTTTCGTCACGAAGCTCGGGAACGGAGTTCTTTATAACCTCGCTGTAGGTTGCTACTACGGGACAGTTATAATGATTATCGCCCTTACCGCCGTTATCCATTTCATAAGTAAGAGAGGGATAGAATATGAATTCTACGCCGTCGTTAAGTAATGAAACTATATGGCCGTGAGATAATTTTGCAGGATAACAAACCGATTCCGAGGGCATCGTTTCAATACCCATATCGTAAATCTCACGGGAGGATTTCGGAGAAAGCTTGACGCTGTAGCCGAGAGAGGTGAAGAAGGTGAACCAGAAGGGGTAGTTTTCGTACATACCGAGAACTCTCGGAAGTCCTACTACGCCTCTCTTCGCCTCGTCGGCAGGAGTAGGAGTATAATGCTCGAAAAGTCTCTTGTACTTGAAATCGTACATATTGGGAAGAGTAGCCTTACCTGCTCCTGTACCTGCGCCTCGCTCACAGCGGTTATTTGTAATAAATCTCTTTCCGTCTCCGAACTTGCTTATAGTTAAGAGACAGTTGTTCGAACATCTTCCGCAGCGTGCTGTGGATTTTTCTATTGTAAAGCTTTCGAGCTTATCTGCTGTGGAAATGGTAGAGCCCTTTCCGTCGTCCCTCTGCATAGCTACGAGAGCGGAGCCGTATGCACCCATAAGGCCGGCCTTATCGGGTCGTACAACCTCTCTTCCGCAGGTAAGCTCAAAGGCACGGAGAACGGACTGATTAAGGAAGGTTCCGCCCTGTACGATTATCTTTTCGCCCATTGCCTTAGGGTCACGGATTTTTATAACCTTGAAAAGCGCATTCTTAACTACGGAATAGCTGAGACCTGCGGAAATATCCGCTACGGAAGCGCCTTCCTTCTGAGCCTGTTTAACGCGGCTGTTCATAAATACGGTACAGCGAGAGCCTAAATCAACGGGATTCTCGGCCTGTAAGCCTATTTCGGCAAATTCACGGCTTGTCATACCGAGAGCGGTAGCGAAGTTTTCGATAAAGGAGCCGCAGCCCGAGGAGCAGGCTTCGTTAAGAAGAATGCTCTCGATTTCGCCGTTCTTCACTCTCATACACTTCATATCCTGACCGCCGATATCGAGAATAAACTCTACTCCGGGCAGGATTTTTTCCGCCGCCTTATAATGCGCCATAGTCTCGATTTCACCGTAGTCAACACCGAGAGCCGCCTTAATGAGGTGCTCGCCGTAGCCTGTGGCGGTAGCCTTAGCGATATAGGCCTCCGAGGGCATAAGAGAGTATATCTCCTTTAAAATTCCGATTACGGATTTAAGGGGATCGCCTAAGTTATTGTTGTAGAAGGAATAGAGAATTTCGCCCTTTTCGTTTATAAGGCAGGCCTTCGTGGTAGTAGAGCCTGCGTCAATACCGAGATAGCATTTTCCCTTATGTGCGGAAAGCTCCGCTGTAGGAACGGTATTTTTGCTGTGGCGCTCGATAAAGGCCTTACGCTCCTCATCATTTACGAATAAAGGCTCGAGACGCTCAACCTCGTGAACTGTTACAGCTCCGAGAGCGTCAATCTTATTTCTGAGCTCCCTTACGTTTACCTCTCCTCTGTTGTCTGCGAGAGCCGCACCTGTAGCAACGAAAAGGTTAGCGTCGGGAGGGAATATAATTTCATCATCCTTAAGATTAAGGGTTTCGATAAAGCGTTTTCTGAGCTCCGAAAGGTAGAAGAGAGGACCGCCTAAAAACGCAACTCTGCCCCTGATAGGCTTACCGCAGGCAAGTCCGCTTATAGTCTGGTTTACTACCGACTGGAAAATAGAAGCGGCAACGTCGGAGCGCTTTGCGCCGTCGTTTAAAAGGGGCTGTATATCGCTCTTTGCGAAAACGCCGCAGCGTGAAGCTATAGGATAAATCGTCTCGTAATCCTTAGCCAGCTCGTTGAGTCCCGTGATATCGGTATTGAGGAGAGCCGCCATCTGGTCTATGAAAGCGCCTGTACCGCCTGCACAGGAGCCGTTCATTCTCTGTTCGAGACCGCCTCTTAAATATGTAATCTTAGCGTCCTCTCCGCCAAGCTCGATAGCTATGTCGGTTTCGGGAATAAGGGTTTCTATTGCGATAGCTCCTGCGGAAACCTCCTGAATAAAGGGGATTCCGAGCCACTTAGCGGCGGAGATACCGCCCGAGCCCGTTACCGCAACAGTAACAGACTCATTATCGCCTATTTCCGCTAAGCCGCCGAGAAGAACCTCGGCAAGAGTTTTCTTTATATCGGAATAATGCCTCTGATAATTCTTGTATATGAATTTGTTATTGTCGTCTATAACGGCAATTTTTACGGTAGTTGAGCCTACATCCAAACCAATGTGTAACATAAAATACCAATCCTTCTTAAATTCTCACACTGATGCTTTTTAAGCAATTATAGATTATTATACAACAAATTCCGCTTTATTTCAATGGGTTTATGCGAATTTTTGATGAAACTTTATTGGAAATTAAGGTAATTTTATGATTTTTATAGTCATTATCTCAAATATTCAACAAAACTATTGTATTTTGGATTGAAATGATATATAATATATAATGTATATTTTTTAATGGAAAGGAATTTTAAATTATGATAATCACAAAAGATACTATAATCGGAGATATTCTTGACGAGAACGCAGAAGCAGCAGCTCCCTACTTCTTCGAAATGGGTATGCATTGCTTAGGCTGTCCCTCCGCAAGAGGCGAAACTATCGCTGAGGCCTGTATGGTACACGGCGCTGACGCCGACGCTCTCGTTAAAAAGCTTAACGAAGCTATGAACAAGTGATAAGGCTCGACGAAAGATTATCCGCTATAGCCTCTCTCGTAAGGCTCGATAAGTCAATCTGTGACGTAGGTACCGACCACGCTCTGCTCCCCTGCTTTTTATGGCAGTCGGGAGCAAGACGGGTCATAGCCTCCGATATAAACGACGGGCCTCTCGAAGCCGCCTCCGAAACCGTAAGGCAGTATAACTGCACGGGAATAAGGCTTATAAAATCCGACGGACTGAGAGACGTACCGCCCTGCGACGATATCATTATCGCAGGTATGGGCGGAGAGCTTATATGGCGAATTATATCGGAATGCAGCTTTATCAGCCCCGAAACCCGCCTTATTCTCCAGCCTATGACCAAGGCGGAGATTCTGCGCAGAGAGCTTTACCGTAACGGCTTCGAGATAATTCTCGAAAAGGGAGCTTACTGCGGAAATAAGGCATATTCCGTAATTTATGCGGAATTTACGGGAAAAGAGACCGAAATAAGCGACGATTTCGCCTTTTTCGGGAAATCCGATGACGAAAGATACATAAAAAGCGTAAATGTACGGCTTAAGAAGCTTTCAAACGGAAATCCCTCATATAAACAGCTTATACGGGAGGATATGTAAATGCTTGCCGCTGAGATTTATAATTTTATAGACAGCCTTGCCCCCTTCGGGACTCAGGACGGCTTCGATAACGCAGGCTTCCTGGTAGGAAGTACCGAAAAGGAAGTACGAAAGGCGGCGGTCTGTCTCGATATTACCAACGAAATCGTAGACGAATGCGGAGAAAAGGGAGTAGACCTTATCCTTTCCCATCATCCCGTAATTTTTACGAAAATTCGTTCCCTCGACGAAAAAAGCCCCGTTTACCGCCTCATAAAGAATGATATTGCCGCTATATGCGCCCATACCAATCTGGATATGGCGAGAGACGGCATAAGCGATATTATGTTCAATCTTATGGGCTTCGGAAGCTCCGAAAACGCTCCCGTACTGAATCTCGTTCATAAAAGCGAGGGCTTAGGCTACGGCAGGATTGCCCGCCTCGATAAGCCCGTCAATGCCGACGAGCTTGCTGAAGCCGCAAAGGAAGCCTTTTCCTGCGGCAGTGTGAAATACTGCAACGGCGGAAGGCCCATAACCTCGGTAGCCGTCTGCTCGGGGGCAGGAAACGACGAGGTGTATACCTGCATAAAGAAAAATATCGACGCCCTTATTACAGGCGACGTAAAGCATCACGGCTTTGTGGACGCTTATAATGCGGGGCTCACCGTTATCGACGCAGGACATTACTGCACAGAAAATATAGTCTGCGGAATGCTTCTCGGAAGGCTTAAGGAAAAGTTTCCTGAAACGGAATTTTTCATTCCCGACGCTAACCGTGAGGTGTGCCGCTATATCTGATAAACGGCATTATACTGAGAAGGAGGTGTTTTTTTGTCTCTGGACGGTGCCTTTCTCCATTCCGTTATTGCGGAAATGGAGGCTAAAAAGTTTGTGGGCGGAAGAGTCGATAAAGTCTACCAGCCCTCAAGGGAAGAAATAATAGTTTCTCTCCGCACCTTCGGCGGAGCGGAAAAAATACTTCTTTCGGCGGATTCCTCCTCTGCGAGGGTCTGTCTTACGAATACAAGCCCCGAAAACCCGAAGCAGCCTCCTATGCTTTGTATGCTTATGAGAAAGTTTCTCCAGGGCGGAAGGCTTACCTCGATAACACAGGACGGGCTTGAACGAATAATAAACTTCAATTTCGAATGTACGAACGAAATAGGCGACCTCTGTGAAAACAGGCTTGTCGCCGAAATAATGGGAAAACACAGCAATATTATACTTCTTACAAAAAAAGAGGACGGCTGGCGCGTGGTGGACAGCGTTAAGCGTATAACCGACGACATCTCCTCCGTAAGAAGAATACTGCCGAATATACTTTACGAGCTTCCGCCGAGGGAGGAACGAGTCTGTCTCTTAGACTATGACTTTTCCGATTTTAAAGAACGGCTCGAGCCTTTCGGAGGCAGTAAGCTTTCAAAAACGCTTATGTCGCTTTTCGAGGGAATTTCCCCGATTTTCTCCCGTGAATGTGCATATAGCTGTACGAAGGATACCGAAGCTCTTGTTTCGGCGGTTCTTTCCGACAGCGACAGGCTGGATAAGCTTATATTCTTCCTTAAAAAGAGCGTTGAATATATGAAAAACGGCGGCGGCAGTACTATGATATCCGAAAAAAGCGGAAAGCCTAAGGATTTCTGCTTCATCCCGATAAACCAGTATGAGACGGAAATGGTAGAAACGCCCTTCGGAAGTCCGAGCCTTCTTCTCGACAAATTCTTCGAGGGAAGAGCCGATGCCGACCGTATAAAACAGCGTTCGGGCGACCTTATGAAAACTATCGTAAACATATACGAAAGAATTTCCCGAAAGCTCGAAATCCAGAAGCAGGAGCTTTCCCAATGCTCCGAAAGAGATGAGTTCCGAGTCTGCGGCGATCTTTTAAGCGCTAACCTTTACCGTATGGAAAAGGGAATGAACGAGATAACCGTAGAGGACTATATAAACGGCGGAGAAAAGGCCATTAAGCTTGACGTGCGCCTTACTCCGTCCCAGAATGCACAGAAATACTATTCCGAATATAAGAAGCTCGATACCGCCGAAAAGATGCTGACGAAGCTTATCGAACAGGGCGAAAAGGAGCTTTATTATATCGACAGCGTTTTCGACGCGGCAGGACGAGTCGGAAGCGGAGCAGGCTCAGACGCCGCCCTCTCCGAAATAAAGCAGGAGCTTATCGAAACAGGCTATATCCACCGTACCAAGAACGAAAAAGGTACGAAGAACGCAAAGGCTCTTCCGCCCCTTAAATTCCGTTCAAGCGACGGCTTCGATATCCTGATGGGAAGGAATAATCTCCAGAACGATAAGCTTACTCTTAAAACCGCCGACGGAAACGACCTGTGGCTTCATACACAGAATATCCCCGGCTCCCACGTTATAGTAGTCTCGAAAGGAAAGGATATCCCGGATAATACCATAGTGGAGGCGGCTACTCTTGCGGCGTACTGCTCAAAAGGTAAAAACGGAACAAAAATTCCCGTTGACTATACGCTGGTACGATACGTTAAGAAGCCTAACGGCGCTAAGCCCGGAATGGTTATTTTTACGAATAATAAGACTATCCTCGTTAATCCCGACGAGGAGCTTTACGAAAAATTAAAGACACAATAAAGAAAGGACTTTTAAAATGAAGAAAGAACTGGCTAAAACCTATGCGCCCAGAGAATTTGAAGAGCGCATATACAAGAACTGGGAGGAAAAGAAGTACTTCCACGCTGAAAGAGACCCCGAAAAGACCCCCTATACTATTGTAATTCCCCCACCCAATATCACAGGACAGCTCCATATGGGTCACGCCCTCGATAATACCTTACAGGATATCCTTATCCGTACAAAGCGTATGCAGGGCTACGCCGCTTTATGGCTCCCCGGTACCGACCACGCTTCTATCGCTACAGAAGCCAAGATTGTAGCGGCTATGAAGGAGGACGGAGTAACCAAGGACGATATCGGACGTGACGGCTTCCTTGAAAGAGCCTGGGAATGGAAGAGAGTTTACGGCGGCCGTATCGTTGAACAGCTTAAGAAGCTCGGTTCCTCCTGCGACTGGGACAGAGAACGCTTTACTCTTGACGAGGGCTGTTCCGTTGCAGTACAGAAGGTATTTATCGACCTTTATAATAAGGGACTTATCTATCACGGCGAAAGAATCATAAACTGGTGTCCCAACTGTAAGACCTCTATCTCCGATATCGAATGTGAATACGAGGAACAGGAAGGCCACTTCTGGCATATCAACTATCCCTTAGCCGACGGAAGCGGCTTCGTTCAGATAGCTACAACCCGTCCCGAAACTCTCCTGGGCGATACCGCTATCGCAGTAAACCCCAAGGACGAGCGTTACACCTCCATTGTAGGTAAAATGGTTAAGCTTCCCCTTACCGACAGAGAGATTCCCGTAATTGCCGACGAATACGTTGATATGGAATTCGGTACAGGCGTTGTAAAGATTACTCCTGCCCACGACCCTAACGACTATGAAGTAGGTCTCCGTCATAACTTACCCATTCTTAACGTTATGAACGACGACGCCTCTATAAATAAGGAATACGGCGGAAAGTACGCAGGAATGGATCGTTACGAGGCAAGAAAGGCTATGGTGGCCGACCTTGAAGCGGAAGGCCTTCTCGTTAAGGTTGAAAGCCACGTTCATAATGTAGGCACCTGTCAGAGATGCCACACCGTAGTAGAGCCTAAGTGCTCGAAGCAGTGGTTCGTGGCTATGAAGGAGCTGGCAGGCCCCGCAATAGACATCGTTAAGAGCGGAGAGCTCAAGTATGTGCCCCAGCGTTTCGAAAACAACTACTTAAGATGGATGGAAAATATCCGTGACTGGTGTATCTCCCGTCAGCTCTGGTGGGGTCACAGAATTCCCGCCTTCTACTGTACAAATGAAGAGTGCGGCCACGAGGTTATAAGCGAAATTGCTATGGATATCTGTCCTAAGTGCGGAATGCCTATGAAGCAGGACGAGGATACCCTCGATACCTGGTTCAGCTCCGCTCTCTGGCCCTTCTCTACTCTCGGCTGGCCCGAGGAAACCGAGGACCTTAAGTACTTCTACCCCACAAATACCCTCGTAACAGGCTACGATATCATCCCCTTCTGGGTAGCGAGAATGATTTTCTCCGGTCTCGAACATACAGGCAAGAAGCCCTTCGACCACGTACTTATTCACGGTCTTGTTCGTGACGAGCTGGGAAGAAAGATGAGTAAGTCTCTCGGAAACGGCGTTGACCCCCTCGAAATTATCGACGAATTCGGCGCTGACGCTTTAAGACTTGCCCTCGTAACAGGAAACAGCCCCGGAAACGATATGCGCTGGACAACTACAAAGGTTACCTCCGCAAGAAACTTCGCTAACAAGCTCTGGAACGCTTCGAGATATATCCTTATGAATCTCCCCGATTCTATGGATAAGGCAGTACTGCCCGAAAACCTCACAATTGAGGATAAATGGGTACTTTCCCTCTACAACAAGCTCGTTAAGGAGGTTACCGATAATATCGAAGGCTTCGAGCTCGGTATCGCTATCGGAAAGCTCTACGACTTTATCTGGGATATCTACTGCGACTGGTATATCGAGCTTACAAAGCCCCGTATTTCCGCAGGCGGAGATACCGCCCTCGCCGCACAGAACGTTCTCGTTTATGTTATGCAGGGTGTATTAAAGCTTCTCCATCCCTTTATGCCTTTTATCACAGAAGAAATATGGAGCTCTATGCCCGTAGCTGACCAGCCCGAAAGCATTATGATTTCCAAGTGGCCCGAATACAGCGAGGCTCTCAATTTTGCAGGTGACGAGCTCGCCTTCACAAAGATAATCGACGCTATAAAGGCAGTAAGAGTTCAGCGTAACGAGCTTAACGTTCCCCCTTCAAAGAAGGTTACAATGTACATCGAAACAGCCGATACCGCTTTATTCGAATCCTGCAGAATCTTCTTCGAAAAGCTCGCAGGCGCAGGTGAAACCGTAATAAGCGAAAACGTAGAGGCACAGGACGGTATGGTAACGGTAGTAACCGCCGCCGCAAGAGTATTTATGCCTCTCGGCGAGCTTGTTGATACCGAAAAGGAATTACAGCGTCTCGAAAAGGAGAAAAAGGCTGTACAGAAGGATATCGACTTCCTCTCCGGTAAGCTCAGCAATCAGGGCTTCTTATCCAAGGCTCCTGCACAGCAGATAGAAAACGAAAAGGCGAAGCTCGCCAAGGCGGAAGAAAAAATGCAGAAGATAAACGAATCCATTGCCGCCTTAAAATAATTGAAATAAGGGAGATATTATGGGAAAGAAAGTAATTTTTATAATAGCCTTTGTGCTTGTGTACGGATTTCTTGCAATATACCTGGCCTCCAACCCGGGGAACGATTCCTCCGACTACTATAACGGCGGAACAATCCGAGGCAATATCTACGAGAATAATAAATACGGCTTCACAATCAATCTCAGTGATAACTGGATTTATTATACTCCCGAAACAATCGATAACGACGCCGCTATGAAATACGGAATCAATGTAAATGATATGTCGGGCTCCTCGATGCTTGTAGGCTTCTCGAAGCCTTCCAAGAACATAGCCTGTGCAAAGCTCTCCGAGCCTATAAGAGCGAAGGATATGAACCTTAAGAGCCTCCGTGAAACGGCTATGTATACGGGAGAATATTTCAAGATGTCGGGCTACACGGTAAGAGGCTATGACGCAGGTATTATAAATACCAACCACGAGGTATACTATTATTATGTGGACTGCGACTTTATGAGCGAGGATGCAAGCATTATGTATATTCTTTTCAACTGCGGAAAGGATAACACAATTATGATGATAGCTCAGTATAACCGCGAGGAGCGAGAAAATATAATCCGCTTCTTCGAACAGAATCTTAAGTTCACAACCGAAGAAGCCACACAAGAACAGGGCTCTTCTCTCTAACAAGCACTTCACCTCAGAGATTTTTCTCTGGGGTGATTTTTTCTGTGGGCAGTAATATTCCCCCGAAAGCAGATATTCCTATTGTACAAATTCAACAGTGAAATTTAACTAAAATTACCTACCTTTTTCGGAATTTTGTTTATAGTGCATAAAACTGCAACCGATATTTCTACACTCATAACCGTTTATTCACAAAAAAAGTATAGATTTTTCTAAAAAAATGGTGTATAATTATACACAAGGTTGTTAGACCCGTATTAAATCTATAGAGGTACATATAAACATACCTCTGAAAGGAATGAATTCATAGTGAAAACTTATAAGTGTAAAAACATCAGAAATATCGCCCTGGCAGGTCATGGCGGAAGCGGAAAGACCACTCTTGCCGAAGCGCTTATGTTTACAAGCGGCGGCTTAGACAGAATGGGTAAGATTATAGATGGAAATACAGTTTGTGACTATGATCCCGACGAAATAAAGAGAAGAATATCCCTTAATACTTCCCTTGCTTATGCGGAATGGAAGGACGTTAAAATAAATATTATCGATACCCCCGGCCAGTTCGACTTTATCGGCGGTATGCACGAGGGTATAAGAGCGGCGGAAAGCGTTATTATTACACTTCCTGCAAAGGACGGAGTACAGGTAGGTACAATAAAGGCCTACAAGGAAGCGAGAAAGCTTAATAAGGCTACAATGTTCGTTGTAACAAAAATGGAAGAGGAAAACTCCAACTTCTATAAGTGTCTCGAAGAGCTTAAGACAAGCTTCGGCCCTTCTATCTGTCCCATTATAGTTCCCTTCGATAAGTACGGAACTGTAGAAAGCTACATAAACCTTCTCGAAATGAAGGCGTATAAGTACGAGAACGGAAAGGCGACCGAGGTAGAAATGCCCGCCTCCGAAAACCGCTTAAAGGGTCTTCGCGCCGCTATGGCGGAAGCTATCGCAGAAACTGACGAGGAGCTTATGATGAAGTTCTTCGAAAGCGAAGGCGAGGACTTTACGGAAGCCGAAATTATCAAGGGTATCCACGACGGTATCGACCAGGGTATTATCACACCTGTAGTTTGCTGTTCGGCTGAAACTCTCGCCGCTACCGATAAGCTTCTCGATACTATCATTTATATGCTCCCGTCTCCCGACGAGCGTAAGCTTGAGGATTCAACCTACGACGAAAACAAGCCTCTTGCCGCATTCGTATTCAAGACCGTAGCCGACCCCTTCGTAGGAAAGATGAGCTATGTAAAGATCAACGACGGCGTTATCTCCGCAAAGGTTGATATAATAAACGCTACTACAGGCGAAAGTGAAAAGTTCGGTAAGCTCTTAGCCTTAAAGGGTAAGAAGCAGGAAGAAATGATCGAAGCTTACGCAGGAGATATAATCGCCCTTACTAAGCTTAATGCCAATACAAACGATACGCTCTGTACCGCAGGAAACGAAAAGAAATTCGAAGCTACCGAATTCCCCGTACCTTGCTATTTCAAGGCTCTTAAGGCTAAGAACAAGAACGACGAGGGTAAGATAAGCGCTTCGGTAAGACGTCTCCTCGAAGAAGACAGAACACTCGACTATACACATAACCACGAAACCCACCAGCGTATTATCGGCGGTCTCGGCGAGCAGCACATCGACGCCGCAGTACAGAAGCTTAAGAACAAGTTCGGCGTAGAGGTTGTTCTTGAAGAGCCGATTATCGCTTACCGCGAAACAATCCGCAAGAAGGTTTCCGTTGAAGGTAAACACAAGAAGCAGTCAGGCGGTCACGGTCAGTACGGTCACGTTAAAATCGAATTCGAGCCTCACGACAGCGATGAGCTTATTTTCGAGGAAAGAGTATTCGGCGGAAGCGTTCCGAAGAATTTCTTCCCTGCTGTTGAAAAGGGACTTCAGGAAAGTATCGTTCACGGCGTTCTCGCAGGCTACCCCGTTGTACGCCTTAAGGCTACACTCTTCGACGGCTCCTACCACGCTGTAGACAGCTCCGAGCAGGCATTTAAGCTTGCCGCTCACGCCGCATATAAGGCAGGTCTCGCACAGGCTTCCCCCTGTCTCCTTGAGCCTATCCAGAGCGTTCTCGTTACCGTCCCCGACGATAACACAGGCGACGTAATGGGTATAGTAAATAAGCGTAGAGGCGCAGTTCTCGGTATGAATCCTGCCGAGCCCGGAATGACCGAGGTAGCGGCTGAGCTTCCTATGGCTGAGACAGGCGACCTCGCTACAGTCATTCGCCAGATGACTAAGGGTATGGGCTGGTTCACAATGGAATTCGCAAGATACGAACAGCTCCCCTCCAACTTAGAGGCAGAGGTTATCGCTAACGCTCCCAAGTACAGCGAATACGAAGGTTAATTTTCCCTAAGGCAGTATTACTGCCCTCGGATAAATAATATTTTCCTCCCATAAACGAAAAACGGTGTCAGCATTATTGCTGACACCGTTTTTCTTGTTTATTTAACTATGCTTCTGTATTTTTCCAGTATTCCTTCCCTGTCGGTTTTCGTATCGGGCAGGAATTCTTCCGTAAGACCCGAGCTTCTTATTATCTCACGCGCTTCCGCTACGCTTCCTATCGCCCTTGTGCCTACGAAAGCGCATACCGCATTGCCGAGAGAGGTAGCCTCGGTAGGCCCCGCCACAACACGACAGCCTGTCATTTCCGCCGTTCGTGCGCAGATAAGCTTATCCTTCGTTCCGCCTCCGAACATATAGAGAGTATCGAAGCTTCGGCCCGTTATGTCTTCGATATCCCTTAACGTACAGGCGAATTCACAAGCGAGACTGTCATAAACCGCCCTTAAAATCTGTGCAGTATTCTCGGGCGCCCCCTGTCCTGTGCGCATTATGAAGCTTCTTATCTTTTCGGGCATATCTCCGGGCTGTGAGAAGCTTTCATCATT
This sequence comes from Ruminiclostridium sp., assembly GCA_045579625.1. Classification (GTDB taxonomy): domain Bacteria; phylum Bacillota; class Clostridia; order Oscillospirales; family Ruminococcaceae; genus Ruminiclostridium_E. The sequence continues at coordinate 15,111 of JAZNMN010000036.1, forward strand.
GGGATTTATAAAGAATCTGTAAGGCTCGGCTTCTTCGGCGAGCTTTTCCATTTCGCTGAAGCTTAAAGGCTCGCCCTTAGCCTCGAAATCCTTTTTACATTCCTGGAAAAGCCACATACCCATTATATTTTTAAGAAGGGTTATAGTTCCGCCGTGGCCGCCCTCGTTGGTAAGCTCAGCCTTATATGCCTTATCGGTAATTACGGGAGCCTCGAGCTCTGTACCGAAAAGAGCCCAGGTGCCTGTACTTATAAACACGAATTCACGCTCCGAGGAAGGAACTGCCGCAACAGCCGCCGCCGTATCGTGGCTCGGTACAGCTATTACGGGAATTTTCCTGCCGTCGGAATATTCCTCCTTAAGATAGCCGTAAATATCGCCTGTATTTATTATTTCCGGGAAAATATCGGGAGCAATCCCCATTTTTCCGAGAATCTCCTCGTCCCATTTCTTCGTTTCGGGATTAAGGAAGCCTGTTGTGGTGGCCTCGGCGTACTCGTTATGTATTTCGCCTGTAAGATGATTACAGATAAGGTCGGGCATCATAAGGAAATGCCCCTTTTTAAGGCTCTCGGGACGTGCTTTATTAAGAGCGTAAAGCTGGTATATTGTATTAAACCAGGCAGGCTGAATACCCGTCCGCCTGTAAAGCTCCTTTTCGCCGCCGAAAAGCTCGTTTACCTCGTCTATAACCGCTCTCGTTCTGTTATCGCGGTAATGGACAGGCCTTTCGATAAATCCGCCTTCATCATCAACAATAGCAAAGTCAACGCCCCAGGTATCAACGGAAATACCGTCGAAGCCCTTGGATTTTGCCTTAGCTACTGCATTATCCACCTCCGAAAGAAGATAATCTATATCCCAGTAAAGCGTACCGTCCCTTTCTATAGGATTATTCGGGAAACGGTGGATTTCCTCGGAAATAAACTCTCTACCGTTATATTCAGTAATTATCGCTCTCGCCGAGGAAGCGCCGAAATCAAAAACAAGCACCTTAGCCATAGTTAAACTCCTTAAATCCGACTATTGAAAAAGCCCCGTATTTCCATACGAGGCTTTCTTGTTCATATTACCTTAAGAGTAAATTACTTTCTCTTCTTAGCAACGATGAATGCACCGGCAGCAACAACTGCGATACCTGCAACAGCAGCTACATCAGCAACGCCTGTGTCAGCGGAGCCCTTGGATTCATCTGTAGCAGCGTCTGTATCACCTGCTGTTGTTGTTTCTTCTTCTGTAGTTTCTTCTGTAGGTTCTTCAGCAGCTTCTTCAAGGCCGTAAACTTCAAAAGTAACTTCAACCTTGGACCATTCTGTTAAAGAAGCGATGTCGATAACTGTGGAAGTAGCAGCGTCTGCGTTCTTGGAAATGTGGTCTTCCTTAGCAGCGTCAAAGCCAGCCCAAGCATTGTAGATGTTTGTTCTTCTACCGCCGTCTTCGTCGTTTGTGTAGGAAGAACCTGTAAGAGCGAATTCTACGCCGTCAAACTTAACAGACTGGATATCTACACCTAATGTAGGATATTCGCCGTAGATCTGGATACCCATAGCGCCGATACCGTTACCTGTTGTGTAAACGATAGGTTCGCCTGTTTCTTCATCAAGGAAACCGTCGTTTGTGTAGCCCTTGGAAAGGTCTAAGGAAACTGTGTAAACGCCGTTGCCGTCGAGCTTAGCTGTCTGCTCGTAGCTGGAATCGAGAATGTCGCCGTCCTTGCCCCAGAAGGAAGCCTTCCAGTCAGCATCGCCGAAACCGATTACGAATACGCCTTCTTCTACAGGCTCAGCACAAGCTGCAACTGCCATTGTGGAAACTGCAACTGCGGAAGCTGCTAAAGCAGCAAATAACTTTCTTAACTTCATTTAAGTGTCCTCCATAATGTTTAAAAATGAAAAAGTGAACGAATTCACACAATTTATTATAACTTAATTACCTAAACAAGACAATACGCATTTTACACAAAATTTATTCGTCATTTCCAACGATTTGTGCAACTTTTTCACCTGTTTATGTAATCATTTACACAAGTCCCATAAAAGAACTTAACCACGCTTATAATAAGCGTGGTTAAGGATTTTATTCAGTAAGTATTGGTAATAATTACTTTCTCTTTCTTGTGAAAACAATACCGGCGCCTGCGAGGAGACCGAGACCAGCGATAACTGCTACGTCTTCGATACCTGTGTCAGCAGAACCCTTGGATTCGTCTGCAGAAGCGTCTGCGGAAGCGTCAACATCACCAGCGGAAGCTGTGTCATCGCCGCCAAGACCGGAAACTGTGAATTCAACCTTGATGGATTCAGCAGGGAATGCACCGTCGTAAGCTGTACAATCAGCGTTCCAGATGTTGATAACGTTAATCTTTAAGTACTGGTTGTTGTCGAGACCTTCAACTACTGCTGCGTCGTAAGCCATTGCTTCAGCGCCGTCAACATAAAGCTTAACGTCGGAAACTGTAACACCTTCAGCAGGTAATGTTGTGCTGATACCTAAAGAGTTGAAGCCCTTGTCGCCTGTAACGGACCAGTCAAGATCCTTAGCTTCTACTGTGTATGTGCCGTCGCCTGTGATAGTAGCGTCTACGTATGTAGCAGGGAGAACATAACCGTTGATATCATAATCAAAGTTATCAGCGTACTGAGGGAATGTTTCCTCGGGAGCGTCGCCTGTACCCCAAACGATATAATCGTCGAAGTAATCGGTAGCCTGACCGTAGGAAGCTTCTGTCCAGTCGTTACGGAAAGACCAGCTTGTTGTCTGGAATGCGATGTAAGCGTTGTAATCAGCTGCGGAAGCAACTGTAGCCATAGCTGCTGTAGCAACAGCAGAAGCAGCAACTGCTGCTAAGATTTTTCTTAACTTCATAGTTAATTCCTCCATAATAATTCATTCTGTAGCTTTATGTAGCTTTTCATAAAGCTACAACAATTTACCTTATCAGTATAACACAACACAATGCAAATAGCAAGCGATAAATTTTCACAAAATAAATATGACTTTTTATGAAATTTAACCAAAACATAAGAGCCTAAGAAAGCTGATTTTCTTCGGGAACAGGAATAGAAAGCCCCAGCGTAAAGGAATAAAGAATACATTCCTTTACCCTCATACCTGTCATTTCTTCAAGAGCCTTCTTATAGATATAAAGCTGACCCTTATACTCCTCGATAAACTCCTCGGGGGTAGTATTTACGTTCGTCTTATAGTCAACAAGCACAATTTCGCCTTTTTCCACGAAGAACATATCCGCTATACCCTGGATAAAGGGGCGCTCCTCGGCTTCTGTCCAATCGGTACCGAAATCCCCCCAGAGCTTCGGGTCGTATTCACAGAATATAGGGAATTCACGGCGGATATCTCCGCTTTCGACTGCTCTCCTGCATAAATCGCTCTTTAAAAAGGCTTCTATTTCTCCGTCCTCTATGGAAAAGCGCTCGATATCGGTAAGCTTTCCCTTTATGAGCAGGTCGTCGAGCTGTCGGGCGCTTCCGCTGAAATCGAGAAGCTCCATAGCCTTATGATAGGCGTCGCCCTTCTTCTTTCCCGAAAGCTTTCCCTTAGTCTCCTCCTTTAAAAATGAGGGCAGTCGGAGATACCTGCTTATTTTGTCGCTGTTTTTCGAGAAATCGTCCACGCTCTTTACGCCTATCTGCGTTGCGGTAACCTTAGCGGGGATAAGGGTAAAGGGAAGGTGACTATAGGGAGAAAAGGGCTCTATTACCGTCTTTTTATCAGATTTTCCGATAATCCTTTTCCTCTTTTCGGCAGTATACCCCTCTATCCTCTCTCTTTTTATGATGTCGCCCCTTTTTCTCGCACAGCTCAGCACCCACTTGTAATGCATATCCTCGTTTTTGTCGCTTTCTGCCCTCGGGGCAGTAAAAATAAGCTTTTCCCTGGCTCTTGTTGCCGCTACGTAGAGAAGTCTCATTTCCTCGCTCTTTTCGAGTCGCTTATTCTCCTCGGAAGCGAGGTCGTAGGTAAGAGTATCAATCCTCAGCATATTCTCCCTGTCGGATATCCTCATACCTATTCCCCTTACAGGGTCACAGCATAAATTGCTGTTGTCCCTGTTCACGTAGATATTGGAAAGATTAGCCACAAAGCATATCGGGAATTCGAGACCCTTTGAGCCGTGAATGGTCATTATTCTTATACGGTGGTCTCCTGCCGATTCATCCTGCGGACGGGCGAGCTTTACCTCGTTCCTGTCTATATTTTCCATAAAACGGATAAAGTCGTAAAGGCTTCCGCTCCTGCTTTCGGAAAATACAGAGGAATAATGAATAAGAAGCTTAAGGTTTTCGTCTCTTTTTCTTCCGTCGGGAGAAGCCTGAATTGCCGCCGTAAAGGAGCTTTCGTCATATATCTTCCTTACGAGATTTTCTACGGTGTTTTCTCCTGCATAATCCCTTAGCGCCTTAAGCTCCGATAAAAATTCGGCGCATTTTTCATCCCTTTCCGCTTCCGATAAAAGCCCCGAATAAAGGTTCTTATGCCTTTTTCCGCCAGAAAGCTTTATCGCCGCCATTTCGTCGGCAGTATACATATAGGGCGGCCTCATCATAACCTCGGCCAGCTCCTTATCCTTATAAGGGTTATCTATTATCTTAAGGAGCGAAAGCGCCGCCTTTACCTCCGAAAAGTCAGTATATCCGCTTTCCTCCTTAGCCTCGTAGGGTATACCGAGGCGGTCGAAGGCTTTTTTATAGATATGGATATTTGCGCTGTATTTACCCATAAGTACGGCAAAATCTCCGTAGCGGCAGGGTCGCTTCCCTGTTCTGTCGGTTACCTCGAAGCCCGACTCTATCATACCGAGGATACGGTCGGCGATATACTGCGCCTCCTTTTCTCTCGCGTCCTCCATATTTCCGCCCATTACGGTAATAAGCTCAGTATCGTTTTCCTCGGTACTCCGATAGCCGAGGTTACCCTGTACGAGAGCGCATTTCTTATCGTAATCCACGTCTCCGAGCCTTTCTGTCATAGTACCTGTAAAGATAGCGTTTACTGCGGAAATTACCTTATCGTTACTGCGGAAATTACAGTTAAGATTTATAACGGTAAAATCGAGATCCTTTGTAAGCTTCTGAAAAACCAGGGGGTTAGCCCCTCTGAATCGGTAGATGGACTGCTTTATATCGCCTACAAAGTAGAGATTGCTTTTATTTTTGGAAATGAGCCTGAAAATCTCGTACTGTATATCATTGCTGTCCTGAAATTCATCTACTATTATTTCGCTTGTTTTCTCCGCTATTTCCCGCGCGGCGGCGCTCGGCTCTCCGTTTTCGTCCCTTAAAAGCCTTAAGGTCATTATTTCTATATCCGAGAAATCGAGCTTATTTATCTTAGCCTTTCTTTCGGAATATTCCTTTCCGAGAGCCTTTACGAGCTTTACCAGTATTTTAAGCACAGGATAACAGGTCTCCATATCGGCTTTGTGCCTGCTGAAAAGATGGCCGTGATAAAGAATATTCTCCCAGTATTCCGAGAACAGCTCCTTATATTCCTTGCATAATGCATTATCGAAGCCGCTTTTCGCATTTTTACGGGGTACAGGCGGAATACCCTCCCCCGAAGCATTTTCGAGCTTATCGGAAATATTCTCCACCGTTATCCCGTCGAGGAGATAAGCGAGCCTTAAAAGCTCAGCAGAAAAGCCTTCTGCGGGAGTGCCTGCCGAATTTTCATAGAATTCTCTTGTAAGCTCCTTAAGCTCCGCCGCAGGCTTAAGAATATTGGAGCCGAAATACTCCGTAATTATTCTTTTCGGGAACTTATCGGGATTTTTATATGCAGTAAGCCACTTCTTATAGAATCTTTCGGGATAAGTAAGGTTTCGTGAAAAATTATATATTATAGCTACAAGCTCGGTTATACCGCTGTCGTCCTCACCACCGTACCAGTCAAAGAGCAATTCTCTTTCCTCGGCCTTCCCTTTTTCACAGAAATCCTCCATAATCCTTTCGAGAGAAGCGGAAAAGATAAGCCTGCTGTCCGCTTCGTCGAGAATTGTGAAATCCGGAGAGAGATTGAGCATAGTGCTGTGCTTCTTTATTATACCGAGACAAAAGGAGCTTATTGTACAGATGCTTGCGTCGTTAAGACGAAGAAGCTGTTCCCGAAGGAATACGCTGTGTGGATTTTTGTTAAGTGCGGCCGTAAGGGCACGTGAAAGTCTCGCCTTAAGCTCCGCCGCCGCCTTCTGGGTAAAGGTGGAAATAACTATCTCGTCAGCGTTTACGGGATTTTCTTCGTCAAGAATGAGCCTCATTACTCTTTCAATGAGAACTGCGGTTTTACCGCTTCCTGCCGCAGCGGAAACGATAGCTCCGCCGCCCTTGAAGGCTATGGCCTTTTCCTGTTCCGCCGTCCATTCAATTTTATCGGCCTCCGCCATACTATTCCACCTCCTCTATTCCACAGAATAAACCGTATTCACAGTATTCACAGGCTTCCGACTTTCTCGGACAGGCTCCTGCCATTCCGCTTAATGCCTCTTTTACCTTAGCGTTTACGTAGGAGCGGCAGTATTTCTTCAGCGAGGAAAAAGCCTCGTCGGAAATGCCCGTAACCGAAATATATCCGTCTCTTACCTTTCCGTAGGCCTCGGTAAGCCTTCTCTCCGCCTCGGAAAGCTCTTCCTTTTCGGGGGAGCTTTCTATGACAAGCCCCGAGGGAGAATGGCTTCGGATATAGCTTTTCCTGCTTTTTTCCTTAGCTCCCTCAAGGTCTCCGCCGCTTAGCTTCGTAAAGCTTTCCTTTCCTACAGGCGTATACATTACCGAAGAAGGAAGGTCTCCCCCTTCGTCACAAAGTCCGAAAAGATAAAGAAGCATCTGGAGATTTTCGCCGTTATAGATATCCTTAAGGTCGAAGGCTCTTTTTCCTCTTTTATAGTCTACGACCCTTATATATTTCTTCCCGTCCTTTACCATTGCGTCTATCCTGTCGCAGACGCCTCGTATCTTTATATCTCCGAAGCTGAATTCAAGCTCTTTTTCGAGAGCCTCGGGATAAAATCCGCTTTCGGAAATCTCGTCTCTTATTTTCTGCGCCGCCTTAAAAGCAAAATTACCCAGTCGTCCGAGAAGGTATGAAAATCTTTCGGTACCGCCGAAATCCTCGGGATAATTTTCCGCCCTATATATGTCAATGCTTTCATTTATATGCTTTTTTATGGCATTATCGCTAAGCTTCGTAAACTCTTCCTTTTTATCGAGATAATCGGATAAAAGCCTGTAAAGGCAGTAATGTATCACATTACCCACAAGAAGGGTATCAACGGAACGGGTCTCCTCCTCCTTGAGACCGAGCCCGTACCTGCAGAAAAATCCGAATTTACAGCTTCCCATAAGGGTAATTGCGGTAGGCGAATAAGCGCCGAGACTTAAAAGCTTCTCAGCGTGTTCTTTTTTAAGGCGGTGACGGTCTCTGCCGGGACGGTTTCCTGCCGCATTTTCCAGCATATCCGCATATTTCCCGTCCACCTTCCTGATAAGCGCCTCTTTTTCCTCCGTCTTACGGTAATCGGAAAAGATTGAAGCGAGATATCTTTCCGCCGACTTTTCAGTCCTGCAGTAAAATTCAGCGCCGAAGCTTTCCGCACTTCTAACGCTTATACCGTACCTTTCCGTTACCTCCTTAAGATAAGAGGAGGGCTCGAGATACTGAAAGCTTCCGCTTAAAAGGGGATAGGTTATATGGAGCTCTCTTTCGGGTATATCGAGACAGCGGTAGAGGGTAAAAAGCTCCTGTGAATATCGGCTGAGTCGGTCGGAGCTTATAGAGATACCGTGTCTCGTAAGTATCTCGTTTTCTGCGCTTGAAAAGGCGTCAGAAACGTTGGCGGGCGGCGGCATAAGACCCTCGTTGAACCCACAGAGAAATACGACTCCCACCTTATCGAAACGGCTTCTCTCCGTATCGCCTACCGTTACTGCGTCAAGAACCTGAGGCGGGCTCGATATCGTAACGGAAGAAAATACCGAGGTAAGAATTTCGATATATTCTTCTATAGTAAGCCTGTAGCCCGAAAGAGACGTATAGGCGGATTCGAAAACGGTAACTACATCATCCCACAGGGAGCTGTAGGCGTCCATTTTCATCATATCAACAACCTTAGGCTCGCCCTCCTTATTTCGGCTCAGGCATTTTCCGTAAATGGTACTGCTTATATCCATTTTATTGCAGAGAAAATCACAGAGCTCTCTTGTCATAGCGTCTCCGTCTGTGTTCTCCATATTTTTTCTGAGCTCCGTTAAGGGCAGTATTATACTCTTACGAAGCTCCTCAAGCTCCTCGTACTCCTTAAGCTCCTTCGGGAACTCCTTTTTCCAGTCCTTTTTTCTTATATCGTATTTTCTTACGAAGCGTTCGAGCTTATCCGCCTGGATATCACTTATTACCTTTCCGCTTCCGTGACGGACGAAGCCGCTTTTAGCATAGCGAAGAATGTCCTCGGTCTCGAAGGAAAGGGCTCTCAGGGCATAAAGTGCGAAACGGACAAAGGATTTCGAAATAATCGGCTCGGGAATGTCGATAAAACAGGGTATCTCGTACTTTTCCATTGCGCTTTTCAGAATTTTTCCGTATTTCGCCTCGGGAACGAGTACCGCTATATTTCTGAATCTTTCGCCCTTTTCCGTAAGCTCCTTTATCTTTCCGCAGATAAAATCGCATTCCTGCCATATATCACGGGCCTCGGTAACGGAAACCTCTGACTTTTTACGGAATTTTTCCGTAAGAAGGGTTACTTCCGCCTCTCCCTCGGCCATATCCTTTAGCCTTCCGATAAGCCGTACCGTTTCCATAAAGCAGTTTTTGGTGCTATCGGGGCTATCGGCGGTAAGGGTAAAGGTTACCTCCTTTGATTTAAGGAGAAGGGCTTTTATAAAGTTAAGCTGACTGCCCGAAAAGTTATCGAAGCTGTCGAAAAAACAGCAGCAGCCGTCAAATATATCCGTCTCCCTTATTATCTCCGCCGCACGTCTTACGTCGTCAAGCCTGTCGTCGAAGTTAAGGGTAAGAAGCCTGTCATAAGCGGTATATATCTCGCATATATCGCTGAGCTTTTTCGTAAGAAGCTCCGAAAACTCATTCTCCGAAAGAATAAGCTTTCTTAAAGCCGAGGGCGAAATCCCCGCATTCTTAAGCTCTCCGATAATTCTTAGAGCGAAGGAGGAGAAGCCCTGTTTTTTATACTGACTGCCGTAAAATACGAGAGCTCCGCTTTCGGCGGTTTCCCGAAGAGCGCGGAGCATAAGCATACCCTTCACCATTTCATCGGCATATTCCTTCTGTTCCCCGTAGAGGTGGAGTATTTTCCGTGACATACGGGAAAACATCGTTACGGTAACATTTCCCGAGAAACGATGAGGCACTTTATTGTATACTATTTTTTCTGCCTGAAAGGAAAACTGGTCGGGGACGAATAAAACGACCCTTTCCCCCGCCTCGGCCAGTTCCCTTATCCTGTCATACATAAGAACGGACTTCCCCGTCCCCCATTCGCCGCAGATAATTTTCAGCATAATTTCACCTTTATGTTTTATTTTCCTACACAGAAGCGCTTGAACACCTGGTCGATAACCGCTTCGCTTACGTTTTCTCCGTTAAGCTCATAAAGCCTGTCGAGAGCGTTTTCACAGAGTATTCCTACTGCGTCAAGGGTTACTCCCGAGCTTAACGCAGTATACGCCTCCGTTACAAAATCCCTCGCCTCGGCGGCACATTTTCTCTGACGCTCGTTGGCGATAAAGCCCGAGGCTGTATCAAGCTTATAAAGCCCCGATTTTTCTCTTACCTTTTCCGCCACAATTTCTATTGAGCGTGGGTCTCTTGCACTTATTTCGATAACCTCTCCGAAGGCCCCGGAGAGTACCGTTTTATCCGCCCTCTGCTGAAGGTCAGTCTTATTTATAATACAGATAACGTTCTTATCCTTAAGCTTTTCTATAAGCCTCATATCATCGGGCGAAAGCTCACGGCTTCCGTCAAAAACCGCAAAGACAAGGGAAGAAAGGTCAAGCTTCTTAAGCATTCTCTCAACCCCGATACCCTCGACAACATCCTCGGTCTCCCTGATTCCCGCACAGTCCGCAAGACGGAGCATAACATCCCCAAGCATTACCGTTTCCTCAACGATATCACGGGTAGTTCCCTCGATATCGGTAACGATACTTCTTTCCTCGCCGCTAAGAAGATTCATGAGAGTGGATTTTCCTGCATTGGGACGTCCCACAATGGCACAGGGTACGCCGTCACGCATAAGCTGTCCCGTGCCGAAGCTGTCGAGAAGCCTTGAAAGCTCTGTTTCCGCTTCCTTAAGCTTCTCTCCTTCGAGATTTCCGTCGAAATCATCCTCCATCTCGTCGGGATAGTCTATCCACGCCTGAATAAGAGTAGTTATCGAAAGAAGCTTTTCCGAAACTGCGGAAATACGCCTGTAGAGAGAGCCCTCTCTCTGTGCCTTGCTACAGAGAAGGAACTGTTCGTTCTGGGCGGAAATGATATCCGCTACCGCTTCCGCCTGGGTAAGAGAAAGCTTACCGTTAAGAAGGGCTCGCTTCGTAAATTCACCCGCCTGTGCAGGAGCTGCTCCTGCGGAAATACAGGCGCAAAGAACTCGCTTCGTTATAAACAGTCCTCCGTGACAGGATATTTCCGCCACGTCCTCGCCCGTATAGCTGTGAGGTGCTCGATAAACCACAAGTACCCCGTCGTCAAGCCTTTTTTCACCCTCGGTAATTTCACCGTAGG
>JAZNMN010000037.1:0-11350 GCA_045579625.1 Ruminiclostridium sp.
TTATCCAGTCCATAAAGAATCTTGATATGGATAATATTACGCCCCGTGAGGCCTACGCACAGCTTGAGGAATTCAAGCGGATGCTTGAATAATCGGAGGATAAATGGCGAAGATAAATCTTCTTGACAGAAGCGTTTTCGAGCTCATAGCCGCAGGCGAGGTTATAGAAAGACCCGCTTCGGTGGTTAAGGAGCTGGTAGAAAACGCTATTGACGCAGGAGCAAGGCATATAACCGTCGAAATAAAAAACGGCGGAAGTACATATATGAGAGTTACGGACGACGGCTCGGGAATAGCTTTTGATGAAATTCCTACCGCCTTTCTTCGTCACGCCACAAGTAAGGTAAGCTCGGCGGAGGATCTCGACAGGATTTTTACCCTCGGCTTTCGCGGAGAGGCTCTCGCCTCGATAGCGGCGGTGGCAAGAGTAGAGGTGCTTTCGAAGGAAGCGGATTCCCCTATGGGAGCAAGCTTCAGAATAAGCGGCGGAGAGATAACCGAGCACGAGGAGACAGGCTGTCCCGACGGAACGACCTTCATAATCCGCGACCTTTTCTATAACGTTCCCGCAAGGCAGAAGTTTCTTAAAAAGGATGTTACCGAGGGTAATCAGATACAGGCGCTTGTAGATAAGCTCGCTCTCGCACATCCCGGAATAGCCTTCCGTTTTATCCGTGACAATAAGCTTATCCGTGACACAAGCGGCAACGGCGATTACTATGCGGCGATTTATGCGGTTTTCGGAAAGCAGTTCGCTGTAAGCCTGCTGCCTGTGGATTTCAGCCTTAACGGTATCACTGTAACAGGCTTCATTTCCTCTCCGCTTTTTACCCGTTCCAACAGGTCATTGCAGTATTTCTTCGTAAACGGAAGATATGTCCGTTCCGTTATCTGTATGACGGCTCTCGAGGAGGGCTTCAGAAACAGTATTATGACAGGGAAATTTCCTGCCTGTGTACTCAATATAGGAATATCTCCCGAGCTTCTTGACGTTAACGTAAGCCCCTCGAAAACCGAGGTAAGATTTGCCTACGAAAAGAATGTCTTTGACGCAGTACATTTCGCAGTAAGAAACGCTATTCTGAACGCCGATAACGGACGTGAAATAAAGCTTTCGAAGCCGGAGATTCCCGAGGAAAAGCCCGATACAAGACCCTCCGCCAGAATTATGCTTGAAAAAGCGACGGCGGCTATAGAAAAGGCGGCTGACAGCAGTACTGCAGGAGAAAAGTCCGCCGAACAGAAAAGACTTTTCGGGATAAGTACGGAGCCCGTTTATCTTCGCTCGGAGATAAAGCCCGTTGAAACGGTAAAGCAGGACGCTCCCTTCGTCCAGCAGAGGCTTTCCGAGGAAAAGCCTGTGTTTACGCCTAAGCCTAAGGTGGTGGTGGAGTGCGACGAGGAGGACAGGAGCTTTAAATATATAACGAAGGCGGCTGTGGAGACTGTGGCGGTAAAGGAGCCCGAGCCTTCCGAAAGGGCTACGGGAACGGTTATAACCGAAGAGGAGGAAAAGACTCCGATAAGGGTTATAGGCGAGCTTTTCAAGACCTATATAGTCTGCGAATGCGGTAAGGAAATGATACTTATCGATAAACACGCCGCTCACGAGCGCATAAATTTCGAAAGACAGAAAAATGAGCTTTTAGCTTCCTCACAGCTTCTTGCGGAAAGCGAATTTGTTGCTCTTACCGTAGGGCAGTACAGCGCCCTTCAGGAAAACAAGGAGCTTCTCGACAGTATAGGTCTTGATGTAATTCTGAGCGAGGGCAGTACGGCGGAAATTACTGCGTCACCCTCAGCCTTCACAGGAAGCGTCGCCCCTTCGGAAATACTTCTTAAGGCGGCAGACCTGCTCGAAAAGGGAAGCACCTCGGTAATTGAGGAGATATATGACGATTTACAGCACAGCCGTGCCTGTAAGTCGGCGATAAAGGCTCACGACGATAACAGCATTACCGAGCTTACGCTTCTTGCGGAAGAGGTATGGAATAACGAAAGGATTAGATTCTGTCCTCACGGCAGACCTGTTATGATAAAGCTTACCGAGAGGGAAATTGAAAAATATTTCAGCAGGATTGTATAAATATGGATAAAATTTTCATTGTTGTGGTATGCGGGCCTACCGCTTCGGGTAAAACGAAGCTTGCCGTAGATATAGCGAAGCGCTTCAACGGCGAGATCGTTTCCGCCGATTCTATGCAGATTTACAAGAAGCTTAATATCGCAAGCGCCAAGCCTACCGAGGAGGAAAAGGAGGGAATCCCTCATCATCTTATGGATTTCCTTGAGCCTACCGTGGCTTATTCGGTAGCGGATTATGTGGCGGAAGCGAGAAAGGTGATAGCCGATATTACGGGCAGAGGTAAGCTCCCTGTAATCTGCGGAGGTACAGGGCTTTATATAAATTCTCTTGTTGATAATATAGAATTTGACGATACGGGAAGCGATTACGAATACCGTGAAGGCCTCAGAAGGATAGCAGAGGAAAAGGGAAATAAGGCCCTGCTGGATATGCTTCGTGAAATAGACCCCGAAAGTGCAGGCAGACTGCACGAAAACAACCTTTCGAGAGTAATAAGAGCCCTCGAGGTCTACCACATAAGCGGAAGGACTATGACGGAGCTACAGGCGGAAAGCAGAAAGAATCCCTCTCCCTATGAGCCTTGTATGCTTATGATAGACTGGGACAGGGAGCTTCTTTACGACAGGATAAATAAGCGTGTTGATGTGATGCTTGATATGGGGCTTCTCGAGGAGGCAAGGGAGTTTTTTACCCACGATGATTACGTTACTGCTTCCCAGGCGATAGGCTATAAGGAGCTTAAGCCCTATTTCGACGGAGAAAAGACTCTCGACGAATGTGTTGAGCATCTTAAGCAGGAAACCCGTAAATATGCAAAAAGACAGCTTACCTGGTTCCGTAAAGATAGTAGAATTAGCCTAATTTCGGCTGATGAAACTACTAAATATGATGAAATTATAAAAAATGCTGAAAAAATACTAAAAAAATATAGCTTTTTTCAGAAAAGTATGTTATAATACTTTTTATAAATAATTACTATGGGCTGTTGGGCTCTGAGGATATGTATTGTGTAAAATGAAAGGATAAAATTATGGCTAAGGATATCAACTTACAGGACGTTTTTTTAAATCAGGCAAGAAAGGATCGTATTCCTGTAACTATTTATATTACAAACGGATTTCAGTTCAAGGGAATTGTAAAGGGCTTCGATAATTATACTGTAATTCTCGATACCGAAGGAAAACAGAACCTTATCTATAAGGGCGCTATTTCTACAATTACTCCCTTAAGACCTATCTCTCTCCTTGACGCTTTCGAAAAGGAAGAGGGCGAGGATAAGGAATAAGTGTGAACGGATATGGCTGAATCAGATAAAAAAAGAGCCCTTACTACCAGGATTATTTGGCTTTTGATAGGTGTTTTCTTTATTATTATGGTAGTAAGCCAGGTCGTTATTTATTTCAGCAGTCCTATACGCACAGAGGTTGCAACTTTATATACAACTACCGACACCATTGGCTTTAAGGGTGTTTATGTAAGAGACGAGAAGCTCGTTTCCTATCCCGTAAGAGGGGTTATAAACTATACTCATGCCGACGGTTCGAAAATAGCGAAAAACTCAATTATCGCCGAGGTTTACGGAAACCGTAACGATATTGCATTACAGCAGGAGATAGACGAGCTTACGGCGCAGAGAGCCGTACTTGTGGACGCAGAGGCCTTAGTGGGAACGGATACCTCACAGCTTGAATCCTTTTCCGCACAGATTGGCGAAAAGCACTCAATACTTATGCAGTATCTTTACGACGGTGACTATAAATCTGCCTCGAAGATAAAGAGCGATATGCTTAATTTACGCAGTAAAAGAGATATCGTAAAGGGTACCGAGGTATCCTATGATGATAAGATAAGACAGATAGACAGCCGTATCGCTGAGCTTAGAGGAAAGATTTCCTCGGAGCCCTACGAAATTTCAATCGGACAGACAGGTTATTTTATAAGTACGGTTGACGGCTATGAAAATGAATTAAACAGCAGTAACGTTTTCGACCTTACTAAGGAACAGATAAACAAGATTATTCTTGACGAAACGGAATACGAAAACCCAAGCGGCGTTATAGGTAAGCTTATAAGCGGATATAACTGGTATATGGTGGCGGTTCTCGATACGGTACGGCTCGGTACGGTGTTCGAGGGCGCTTACGTAACTCTTCGTATCGGCTCGTCACAGCAGAACGTAAAGGCTCATATCATAAGCCTCGAACGTCAGCCCGACGGAAGCAGTATTGCGGTATTTGAATGCGATATGTTCCTGGCGGACTTTATCGACAGCAGGGTTGCCCAGTGTAAGCTTCTTATGGATGACTATACGGGTATACGAATTCCTACCGACGCTATAAGAGTTGACGGCGAGGGCGAGAATGAAAGAGTCGGCGTTTATATTCTTGACGGTATTGTTGTTAAGTTCAAGAAAATAAGACAGATTATCTCTGAAGAGGACTATACTCTCGTGGAGGATACCACGGATATGGACGAATATATATCTTTATACGATACTGTAATAGTGGAAGGAAAGGATTTATATGACGGAAAAATTATCGGATGAGCGTTTTACTGCAGTAAGCGAAAGCTATAAGCGTATTTCCGAAAGGGTAGAGGCTGCAAAAGTAAAGGCTGGAAGGACAGACGAGGTGCGCCTTATGGGCGTTACGAAAACAGTTTCTCCCGAGCTTATAAATCATTCGATAAATCTCGGCATAAGGCTTCTCGGAGAAAACCGTGTACAGGAGTTTATGGATAAACGGGAAAGCTACGACAAGTCGGCAGAGGTTCATTTTATCGGCGGACTCCAGACGAATAAGGTAAAGTACATCATCGATAAGGTAAGTATGATTCATTCCGTAGACAGCATAAGGCTCGCTTCCGAAATAAGCAAGCGCGCTTCGGGCTGCGGAAGGATTATGGATATACTTGTTGAAATAAACATAGGCGGCGAGGAAAGTAAAAGCGGTATTTCTCCCGAAGAGCTTGACGGCTTCATCAGCGAAGCGGCAGAGCTCGAGGGTATAAGAATACGAGGGCTTATGACTATTCCGCCTGTGGATATCAACGGAAGCTCGGAGCGGTATTTCGCAAGAATGCAGGAGCTTTTCTCAGGCATTAAATCGAAAACCGCAGGAGACAGCCGTTTTCAGCTTGACACCCTTTCTATGGGTATGTCGGGAGACTTCGAGACGGCGATAAAATACGGTTCAAATATAGTAAGAATAGGAAGCTTACTGTATGGATACAGGAAATACTAATTGGGAGGATACTTTTATGGGTTTCATGGATTCATTAAAGAGAACAATCGGCGTAGGCAGCGGAGATGAAGGTTATGAAAACGAAGGCGATTACGCAAATGATATGCCCTCCGCCATCAATTTCGATGACGATTACGGTAGCATCAAGCCTTCTATCAAGAGCAGCAAGACCTTAAGCATTCCTGCTACAACACATCTTCAGGTAATTGTTGTAAAGCCTGAAAAGTACAGCGACGCAGCGGCAATCGCAGACCATTTCAAGAACAAGAAGACAGTAGTTCTTAACCTTGACAACACAAACAAGGATGTAGCTAACCGTCTTATCGACTTCTTAGGCGGTGTTGCTTATGCGGCTGACGGAGATTTAAAGAGAATCGCCAATACAACATATATTATCGTTCCCGTAAACGTGGATATATCCGGCGATATGATAGATGAACTCGGAAGCAACGCAGACTTTATCTGATGAAGGATATTTCTGTACAGCAGTCCGTAGAGATAAGGATCAGTGATCTTTTAGAGCTTTCCGAAAAGAGAGGACGCCCTGTTTTTACCTCATTCCTTAATGAGCAGGAGCAGTTTTTTGCGCAGAAACTGCTTGAACGGCACAGCGGCGTTTCATTCCGTTTTTTCGGAGGCTCGGATTTCTGTGTAAGAAAGATGCTTCTTATTTCGGCTTATAGGGAGGAAGAGGAATTTCCGATTTACCCCCTTAGCTTTACCTTCCGTAAAAACGATACCCCGGGACACAGGGATTTTCTCGGTTCCTTTATGGGGCTCGGTCTTAAGCGGGAGATGATAGGAGATATTTTTGTAGGCGAGGGCTTTGCGGCAGTATTCTGCACAAAGACGGCGAGAGATCTTATTGTTGATTGTGTTACCTGTATCGGACGGACAGGCGTTTCCGTTACCGACGGTCTTATAAAACCGCTCCCCGAGCCACAGTTCGAGGACGTTTCCGTAGTTGCCGCTTCTATGAGAGCTGACTGTATAGTAAGCGGAATTACCGGGCTCAGCAGGGAAAAGACTTCGGATTTTATTAAGGCGGGATATTTGCTTGTTAATTATTCCGAATGCAGTAATATAAGCAGAACCGTTTCCGAGGGAGATATTCTTACGCTTCGCGGATACGGTAAGTTTGCTGTCTGCGAAGGGACGGCACAGACAAAAAAAGGACGCCTTCGCATCCCCCTAAAAAAATACAGCTAACAGGAGGTTATACCAATGGACGCAATTCTTAATAGAAAATTTTCTGAGGCGATAAAGGGCTATAAAAAGGAAGAGGTTGACGAATACGTTGACGACGTAGCCAGAGAATTCGATAAGTTAAGAAGAGAAAATGATGAATTAAGCGAAAAGCTTGAAGTATGTAAGGATAAGATAAGAGAATACCGTAACGACGAGGACGCTTTAAAGGACGCTCTTCTCGGCGCACAGAAGCAGGGTAATTCAATTATTGCCGACGCTAAGGAAAAGGCCCAGAATATTATCGGCGACGCACAGCAGCAGTCCGATGAAATGATAAAGGCGGCTGAGGACGAGGTTGCTGCCCGTAAGGAAGAGGCAAAGCAGATTATCGCCGACGCTCTCGCCGAAAAGGAAAGAATTGAAGCGGAAGCTAAGAAGGCGGCCGACGATATCCATACAGAAATGATGATTCAGACTGAAATGGATAAGGAGGTTCTCGCAAGAACAAAGCGCGAGGCTGAGGATTTCAGAACACGCCTTATCGTAGAATATACAAGCCATATGGAATTTATAAAGTCTATTCCCGAGGCCTGCGAAAACGAATTTGTTAAGGGCGTTGTGGCTGAACACGACTCAACTACTCTCCGTGAGCTTATCGCTTCCCAGAAGGGCGAGGAGCTTCCTGTTGTTGACGATATTCCCGAGGCTGTCGAGGAAAAGGCAGGCGAGGACGATTCCGATATTAAGGTAGTCGATTCCTTCTCCGATATCGAGGTACAGGAAACAGAATCAATCGAAATGGAGGAAAGCGGTTTCACAGTTGAGAGCGCTTTCGATACCGCCGAGGACGAGGGTACTCCCGATTTCCTTAACGACAATAAGCCTGCACGAAACAAGTCAAAGTTTGAGAAGCTTGAATTCGGCAATAATAACAACAATAATCACAATCATTCCAATAAAAAGAAGAGAAAGTAAATCACAAAGGAAAGGATATTACAGAAATGGCACAGGATTTTAACGAAACACTTAATCTGCCCCAGACCAATTACCCTATGAGAGGTAATCTTCCTGCAAGAGAGCCTGCTTGGGTTGAACAGTGGGACAAGGACAGACTTTACTATGAGCTTCAGAAGAAAAACGAGGGTCTCCCCAAGTATATTCTTCACGACGGCCCTCCTTATGCGAACGGAAACATCCATATGGGTACCGCACTCAACAAGGTATTAAAGGATATTATCGTTAAGTATAAGTCTATGACCGGTTACCAGGCTCCTTTTGTTCCCGGCTGGGACTGTCACGGTCTTCCTATCGAGCTTAAAGCGTTAAAGCAGATCGGTAAGGACAGCGCAATCGACCCCGTTGAGCTTAGAAAGTGCTGCCGTGAGTTCGCTATGTCCTGTCTCGACGACCAGAAGGCACAGTTCAAGCGTCTCGGCGTATGGGGTGATTTCGAAGATCCTTATCTTACAATAAGACCTGAATTCGAAGCAAAGCAGGTCGAGGTATTCGGTAAGATGGCTGAAAAGGGCCTTATGTATAAGGGTCTTAAGCCTGTTTACTGGTGCGGCGACTGTAATACTGCATTAGCGGAAGCAGAAATCGAATATGAGGATGATGAATGTCATTCCATCTATGTAAAGTTCCCGATTTCCGACGCTAAGGGTAAGCTCGACGGTATCGACGTTGACCTTTCCAAGGCTTACGCTGTAATCTGGACAACAACAACCTGGACCTTACCCGGAAACCTTGCTATCTGTTTAGGTCCTAACTACGAATATACCTTTGTTCACGTTGAGGACGAGGAAAGTAAGTCCTTCGGTGAATATTTACTTATGGCGGTAGAGCTTGTTCCCGCTGTTATGAATGCAGTAGGTATAAAGAAGTATACTACCGTAGGAACTATCCTCGGCTCCGATCTTGAATTTGTTGAAACAGATCATCCCTTTATGGGAAGAAAGTCTCCCATTATCGTAGGCGACCACGTTACTCTCGAAAGCGGTACAGGCTGTGTTCATACAGCTCCCGGCTTCGGTCTCGAGGACTACGAGGTATGTAACAAGTATAAGGGAATGTTTAACGTTATCGTTCCTGTAGACGCTAAGGGTTATCTTACCGAGGAGGCAGGAGAATTCAAGGGTCTTACAACTGCTGACGCTAACAAGGCTATCGCTCAGAAGCTCGAGGATACAAACAAGCTCTTAGCTATCGAAAAGATTGTCCATCCCTATCCTCACTGCTGGAGATGTCATAAGCCCATTATCTACAGAGCTACCGAACAGTGGTTCTGCTCCGTTGAAAAGTTTGCTGATGAAGCTGTTAAGGCTATCGAGGAAGTAAACTGGATTCCCGGCTGGGGCGAGGAACGTATCAAGAATATGGTACGTGACAGAAGTGACTGGTGTATTTCCCGTCAGAGACGCTGGGGCGTTCCGATTCCGATTTTATATTGTAAGGACTGCGGTAAGGCTATCGTTAATGCCGAAACAATAAAGGCTATTTCCGACCTCTTCCGTGCCGAAAGCTCCGACGCCTGGTATTCGAAGGATCCTTCCGAGTTTATCCCTGCTTCCGTTAAGTGTGAATGCGGCTGCGGCGAATTTACAAAGGAAATGGATATCTTCGACGTATGGTTCGATTCGGGCTGTACCTGGGCTGCGGTTATGGACGAAAGAGATTACCTCTCTTCTCCCGCTGACCTTTATTTAGAAGGCTGTGACCAGTACAGAGGCTGGTTCCAGAGCTCGCTCCTTACTTCCGTTGCCACAACAGGCCACGCTCCCTATAAGGCAGTATGCACACACGGCTGGATCGTTGACGGTAAGGGTGAAAAGATGTCCAAGTCCAAGGGTAACTATATCGTTCCCGAGGAAGTTATCAAGCAGTACGGTGCTGACGTACTCCGTCTCTGGGTAACCTCTCTCGATTACCACAGCGACGTAAGAGTTTCTCAGGATATCTTAAAGCAGCTTTCCGAAACCTACAGAAAAATCAGAAATACTGCAAGATATATTCTCGGTAACCTTTGTAACGGTAAGGGCTTCAATCCCGATACCGATATGGTTTCCTTCGACAAGCTTACCGATATCGATAAGTGGGCTCTTACAAAGTTTGATGAGCTTATCGAAAAGGTTAAGACCTCCTACGAGGCTATGGACTATTATCACGCTTACCACGCATTCAATAATTTCTGTGTAGTTGATATGTCGAGCTTCTATCTCGATATAATCAAGGACAGACTTTACTGTGAAAAGGAAGACAGCGAGCTCAGAAGAGCTGCACAGACCGCTATGTACATCATCTTAAGCGGTTTAACAAGACTCATCGCTCCTATCCTTACATTTACTGCCGACGAAATCTGGCAGGAGCTTCCCAAGAGCAAGAATGACGACGCAAGAAACGTTGTATTCAATATGATGCCCGAAAAGACAGGCGTAGCTATCGACACAGCAAAGTGGGACAAGATTCACGCTATCCGTGACGATGTGCTTGTTGCTCTCGAAAAGAAGCGTAACGAAAAGGTAATCGGTAAGTCCCTCGAGGCTAAGGTTATCCTTCATACAAACGATGATTTAAGCGATATTCTTCCCGAGCTTGCTATGGCGTTTATCGTTTCCAAGGTTGAAACGGCAGACGGCGAAGGCGAATTCAAGGGCGAGGTTGAAGGACTTTCCGTTACTGTCGTTAAGGCAGAGGGCGGTAAGTGCGAACGCTGCTGGACCTACTCCGATTTTGTGGGCACAGGTCATCCCGAGCTTTGCGAAAGATGCGCTAAGGTTATCGGCTAATAAATAAATGTGGCGGAGCCATACATATTCTATGTATGGCTCGCCGTTACGTTATAGGAGGAAGTCTTGAAAAATAAGACTCTTGTTCTTAATTTTATTTCGGTAGCGTTTTCTCTCGTTCTTGTGGGAATAGACCAGCTTACAAAATGGCTCACCGTTACCTATTTAAAGCCCTTAGGCTCGGTACCTCTTATTAAATTCGGAGATACTGAGTGGCTGAATCTGACCTACTGTGAAAATACGGGTATGTCATTCAGTCTCCTTGAGGGACAGCGTTTTATCCTTATAGCTATACCCGTTATTCTTATAGCGTTTGTTGAATGGTATATTTTTTCGGGGAAGGTTAAATCAAAGAGAATGCTTTTTGCTCTTGCGGCTCTCGCTGGCGGCGGCCTGGGAAACCTTATCGACAGGGTATTTCTCGGCTATGTAGTGGATTTTATAGATGTAAGAATCATTAACTTTGCAATATTCAATTTCGCTGATATATGTGCTGTTTTAGGCGGAATTTTTATAATTATATTTGTTATTATCGAGGACGTAAAGGAAGGCAAGGAGAAAAAAGCCGCTTCCTCTACGGATAAAACCGAATCGGAAGGCGTGAATGAGGATGAATGAGCTTCAGTATATCGCCGAGGTCTCGGGTGACAGGCTCGATAAATTTATCTCCGAAAAAAGCGGCGGAGAGATTACCCGAAGCGGAGCGGTAAAGCTTATAGAAAGCGGCTGCTGTCTTGTAAATGATAAGGCGGAGGGTAAGAATTATAAGCTTAAGACAGGGGACAGGGTATATATAAATATACCCGAGCCCGAAGAGGCGGACATACTGCCTGAGAATATCCCTCTCGATATAGTTTATGAGGATGAGCATCTCCTTGTGGTGAATAAGCCCAAGGGAATGGTGGTTCATCCCGCTCCCGGGCATTATTCGGGAACTCTTGTTAATGCGCTTATGTACCACTGTAAGGACAGTCTTTCGGGAATAAACGGCGAAATCCGCCCCGGAATAGTCCACAGAATAGATAAGGATACAAGCGGACTTCTTATTG
>JAZNMN010000038.1:0-5897 GCA_045579625.1 Ruminiclostridium sp.
GCCTCGAGGCCTTCGAGAATCTGGATATCATCGGCGCCGTATTCGTGATTAACAACCTTTGTATTTTCGTCCATGATAGAATTCCTTTACTGTCCCTTTAGGGGAAAATATCTTTATTACAATCAAAAACCGCCCCCTTAAGAGCGATATGATTATATTATATAATAGTATATACCGATTATATCATAAAAAGCGTAAAAAATCAAGCTATTTTCCAAAAAATAACGGTACAAAACGCCTTTATTTAACGATAAAGATTGACATTATTTTTAAGATATGATATATTTAACTTGTTAATTTACTGCAGTACTGCAGAAATCCGAAAGGGAAAGGAAATGTTATGAAGAAATCATTCAAAAAGGCCTTAGCGGCGGTAGCACTTGTGCTCACACTTCTCATGATGTGTTCATGTATGAGAATGGAAATGGGTCTCGTTATAAACGAGGACGGAACCGCAAAGGTATTCAGCGAAGTAACAATGTCAGAAGCTACTCTTACACAGCTTGAACAGACCAAGGAGGAATTCATGCAGTCTCTCCGTGAGAGCGAGGATTCCGAACAGTATGAAGGCTGGGAAATGGAAGAGGTTGAAAGAGCTGTTCCCGGCGAAATGGGCGATGAAATCTACATCGGTATGCGTTATTATAAGACAGGTACCTTTGAAGAGGTTACAAACGCTCTCGGCGAAAGCGACGACTCCAGCAATTTCTCCTTCGACAAAAAGACCGAAGGCGGCGTAAACACAATAAGCATCAGATTAGCCAATAAGGAAGGCGGCTCCGCAAGCGGCGAGGTAGAGGAATACATCTCTCAGGGTATGATGACTACATACTTCACCGTTACAGTTCCTACCGAAATCACAAGCAGTAACGGCGTGATAAGTGCAGACAAGAAGACCGCTACATGGGATATCCTTAAGATATTAAGCGGTGCTGACGAAGAAATGACCATGGAAGTAAGCTACAAGGAGCCCGGCTCCCCCGTTCTTATGATTATCCTTATCGCAGGCGGTGCAGTAGTACTTATCGGTATAGTTGTTGCTCTTATCGTAATTCTCGGTAAGAAGAAGCCCCAGCCCGCAGCAGATACTCCCGTGAACTATTCTATCCCCCAGGCAGTTCCTGTAACAAATGCAGTACCCGTACAGGAGACAGCCCCCGTTCAGGAAGCAGCCCCCGTAGCTGAAGCAGCTCCTGAAGCTCCCGTTGCAGCAGTACCCGCTGAAGAAAAGGTATTCTGCACAAGCTGCGGAAGCAAGCTCGAACCGGGTTCCGCATTCTGTACAAACTGCGGCGAAAAGGTATAATATCCGAATATAAAGCTGAATCCCGAAGCAAGACAAACAAGTCAGGCTTCGGGATTTTTTCGTTGTCCGTACAATTCCAATTCAGGCAGTACGCCACTTTTTTATTCTGAAACAAAAGCTTTAAGCAAATACTTTTGAAAAATCTGTAATAAGCTTGTAACCTTTTCCCCTTTCTATTCGTATTATTATTGAAAGCGCTTTCAGGAAAAGCAAAGGAGTGAACGGATGAACAGAGAACAGCTCACAGCGTATGCGGAAAAATACAGGAAGGATGTTTTCCGTGCCGCATACAGCTATGTGAGAAATTACGCAGACAGCGAGGATATAATGCAGGAAGCTTTTCTGCGGCTCTATAAGTCAGATAAGAACTTTGTTTCCGATGAAAATGTAAAAGCATGGCTTTTAAGAGTTACCGTAAACATTTCAAAGGATTATCTGAAATCCTCGTGGTTTCATAAACAAACCGAGCTTCAGGAAAGCATAAGCTATGAAGATAAGCACGGAGGTTCTCTTGAGGAAGCTATGGAAAGGCTTAAGCCTGATTACCGTATTGCGGTGTACCTGCATTATTATATGGGTTACAGCGTAAAGGAAACGGCGGAAATTATGGGAATTTCCGAGGCGAATGCCAAAATAAGGCTTAAAAGAGGCAGAGACTCACTCAGAAGCTTTCTCACAGAGGAATAGAAAGGTGGTTTATATGAAAGAATTTGAAAGATATTATGAAAACATAACTCCGAAATGTACGGCGGAGGAGCTTACAGAAAGGGTTATTTCAAAGGCGGAAAAGCCCAAGAAGCGTATTTCATCAAGATTTATCGGTATAGCGGTGGCCGCAGCGGCAGTAATGACCTTAGGCGTTACTGCGGCGGCAAGCGGTATGGGATATCTTGACATTTTCGGCAATCTTTTCGGAGAAAAGGCAGAAAACCTTACTCATAACATTCCGGAAGAAGCTGAGATTATCAGGAACGATACCGAGAAAATGGACTTTGAGCTGGTTGCGGCGGCGGCAGATAAGCACAGAGTGCTTGCTGTTGTAGATGTTACTGCAAAGAACGGCTTTAAGCTGGGCGAAAACCATATCGGTGACGTAAGAGCGGATTTCTGGTATAGTTTTGATACCCAAAGCAGCGGCGGCGGCGGTATATCGCTTGTTGAGGATGATGAAAAAAGCGCAAGGGTTATGGTGTGGATGAACTGTGAGGAAGAAATAACAGGCAGAGAGGTTATTTTTACCTTGGGTGAATATCAGGTGCCTCAAATAAAGAATCGTGAAACAGATAAGCAGTGGCAGGTTAAATTTACTGCATACGGTGAAAGCATTGAATATGAAATTGATGATGTAAAAATCTCTGTTTCGCCTATCTCCGTATGGTTTGGCAGTGAAAATAAAGCTGTGGGCTCAGACTGGCTTCCCATTACGCTCATAACGGAAAACGGTGATATCAGGCTTCCGAATGGCGGTAGCGGACGTTTAACTCACAGCGACGGAACCTATGAGCAGTATCTTATGTACAGCATAAATGATCCCATTGATCCCGAAAGCGTTATCGCAATCGACGTTCAGGGCACAAGATACGACCTGAAATAAAAGGGAGCTCTCTTGGATAGCTTCTCGCTTTCATAAGAAACAGCTAACCCCGTAGTTGCAAAACTACGGGGTTAAAGCCTGTTAAAGGCAGGTATTAGCCGACGGCTTCCCTCCGTCACTTTTCCACAAAGGCAATAGGATCACACCAGGCGCCGTTTTCGGTAACGCCGAAATGAAAATGACTGGGAAGCTTACATTCCACATCGGCGGTATTCCCTACCGAGCCGATAATTTCCCCCATAGAGACCTCCTGCCCGATTTTAACGTTTACGGTTTCGTTAAGGTTGTAGTAGTGGCCTGTAACGCCGTCGCCGTGATCGATAATAACGCAGATTCCCCATAAGGGGTCGTTATTCACCTCGGTAACGGTGCCCTTCATCATAGAGGCTACTGCCGTACCCGCTTCGGCGGCGATATCTACTCCGTCGTGGGTCTTCCATACGCCGAGAGTCTCGCTTTTTACAAGCTCGCCGTTGCTGTAGGGGTTAATTATCTCGCCGTTTACGGGAAGGGTCTTGGGGTTTTCGAAAACGAGTCCCGCCGTATCGGCCTCCTGTTCCTTCGGCTCGGTGGCCTCGGTCTCCTTCGGCACGTCAAGCTTTTCCGCGCTTACATCCTCGGTTTCGTCCGAGAAGATAAAGACGTTATCCTCGGCGTTGTCCTCGGATTCGGCAGTAAGCCTGTTCATAGCGCCGTCGTAGGCCATATAGGCAGAAATGCCCACAGCGCATATACTAAGAACAAGTGCGGCGGTAAAGCCCTTTCCCTTTAATCCGTTTTTAAATTCTGCTTTTTTCATAGTAACTTCCTTTCGTAAGGCGAGCCGCTTTCTAAAGCGTCCGCGTCAGATGTAATTCCTGTTTTTTAAGGTCTATGGAAGTATTTTTGCCTGTTTTTTCTTTATTATGCAGTATTTTTTTGTCGTAAATGAAAATTTTAGGTAACCTATATTGCAATTTAGTACCTTATATGCTATAATAACATCAAATGTGTGAATATCAGTATGAATATTATAAGGATAACTCTTAATCTTAAGAAAGGAACAAATTTATGAGTATCAACGAACTTTACGAACTCTGGCTTGAAAAAGCAGTAGCTGATCCCGATTTAAAGAAAGAGCTTGAAAGCGTTAAGGGAAGCGAAGAGGAAATTTCCGACCGTTTTTACCGTGACCTCGAATTCGGAACAGGCGGACTTCGCGGCGTAATCGGCGCAGGTACCAACAGAATGAATTACTACACGGTTTGTAAGGCGACTCAGGGTCTCGCCGCTTACTTAAAGGCAATAAAGCCCGAGGGTGCGTCTGTTGCCGTTTCCTACGACAGCAGAATCAAGTCCGACTATTTCGCTAAATCCGTAGCGGAGGTGCTTTCCGCCAACGGAATAAAGGTATATATCTATACCGAGCTTATGCCTACTCCTATGCTCTCCTGGGCAGTAAGATACCATAACTGTGACGCAGGCGTAATGGTAACCGCCTCTCATAACCCCGCAAAGTACAACGGCTATAAGGTTTACGGCTCCGACGGCTGTCAGCTTACTATCGACGCCGCTGACGCTGTGCTTGCGGAAATAAATAAGATTGACGTTTTCGGCGGAATAAAGAGTGCTTCCTTTGAAGAAGGCTTAAAGAGCGGTATGATTAACTATATCGACGATAAGGCTATCGACGCTTATATGGCCGAGGTAAAGAAACAGTCCTTACACCCCGACGTATGCGCTAAGGCAGGACTTAAGGTAGTATATACTCCCCTTAACGGTACGGGTAATAAGCCTGTACGCCGTATTTTAAAGGAAATCGGAATCGATAACGTAGTAATCGTCCCCGAACAGGAAAATCCCGACGGAAACTTTACAACCTGTCCTTATCCGAATCCCGAAATCCGTGAAGCATTAACAAAGGGTCTCGAGCTTTGCGCTGTTGAAAAGCCCGACCTTCTTTTAGCAACCGACCCCGACTGTGACCGTGTAGGTATTGCGGTTCCCGACGGCGACGGTTATGCATTATTCACAGGTAACGAAGTAGGCGCTCTCCTTCTCGAATATGTAGCGAGAGAGAGAAAGGCCCTCGGAACAATGCCCGAGAAGCCTGTCGCCGTAAAGACAATCGTTACTACCGATATTACAAGAGCTATTGCTGAAAAGTATGATGTAGAGCTTATCGAGGTACTTACAGGCTTCAAGTTTATCGGCGAACAGATCGGCTTCCTCGAAGAAAAGGGCGAGGAAAACCGTTATATCTTCGGCTTCGAAGAAAGCTACGGCTATCTTGCGGGCTCCTACGTAAGAGATAAGGACGCAGTAGTAGCCTCTATGCTTATCTGTGAAATGGCGGCCTTCTACCGTGCACAGGGCGTATCTCTTATCGAGGCAAGAAAGAAGATGTACGACGAATACGGCTGTTA
Organism: Ruminiclostridium sp.; assembly: GCA_045579625.1. Lineage (GTDB taxonomy): Bacteria > Bacillota > Clostridia > Oscillospirales > Ruminococcaceae > Ruminiclostridium_E. The sequence continues at coordinate 5,306 of JAZNMN010000038.1, forward strand.
CTGCAATACTCTCGATACCTTCGCCTTCGAGGGCGCAAGCGGTATGGCGAAGATGCAGGAAATTATGAACCGTATGCGTACCGATTACCCCAAGGAAATCGCAGGAGCAAAGGTTATCGCTATGGCTGACTACGAGGCGTCCAAGAAGTACGACCTCTTAAGCGGAAGCGAAACAGTTATCGACCTTCCTAAGTCCAACGTTATAACTCTTTATATGGAAGGCGGCGCAAGCCTCGTTATCCGTCCCTCGGGTACAGAGCCCAAGATCAAGATTTACTATACAACCGTAGGAAAGACCAACGAAGAGGCGGCGGCACTTCAGAAGAAGTATGCGGAAGCATTTACAGCCTTCGTAAAGTAATTTCATAACACAGAAAACAGACTTCGATAGGCACACGCTCCCCGACTTGCGGTATCCCGAAAAATCTACGCTTATAGCTTGATTTTTCGCCCGCTACGCCTTCGCCGCCTGCGTTTTATCCGCCACTGGCGGCACTTGGCGGCTCAGCAAGGAAAAAGCCGCTGTAGGCGTACAGCAGGTTTCGGAGAAAACTGCCATGTACTGGTAAGCGGCTTTTGACGAAGTAAGAAA
>JAZNMN010000039.1:0-16617 GCA_045579625.1 Ruminiclostridium sp.
ATACGTCTCTGCGAAATTCTTTTGAAATTATCTTACAGGGTACTGTCCGATTATAACAACCTGCATTTTTGCGGTGCGTGGGTTTATCGACAGTCTGAGCGGCAGTCGCATTATACAGCGACTGCCGTTTTATCTTATTCAGTTTTCCATCATAATAACCTCATCATCGCCGCTTTCCATAGGCACAAACTTTGTGAACTCTACGGTTATACCTCTTCCGTCTATGGCGAGGGAGGAGGGAGTGCTGTCATTTTTAAAGGAGAGGGTATAGGTCGAGGTGGGAGACTGTCCTCTTACGGAAATTATTCCGTCGGCCTCGGCGGCTCCCATATTGTTGTCGATAGCGGCTTCAACTGCGTCGGTTATCAGCCTTGTGGCGGAAACAGCCTCAGAATTTATGTCGGCGGCGGCCTCCGTATCGAACATCGTAATCTTTGACTTTCCTTCCTCGATACGTATTACTGCACCCTCAAGAGCAAAGGGCTCGGTTATACAGTATTCCCAGCAATTCTCGGAAAATCTTCTCATCTGTGCGGTACATTCGCCGCCGCTGTAGCTTATCCGGGCTTCGGCGCTGAAGCTCATATCTATATCGGGAGCGGTTACGATAGGCTTATTGCCGCAGGAGGACACAGCGGCAATAAGAGGGAGCAAAAAAAATAAACGTTTCATACTAAGGTTCCTTTCCGTTTTTCGGGAACAAAAAGTGTGAAACGTTTATATTTAAAGCGCATTTATAATATCTCTCGGGAGAATGCTATAAAGCGGTTTTTCCTTTGCGAGGGAGTCGGCGGCAAGTCCGTGAAGATATACGCCGAGAGTTGCGCCGTAGAAGATATCCGTGCCCTGTGCGATAAGAGAGGCGATTATTCCCGAAAGAACATCTCCGCTTCCGCCCTTCGCAAGTCCCGGGTTGCCTGTAGAATTTATGAAGGCTTCGCCGGTAGGTGAGGCGATAACGGTATTAACTCCCTTAAGGACGGTTACTGCATTATATTCCGAGGCAAACTCCTTGGCGAGAGAAAGGCGGTTTTTCTGAATTTCCTCGACGCTTAGACCTGTCATTCTTCCGAATTCCGCAGGATGCGGCGTAACGATAACACCCTTTTTGTTTTCCTTTAATATATTTATATTCGAGGAAATTGAATTAAGACCATCAGCGTCAAGAATTACGGGACAATCCGAATTTTTAATGACGAATTCTGTCATTTCGGTGGTGAATTTTCTGTTTCCGAGGCCACAGCCCAGTAATATTGCAGTATATTTAGAGTCGATAAGCTCAGCCTTTATCTGGTCAACCGACTTCTCGTTTATAAACCCGTCATACCCGTGTTCAAGGGGAAGGTATGTAGCTTCGGGGATAGCTGTTGCGATAGCGTTGATTACTCTCGTGGGAGTAGCGAGGGTACAAAGCCCCACGCCCATTCTGAGGGCGGCGTCTGTAGACAGGAGAGCGGCTCCCGTGTAGCGGCCGCTTCCGCTTATATTGAGAAGCCTTCCGTAGCTTCCCTTATGAGAGACAATTTTTCTCTCGGGTAAAAACTCTTTAATGATACTGTCGGTAAGTATAGCCTCACAGCCCTCGAAGCAGTCCTGAGGAATAGCGATATCGGCGAGGATAAGTGCGCCGCTTTGTTCGAAGGCAGGATGTGAATAGAGTCCTTTTTTTACCGCCGCAAGGGTTATTGTATAATCGGGGCGGAAGGCGTTCACGGCAATTTCTCCCGTGTCGCTGTTTATTCCGCTTGGTATATCTACGGAGATTTTTACAGGATTATTCAGCTTATTTATAAATGCGAAAAGCTCCGAGAGAGTTCCGTCCAGCTCTCCGTGAAAGCCTGTTCCGAAAACACAGTCAACAACAGCGTCGCTGTTCTCCAGCACCTTCATTACGTTTTCCTTGTGATGAATGTACATACAGACGTTGAGTCCTGTCTCGTAGGTGGTATAACAGAGTCGGGCGCAATCGGACTTAGGAAGGTCCTGAACAAAAACAAGGATAGCGTTGGCTCCTGCCTCTAAAAGCAGGTCGGTAATAACTATACCGTCGCCGCCGTTATTTCCTCTTCCCGAAAGTACAACGATATTTTTGTCCTTAACGCCCTTAAGGATTTTTTCTATGCGGTCGAAGCACGCCTGTCCCGCATTCTTCATAAGCTGAAAATACGGAATACCGTTTTTATCGGCGTTGGCTTCAGCCCTTTTCATCTGTTCATTAGATACTGCGAGACGCACGTCACTCATCCTTTCCATAACAAAATTGCCTGTATCCCGAAGAACACAGGCAAGTCAAATCAAAATAAAATTACTTAGAAGCCTTCTTAACGGTTGTCTTCTTAGCGGCAGCCTTAGGAGCTTCCTTCTTTTCAGCAGGCTTAACAGCTTCCTTCTTTTCGGCAGGCTTAGCAGCTTCCTTCTTTTCAGCAGGCTTAACAGCTTCCTTCTTTTCGGCAGGCTTAGCAGCTTCCTTCTTTTCGGCAGGCTTAGCAGCTTCCTTCTTTACGGCAGCCTTAGGAGCTTCCTTCTTTACAGCAGGCTTAGCGGCTTCCTTCTTTGCTGTTTCCTTCTTAGCGGCGGGCTTCTTAGCCTGGGTCTTCTTAGCGGCAGGAGCCTTCTTTAAAAAGATGTTGAAGATATCAGCGCAGGACGCTTCGTTTCCTTCAACCTTAAGGTCACCCTTAGCTAAAGCGTCGGAAGCGGAAAGCTTTCCGTCAACAAGAGCCTTGAATGTAGCGGCTGTTGCCTTGAATGTAGCTGTACAGTCCTTATAATCATAAGGTTCTACTGCTAAAGCGCCATTCTTGAGTTCAAAATAGAATGTACCTTCGCCGTCGCCTTCGATGCAGAACTGGAATGCAAACTGACCCTCGAGCTTCTTAACGTCAGCCTTGAGCATTTTTTTCTTTAAATCAGCAAAAATCTTTTCGTATGTCATTATAGTTACCCTTCCTTTCAGATTGCCTTGTTCTGATTTTGAATTGTATGTATTATATCACAAAAAAATCCCAATTTCAAGCGATTTTCTGCAAGTTAGTGCAATATGATTAAAAAAAACGCTTTATCTGAGTAAAAACAGTATCAATTTACGATAAAATCGCTGTAAAAACGCATTTTTACTATGTTTTCGGGAGGTATGAAGGCAGTTCCTTCTGATATTATTCCTTTAAAAAACGCAGTTATGCATAAAACGGATAGGACTGAATAAAATTTAACGGTATCTGTTTTACGAAAGGAGCTGTCCTTCTATGATATGCACGTTTGATGATATAAAATGTAAGGAAATAATAAATATCAAGAGCGGACGTAAAATAGGATATGCGGATGATATAGAATTCGACACCTGTACCGCCAAGGTGTGTCGGATTGTAATATACGGAAGAAACCGTTTTTTCGGGCTTCTCGGACGAGAGGAGGATTTAACGATAAACTGGGGGGATATCGAGATAATCGGCGAGGATACTATACTTGTGAGCTGTGATTTCCCCGGAAGGAATAGGAAAAGCGGCCCCGCAGGCTTTTTAAGGCGGGGAATGAAGTAGTTTTTAGCGAAATGTATATAACTGCAGTAAGCGAGGAATAAAAAATTGTTGAAATAAACGAAAAGAAAAATATTGTAAAATGGGAGAGGTTATGATATAATATTAAGGTCGGTTATTATCCGATAATTCGCACGTTCGTTATAAGCGCTTACGGTGCCGCAAGGGCGGTCTGGCGTGTTCAGCGGGCGGAGGAATTAAAAACCAAAAACAAGGAGGACACTACAATGGCAGTAGTATCAATGAAACAGCTTCTTGAAGCAGGTGTACACTTCGGTCACCAGACAAGACGCTGGAACCCGAAAATGGCTCAGTACATTTTCACAGAAAGAAACGGCATCTATATCATCGACCTTCAGAAGACAGTTAAGAAGCTCGACGAAGCTTATAACTTCATCTTCAACATCGCATCCGAAGGCGGCGAAGTACTTTTCGTAGGTACAAAGAAGCAGGCTTCCGATTCCGTTAAGGAAGAAGCTGAAAGAGCTAACGCACACTTCGTAAACGCAAGATGGCTCGGCGGTATGATGACAAACTTCAAGACCATCCAGAACAGAATCAAGAGACTCGAACAGCTCCACACAATGGAATCCGACGGCACATTCGACCTTCTCCCCAAGAAGGAAGTAAGCCAGCTTACTCTTGAAATCGAAAAGCTCGAAAAGTTCCTCGGCGGTATCAAGAATATGAAGAAGCTCCCCGGCGCTTTATTCGTTGTTGACCCCCGTAAGGAAAAGATCGCAGTAGCAGAAGCTAAGAAGCTCGGTATCCCCGTAGTAGCTATCGTAGATACTAACTGTGATCCTGACGAAATCGACTATGTAATCCCCGGTAACGATGACGCTATCCGTGCTGTTAAGCTTATTGCAGGCGCTATGGCTGACGCTATCATCGCTGCACGTCAGGGTACCGCTGAAGCTGTAACAGGCGAAGAAGCTGAACCCGCAGCAGAAGAAGCTGCTGAATAATTAAAGCATTTTTAAAATTACTATATAAGGAGAACAAATATCATGGCTATTACAGCACAGGACGTAAAGCAGTTAAAGGAACTTACAAACTGCGGTATGATGGACTGCAAGAGAGCACTTGAAGAAACAAACGGCGACGTAGACGCCGCTATCAAGTACCTCAGAGAAAAGGGTCTTGCTAAGGCTGCTAAGAAGTCCGGCAGAATTGCTGCTGAAGGACTTGTATACACTAAGGTTGACGAAGCTAAGAAGGTCGGCGTTGCTGTTGAAATCAACGTTGAAACTGACTTTGCTGCTAAGACTGAAAGATTTATCGAATTCGTTGAACTCGTAGCACAGACAATCATCGACAACGATGTTGCTGACGTTGACGCTCTTAAGGAAATCGTTCCTGCAGGCGAAAGCGAAAAGATTGCTGACATTCTTACAGAAAGAATCGCTACAATCGGTGAAAACATCCAGATTCGTCGTTTCTCCAGAATGACAGGCGATATCTACGCTTATGTTCATAACGGCGGCGGCTCCATTATCGGTTCTATCATCAAGCTTGAATCCGACAACGGCGCTGATGACGCAGTTAAGGCAGTAGCTAAGGATCTCCTTCTCCAGATCACAGCAAGCGCTCCTCAGTACGTTCAGCAGTCTGACGTTCCCGCAGAAGTAATTGCTGCTGAAAAGGAAGTTCAGCTCAACCTCGTTAAGAAGGAAAATGCTGAATCCGCTAAGCCCAAGCCCGAAAACGTACTTGAAAAGATCGTTGAAGGTAGAATGAGAAAGTTCGCAGAAGAAATCTGCTTACTCGACCAGCCCTTCGTTAAGGATCCTTCCGTTACAGTTGCAAAGTATATTGCAGGTATCGGCAAGAACATCAAGGTTGTTGAATTCGCTCGTCTCGAAAAGGGCGAAGGTATCGAAAAGAAGGCTGACGACTTCGCTTCCGAAGTAGCAGCTATGGCTCAGGGTAACTAATTTACTGAATAGCTTGCGGCAGTATCCGAAAGGATACTGCCGTTTTTGCTGTAAGAAAATGACGCAGTAAGTAACTGCGGCATTTTATAATGGGAGTTTATTTGATTTCGATAGTAATATCTCCGATTTCGATAGTTTTCGCCTGTTCGGGGGTAATAGGGGTCTCGAGACCGAGAGTGAGAAGGGTTGAGCCTGCGGGGTTGCCTTCTGCATAGCTGGAGCTCATAATATCGTGAATTCTTACCTTTTCACCGTTCTCAAGCACCACATAGGATTCTTCTCCGCTCCAGAATGCTCCGAAGAAATTATCGAGAGTTTCTCCGCCGAGGAAAATGGAAATGGGTGATATCTCGATACTTGTAAGCTTCATAGAAACCTCGCTTCCGTCGTAGGCGGTACCTGTAAGTATTTCGTCCTTTTCGTAGCGGATTTCATCATTGCTGTAATTTACCATAAATTCCGCCGACCATACACCTTTATTCTCGTCGATAGTCCATTCGCCCTCTGACGTATTCTTGGGCATCGCTTTTATTGTAAGCTTTTCATTTTTTATCCGGTTTTCGGTATTCATTCTTATACTGAGACGAACTTTGTCCTCGCTTTCTTCGATAACGCGTGTACTTGTCGTATAGGCACCCAATGCTTCTGACTCTGAATGCAGATCGAGAATTAAATTGTCTATAGGGCGTAAGATGCGGCCGTTTTCGGTATCCTCGATAAGCTTATACCCGTTTTCGGAGAAAACGTCAAGAATAACAAGAGTACTGTGCTTATCGGCCGCCGCCGCTACGATTTCGAAATCCATATTGCTGATTGTGTCCTTTAAAACCGTAGCCTCGGGAAGAATATTCCCCGAAATATTTTCCGAGCTTTCGCCGAAAAGGTTTCTGAATATTCCTGCATAATCCCAGTTATTCACGGCTCCTGCAGTAAGAGTAAGAGCCGAAACGCTGAGGGACGCGGCGAGAATTGCCGTTACGACCCTTGAAGGGCGCTTCTTTGCAGTAATTTTTATTTCGGGATTCATTATTTTCTGTGATAATTCCTCTGCTGTTGTGAGAGGGGTAATCTGTTCGTATAAATTATTGAGCCTTTTCATAATTTGTCCTTTCTTATTTTTCGAGTATGCCTTTAAGCTTGTCTCTGCCTCGTTTTAGCCGTGCCTTTACGTTGCTTTCGGAGATACCGAGCATTCCTGATATTTCAGAAATGCTGTAGCCCTCGTAGTAATGCAGGTAAATAGCCACACGATAGTTTCGGTTAAGGCGGTTTAGAGCCTCTAAAAGCTCGTAGTCGCTTTCGTCCTTCAGAATTATATTCTCGTTAAGAGCGGCTTTTCGCTTTACCCAGGCCGAGGAAAGATGATTTTTCGCCGCATTCGAGGTTACACGGATAAGCCAGGCCTTCACGTTATTATCGTCCTCAAAGCTTTCACGGCTGTTATAAAGCTTAAGAAAAGCCTCCTGTGTTATATCCTCGGCGTCGTATGTATTTTTAACATAGCTGTAGGCTACACGGAACACCGAGGGCTGAAAGGCGGTTACATACTGTATAAATTTAGCTTCGTCTATGATTATCATTCCTTTTTGTAGATTGGGTACCCTGAAACGTTTCGCTATAAAGACAAATCAGAAGGGTCGTAGGTTACACCTCTGAAAAATATTTTTGAGATAAAACAAATTGCCCCGCTGTCTGTGACAACGGGGCTTAGCTGTTGATTATGTATTACTGGATAGTTCCTGCACGGCTTTCCTTAAGAATAACGTCGTGAGAACCGCCTTCCACGATACTTGTGGAGGAAACGAGGGTAATCTTTGCGTTCTTCTGGAAATCGGGGATATTGAGACTTCCGCAGTTGCACATTGTGGAGCGAACCTTAGCGAGAGAACGAGTTACGTTGTCCTTTAAGGAGCCTGCGTAAGGAACGTAGCTGTCTACGCCTTCCTCGAAGGAGAGCTTCTTGTCGCCGCCCATATCATAACGCTGCCAGTTTCTTGCTCTGTTGGAGCCTTCGCCCCAGTATTCCTTAACATAAGTGCCGTTAAGCATAAGCTTATTTGTGGGGGATTCGTCAAATCTCGAGAAGTAACGGCCGAGCATCATAAAGTCTGCGCCCATTGCGAGAGCGAGAGTCATATGATAGTCGTGAACGATACCGCCGTCGGAGCATACGGGAATATATACGCCTGTTTCTTCGAAGTATCTGTCTCTTTCGGCGCATACGTCGATAAGTGCAGTAGCCTGTCCTCGGCCGATACCCTTCTGTTCTCTTGTGATACAGATAGACCCGCCGCCGATACCTAGCTTGATGAAGTCTGCACCGCAGTCAGCAAGGAAACGGAAGCCTTCGCCGTCAACAACGTTACCTGCGCCTACCTTAACGGTATCGCCGTACTTCGCTCTTATCCAGTCGATTGTAAGCTTCTGCCATTCGCTGTAGCCCTCGGAGCTGTCTATACAGAGTACGTCTGCACCTGCTTCAACTAAAGCGGGAACACGCTCGGCATAGTCTCTTGTGTTGATACCTGCGCCAACTATATAACGCTTCTTGTCGTCGAGTAATTCGTTCTTGTTTTCCTTATGGGAGTCGTAGTCCTTACGGAATACGAAGTAAAGGAGCTTTCCGTCCTTATCTACGATAGGAAGGGAGTTAAGCTTATGGTCCCAGATAATATCGTTAGCTTCCTTTAATGTTGTTTCGGCAGGAGCTGTGATAAGCTTATCGAAGGGGGTCATAAATTCCTTAACCTTAGTATCGGTAGCCATTCTCGAAACACGGTAGTCTCTTCCTGTAACGATACCTACAAGCTTGGAATCGGGGGAGCCGTCCTCGGTAACAGCCATTGTGGAATGACCTGTCTTTTCCTTAAGAGCGAGAACGTCAGCAAGCGTCATTTCAGGGGATAAGTTAGAGTCGCTCTTAACATATCCTGCCTTAGTAGCCTTTACTCTCGCTACCATAGCGGCCTCGTCCTCAATGGACTGTGAGCCGTAGATAAAGGAAACGCCGCCCTCTCTCGCGAGAGCAACCGCCATTTTTTCGCCCGATACGGACTGCATTATAGCAGAAACCATAGGGATATTCATATAAATTGAGCTTTCTTCGCCCTTCTTGAATTTAACAAGAGGTGTTCTTAAAGATACATTGGCCGGAATACATTCTGAAGAGGAATAACCGGGAACGAGAAGGTATTCGCCGAAGGTGTGTGAAGGTTCGGGGTAAATATACGCCATTTTTCTATGCTCCTTTTCTTAAATAATTCTTAATAAGATTATACACTTTATAAATGATAAAGTCAACTGTTTTTAAAATTTTGTCATTACGGTAAAGCTTTAATCCGAAGATTAAACAGCCTCGCCCTTTTCGTCCTCAAGCATATAGTTCAGAACCTTATCCGTGCTCCAGAAAAAGTTGTCCTTACCGATTTTTTCTTCAAGCCCCGAACGGGTAAACATTTCGGAAACCTGAGGCTGGACACAGGAGAAATAGATAGTCTTTTTCTCCTCGAGAAGCTTACTGCACACATCGTCGAGGACTCTTACGCCCGAAAGGTCGGCGACAGATACGCCTCGTACCGAGAATATGATTGTTCCGATTCCTTCCCCGAGTATATCCTCGAGCTTCTGTTCGAGCTTATTGGCAGTACCGAAATAAAGGGGGCCTGTGATATATACTACCCTTGTTTTTTCGAACTTCTTCTTTGCGGCAGGTCTGTCCTTATAAGCCTCTGCGTGTATGCCGTCAATTCCTACCGACATTTCGGAAACCTTCATCACGAACATAAATACAGAGAATACTACGCCGATTACGATAGCTATTGTAAGGTCGAAAATTACGGTAGCTACCATTGTGATAAGGAACTGGAACATTGCGGTTTTAATCTTACGGCCGAAGAAATCCTTTATAGCCTCCGTTTCGTTCATTCTTACCGCAGTAACGATAAGTACGCCCGCAAGAGCGGAAAGAGGAATCATCGACATTACTCCGCCGAGAAGGAACATCGAGAGAATAAGTACTACGGAATGGATTATACTTGTAAGTCGGGTCTGGCCGCCTGCCTTTATAGCTACGCTTGTACGGGCAATGGCCGCTGTTGCGGGAACACCGCCGAAGAAGGGGATTATGATATTACCGATACCCTGCGCCATAAGCTCGATATCGGAGTCAAGCTTCTCGTTCTTCATTCTTCCTGCGCTTGCGCCGCAGAGAAGGCTTTCGATAAGTCCGAGTGCGGCGATACTTACCGCAGGCATTATGAGATTGCCGATATTGCTCCAGTCGAAGGCGGTAAGATCCAGTCTTTCTTCAAGGAAAAGGGACTGAGGAATTGCGCCGACGATTTCTACGTCGAAGTTGAATATGAAATTAGCGATAGTAGCGAGAATTATCGCTACAAGAGACGAAGGAACAACAGCATTCCATTTCTTTGGATAAATGAACATAAATACTATTACTGCGAGACCGATTATAAGGGCAGTAACATTAAGCTCCTGAGGAAGATTGAAATAGCTTACTATCTTATCGATAGTTGTTTCACCCTCGGATTTAAGTCCTGTAAGGTTATTTATCTGACCTAAAGCGATTATAACGGCGATACCCGAGGTAAAGCCCGTTATAACAGGAGTAGGGATAAAGGAGACAAGGCCGCCGAGCTTAAAAATTCCGCAGATAAGAAGAATTATGCCCGAGATAAGACAGGCGATGAATACGCCCTGAAGCTGATACTGTGCCACGAGGGAGATGAGTATTGCGGACATAGCGCCTGTAGGACCCGAAATCTGATAGGAGGCTCCCGAAAGAGCGCCGATGATAAGACCTGCGAGAAGCGCGGTTACAAGTCCCGAGGCGGCGTCCGCACCACTCGAAACACCGAAGGCGAGAGCGAGGGGGAGGGCTACTGCCGCTACGGTAATACCCGCTAAAAGGTCTTTTCCGAATTTCTTACCGTTATAGCCTGAAAATTCGGTTTTAAGTCTGTTTAAATATCTTTTTAACACGTCTTTTTCCTTTCCTTGTATCTTTTTTGTTTTACACATTATAATATATAAAGTTTACGACAAAAAGCGATTTTTGTCCACGTTAATCACGCTGAAATTTAAAGAAAATAACGGTTTAATCTTAATACATTTTACCAATAGTATAAAAGCTAAAAATAAAGGTTGATTTTTAAGGTCGGCGGCGGTATAATTAAAGAAGCTACAGTATAAGGAGATGTCAGAAAATGGAAGTAATAAAGCTTGAGCTTTGCCCTCTGGGCACAAACTGCTATATAGTAAAGGCCGACGACGGAAGCGGAGTTGTTATCGACCCTGCCGACGAGGCGGATACAATAACCGAGGTTTGTACCGCTAACGGTATAAGACTTGAAAAAATACTGCTTACTCACGGTCATTTCGACCATATAAATGCGGCGGCGGAGCTTAAAAGGACTCTCGGTATTCCCGTTTATATCCACGAGGCCGACGAATGTATGCTTTCCGACGGAAATAAGGCGCTTGCGTATTTCTGTCCCCGATGGAAATTCAATACCCTTGAGGCTGACGTACTGCTTAAGGACGGCGACGTAGTATCACAGGGCGGATTAAATTTCAGAGTTATTCATACTCCCGGCCATTCGGCAGGAAGCGTATGCTTTATCGTTGAGCAGGAGGGTCTCGACGTAATGTTTGCGGGGGATACTATTTTTAAGGACAGTATCGGAAGAAGCGACGGATATTCGGGAAGCTATATTGTCCAGCAGGAAACTCTCGACAAGCTTAAAAGGCTCGAGGGCGATTATCTTATATATCCGGGTCACGGCCCATCGACAACGCTTTCCGACGAAAAGAAATTCAATCCATTTATTGCCGATTTTTAAAAATTTCTTTATTTTTCTTTTCATAATAATCATTCTGCGGTAAAGAATAATAATGCTCTTATAAAGAGTTTCAGAACTTTTGGAAAGGAATGATTATATATGAAAAAGACAGCGGCATTTTTAACTGCAATACTCGCTTCTCTCGCTATGACAGCGGCTGTTTCCGCGCAGGGTGTTGTTGAAGACGTGGTTGACGGTGCGGAAAATATCGTTGATGACGCAGGCGACGCAGTAGAGGAAATTATCGACCCTAACGCTCCCGAAGCCTTGAATGATAACGAAGGTATCGTTACCGACGATGTTCCTGCCGAAGAGGAAGGTATCGCACAGCTCGACGATTTCGAAGCCGAAGCTGGAAATAACCCCGGTACAGGTGTAGACCTTATCGCTTCCGGTATCGTTGCGGCAGGCGCGGCAGGCGTAGCTTATATAGCTAAGAAGAGAAGCCTTTCGAGAAAATAAATAGGCCTTATATCCCCGAAGGGTGATATTTATGCAGCCTGATTAAGGAGCCGCTTCCTTTTGTTTCGGCAGAGGGAGGCGGCTTTTAGCATATCAGGATAATTTTTCAAAAAAAGGTATTGACAAATGAAAAAATAGGTGATATAATAATAAGGCATTAAATGAGCGGGTGTAGTTCAATGGTAGAATGTCAGCCTTCCAAGCTGAACACGTGGGTTCGATTCCCATCACCCGCTCCATTGGCTGTCTTAGGACAAGCCGTATACCTGTTTTGTGCGCCACTAGCTCAGCTGGATAGAGCAACCGCCTTCTAAGCGGTAGGTCACAGGTTCGAATCCTGTGTGGCGTGCCACAGGGTATGGTGGGTATAGCGTAGTTGGTCGAACGCGTCAGTTTGTGGCACTGAAGATCGTGGGTTCGAACCCCACTACCCACCCCACGAAAAAAGCACTTGCAAATGCAAGTGCTTTTTTAATTTTATCCGCCCTGCTTTGAGACTGCAGTATTGCAAAATCACCATTTTTATGGTATAATGAAAGGCAATATAGGAATATTACGGAAATTTTACTGAAATTATTGTGAAATCCGTTGAAACGGATAAAAATATATGGTAAAATTCGGCATAAGCGGAGGAATTATGAAAACTGTCAATGTTGCTATGGACGGCCCTGTCGGTGCGGGAAAAAGCACAGTTGCGAGAGAAGCGGCTAAAAGGCTGGGCTATATATACGTGGATACAGGCGCATTATACCGTGCCTGCGGACTTTACTGCAGGAGAAACGGAATAGATATTATTTCTGAGAACGACGGACTTATCGGAAGCATCCTGAGCGAAAGCGTTAAGCTCGAAATAAAGCTTAAGGACGGGGTACAGCACGTTTTTCTGAACGGCGAGGACGTTTCCGAGGAGATAAGACTGCCCGATATAAGTATGGCGGCCAGCGCGGTATCGGCGCTTCCTTCCGTAAGACGTTACCTTCTCGAGACGCAGAGGAAGGTTGCCCGTGAAAATAATGTTATAATGGACGGGCGCGATATCGGTACAGTAATACTGCCCGACGCCGACGTTAAGATATTCATTACCGCCAAGGCTGAAATACGTGCGAAAAGAAGATATGACGAGCTTGCCGCAAAGGGCGTGGAAACAACCTTCGAGGAGGTTTTAAGCGACCTCAACAAGCGTGATTATAACGACAGTCATCGTGCCGAGGCTCCTCTTAAGCAGGCTGATGACGCGGTACTTCTCGATACCTCGGAGCTTGATTTCGAGGGAACTGTCGAAAAGGTCATAGCTCTTATAAATAACAGATAACCGAGGTCTTGATATGTATTTATTTTTCAGAAAGTTAGTTTCCATATTTTTTCATATAAAGTATAAAATAAATGTCATAAATGAGGAAAATATCCCCGATATGAAGGGCGGATACATTATCGCCTGTAATCATCAGAGCTACGCCGACCCGCCCCTTATGGCGGCTATTATAAGAGGAAAGTTTTCCTTTATGGCGAAGGAGGAGCTCTTTAAGAATCCCTTTTTTGCCTGGCTTATAAGACGCTGCGGAGCTTTCCCAGTTACGAGAGGCTCGGGAGATGATACGCCGATAAATACTGCCTTAGAGGTAATAAAAAAGGGTCGTATTTTCGTAATTTTCCCCGAGGGTACACGTTCCAAGGACGGTACTATAGGAAGAGTAAAGTCGGGTATCGCTCTTATCGCTTCCGAAGCTAATGCACCTGTGCTTCCCGTATGCGTAAGGTATAAGAATAAGAAGGAAATCGACGTTAATATCGGAAAACTTATTCCTGCCCACGAGGTACATATCGACGAGGAGGACAGGAAAAGTATGCGTAAGGTTTCAAACCGTATCCACGAGGAGCTTGTAGGCCTTCAGGAGGAGATTTTCGCTCATGCGGGCTAAGATAACGATAGCCGAAAGCGCAGGCTTCTGTTTCGGTGTAAAGCGTGCGATAAGAATAACCGAGGAGCTTGCCGCCGAAGGAGGAAGGGTTTATACCCTCGGCCCTCTTATCCATAATAACGACGTTATAAAAGAGCTTTCGGGCAAGGGAATAACCGCCGTCGAAGGCTACGACGAGGCAGAGGATACGATAGTTATAAGAAGTCACGGTATTCCAAAGTCGGTTTATGGCGAAATAGAGGAAAAGGGGCTTCGCCTTGTGGACGCTACCTGTCCCTTCGTGGAAAAAATACACAGGATTGTAGAGGAAAATTCCGAAGACTCCGACGTCCTTGTTGCAGGAGATTTCTCCCACCCCGAGGTGCAGGGAATAATGGGCTTCGCTAAAGGAAAAGTAAGGGCAGTAAACTCCCCCGAGGAGCTTAATGAGCTTATAGAAAAGGAAAAATCCTTTGGTGAAAATAGCCTAATTCTCGTAGCTCAGACCACATTTGATTTGTGCAAATGGGCAGAATTGCAAAAAAACGTAAAAAAACACTATACAAACGTTAAAATTTTTGATACAATATGTAGTGCTACAGCTACTCGTCAGCAGGAGGCGGAAAGGCTTTCCCGAGGATGCGATTTAATGGTGGTTGTAGGCGGACTGCACAGCAGTAATTCAAGAAAGCTGGCGGATATCTGTTCAGCTAATTGTCCCACAATTTTTGTTGAAAACGCTTCTTTTATCGAAAGGGACAGAATTCTAAGCCTTTTATCATCTGGGAATGATGTTAAAATAGGAATAACAGCAGGAGCTTCAACCCCTGCATATATAATTAAGGAGGTTCATAGAATTATGAGCGAAATCATTAAAGATGAAGCTATGGATGCTGAATTCATGGCCGCACTCGATCAGATGGAAAGAGTGAGAGTATATACAGGGAATAGGGTTAAGGCTACTGTAGTTGCTGTTAATAAGACAGAAGCTGTTGTTGACATCGGCACAAAGCATTCCGGCTACATACTCGCCGAAGAGCTTTCCGCAAACCCCAACCTCGCACCCGAGGATGTTGTTAAGGTTGGCGATGTTATCGACTGTATCGTAACAAAGATCAATGACGCTGACGGTTACGTTTACCTCTCCAAGAAGCAGGTAGACGCACAGGCAGGTATGGAAAAGGTTATTAAGGCTAAGGAAGAAAACGCTACCGTTAAGGGCGTAGTAAGCGCAGTAGTTAAGGGCGGCGTTATCGTAACAAGCGAAGACGGCGCAAGAGTATTCGTTCCCGCTTCCCAGTCCGGCGTTTCCAGAGCAGGCAAGCTTGAAGATATCCTCAAGAAGGAAGTTGAATTCAAGGTTATCGAAGTAAACGAAGGCAGAGGCAGAGTTGTTGGTTCTATCAAGGCTGCTGAAAGAGAAGTTACTGACGCTATTAAGGCTAAGTTCTGGGAAGAACTCGAGGTTGGTAAGAAGTTTACAGGCGAAGTTAAGTCTATGGAAAGCTACGGCGTATTCGTAGACCTCGGCGGTGTTGACGGTATGGTTCATTCCACAGAGCTCACCTGGAACAGAATCAAGCACCCCAAGGAGGTTGTTGCTATCGGCGATAAGCTTGAAGTTTACGTTAAGAGCTTCGACCCCGAAAAGAAGAGAGTTTCCCTCTCCGCTAAGAAGGCAGAAGATAATCCCTGGACAAAGTTCCTTGCTGAATATGCAGAAGGCGACGTTGTAAGCGTACAGGTTGTTTCTATCACTCCCTTCGGTGCATTCGCACAGATTATCCCCGGCGTAGACGGCCTTATCCATATTTCTCAGATTGCTCTTGAAAGAGTAACAAACGTAGCTCAGGTTCTTTCCGTAGGTCAGACTGTTGAAGCTAAGATTACTGAGATTGACGAAGAAAAGTCCAGAGTAAGCCTCTCCATTAAGGAGCTTCTTACTCCTGCTGAAGCTGAAGAAGCTGCAGAAGACGCTGAATAATTGAATAGCTTTACGCTGATGATATTAGTCGGACAGTAAAAAATATAAGCCACTTTTGATGTTATGTCAGAAGTGGCTTTGCGTTTTTTGATGTTGACTTTATGGGACGTAATCAACCTGATGTTTAATAATAATTTGCGGAGGAGAATATAATTGAAAAATCTTATTAGACTGACAGATTATCATGCAAGTGACATTTATCATATTTTTAATATAACAGATGAAGTTGGGCAAGGAAAATACAAAGATATTCTAAAAGGCAAAAGTGTAGTTTTGTTTTTCCCTAATTCCAGTATCCGAACACGAGTTACATTTGAAAAGGGAATATATTTGCTAGGTGGACAGCCTATATTGTTTCCATCTGAAACCCTTGATAAAAAAGAAGATTTGAAAGATGTTTGTGGTTATCTGAACAACTGGGCGGATATGGTGGTTGTTAGACATAAGGATATAAATGTAATAGAGAAAATGTCGCAGTATTTATCTGTGCCTGTTATAAATGCAATGACAGACATAAACCATCCTTGTGAAGTAATTACGGATATGTATTCACTTTCGAAAATCCGAAAGAATTTTGTAAATGACAAATTCTTGTTTTGTGGCAAAAATGGTAACATTGGCTTGGCGTGGAAAGAAGCGTCAACTGTTATGGGCTTTAAACTGGAGCAATGTTGTGGAAATGGTTATGGAATTGAGGGGTTAGTATCACATAGTAATATCTATGAAGCGATTATAGGAAAAGATATAATATGTACTGATTCGTTACCGTCTGCTATTCTTGATGATTTCAAGGAGTGTATGGTTACTTTAAAAGCTATGCAAATGGCAAATGAGGGAGCCATATTAAATCCTTGCCCGCCGTTTTATCGTGGAGAAGAAGTTTCTGCGGATGTAATTGATTCGGATTATTTTGTTGGATATGAGTTTAAAAAGCATCTACTT
>JAZNMN010000040.1:0-51664 GCA_045579625.1 Ruminiclostridium sp.
CGTCCTATTCCTTATAGATTCAAGGACTATATCGCTACCCCGAAGCCTAACCGCTACCAGTCCCTTCATACAACGGTAATAGGCAGAGAGGGTATACCCTTCGAGGTTCAGATAAGAACCCAGGAAATGCATAATACTGCCCAGTACGCCGTCGCCGCACACTGGAAGTATAAGGCAGGTATTTCGGGAAAGGTCGTTGGTGAAAAGCGTTTCGACTGGATAAGACAGCTCCTCGAGCAGCAGCAGGACCCCGACGATATAGAACAGCTTGCCGACGCTATAAAGGTTGACCTTGCTCCCGATGATGTATATGTATTTACGCCTAAGGGAGACGTAATAACTCTTCCTGTAGGCTCTACCGTAATAGATTTTGCTTATGCGATCCATACTC
The DNA here is from genome assembly GCA_045579625.1 of Ruminiclostridium sp. GTDB lineage: Bacteria > Bacillota > Clostridia > Oscillospirales > Ruminococcaceae > Ruminiclostridium_E. The sequence goes on from JAZNMN010000040.1 coordinate 392, forward strand.
AGGTAGGAAACAGAATGACAGGCGCTAAGGTAGGCGGAAGGATGATACGCTTCGATTACGAGCTTAAGACAGGCGATATCGTCGAGGTTATAACCTCCTCCTCACAGAATGCCGGGCCTAACAGAAACTGGCTCGATATAGCCAAGACCAATGAAGCGAGAGCGAAGATACGCTCCTGGTTCAAGCGCGAGCGCAGGGAGGAAAATATCGCCGAGGGTATGGCTACTCTCGAGGGCGAGCTTCGCCGTAACAGTATCGTTATGACCCCCGAGCTTCTTCTTGATGTGGCGAAGATGCAGCGTTTCGATAATGTGGATGATTTCTACGCGGCTATAGGCTACGGAGGAGTTATCCTTTCGAAGATAATGCAGCGTGTAAAGGATATGTACAACGCAAGCCACGCTTCGGTTGTTCAGGCAAGCGGCGAAGAGGCTATGAACCAGAATATCGCCAAGAAGCAGAAGAGCGGCGTTATCGTCGAAGGTATAGATAACTGTCTTATTAAGTTTGCGAAATGCTGTAATCCCTTACCGGGAGACGAAATAATTGGCTTTATTACGAGGGGCTACGGCGTATCCGTTCATAAGAAGGACTGCGTGAACGTAGTAAACTCGAGCCCTGCCGATAAGGAACGCTGGATTAACGTTGAATGGGCAGGACGAGGAAGCGAAAGCGAAGGCTATAACGCTACAATCGACGTTATCGGCGAGGACAGAACTACGCTTATCGCCGACGTTACCGCTACAATAGCGGCAAGCCGTTTCCCTATCCGTCAGATTGCCGCACAGCAGCTTAAAAATCGTAACTGTAATATTATCGTTACGGTAGAGGTTGCAAGCGTTGAACAGCTTAACACTCTTATTGCAAGAATTAAAAAGATATCGGGCGTAATAAGCGCCGAAAGAACAGGTATTGTATAAAACCAAGGAGAGAAAAATGAACAGAGAGATTCCCTATAAAATATATCTTGAGGAAAGCGAGCTGCCGAAAAAATGGTATAATTTAAGGGCTGATATGAAGAATAAGCCTGCGCCCTTGCTTAATCCCGAAAACCATCTTCCTTGTACCGTTGCGGATTTAAGCAAGGTTTTCTGTGAGGAGCTTGCGAAGCAGGAGCTTGACGACACCACGCCCTATATAGATATTCCCGAAGAAATTCTCGATTTCTATAAGATGTACCGTCCCGCTCCTCTTATAAGAGCCTATTTCCTTGAAAAGGCGCTTGATACTCCTGCGAAAATTTACTATAAATTCGAGGGTAACAACACCTCGGGAAGCCATAAGCTCAACAGCGCTATCGCACAGGCATATTATGCTAAGAGACAGGGACTTAAGGGCGTAACTACCGAAACCGGTGCAGGACAGTGGGGTACGGCTCTTTCTATGGCCTGCTCCTACTTCGGACTTGACTGTAACGTATATATGGTTAAGTGCTCTTACGAGCAGAAGCCCTTCCGCCGTGAGGTTATGAGAACCTACGGCGCAAAGGTAACTCCCTCTCCTTCTATGGAAACAGAGGTAGGAAGAAAGATTAACGAGGAATTCCCCGGTACCGACGGCTCTCTGGGCTGTGCTATTTCCGAGGCGGTAGAAGCGGCAACCGAAAGAGAAGGCTACCGTTATGTTCTCGGCTCCGTACTTAACCAGGTTCTTCTTCATCAGACTATCGTAGGTCTCGAAACAAAGACTGCCTGTGAAAAATACGGAATAAAGCCCGATATTATTATCGGTTGTGCAGGCGGCGGTTCCAATCTCGGCGGCCTTATCTCTCCCTTTATGGGCGAAAAGCTTAGAGGCGAGGCGGATTACCGCTTTATTGCAGTAGAACCTGTTTCCTGCCCTACGCTTACAAGAGGCGTTTACGGCTACGACTTCTGTGATACAGGCGCAGTCTGCCCCTTACAGAAGATGTACACTCTCGGAAGTACATATATGCCTTCCGCAAGCCACGCAGGCGGTCTCCGCTATCACGGTATGAGCGGTATCCTTTCCCAGCTTTATGATGATAAGCTTATGGAAGCTGTTGCTGTGGAACAGACCTCCGTTTTCGACGCAGGCCAGAAGTTCGCAAGGGTAGAGGGTATTCTTCCCGCCCCCGAAAGCAGTCACGCTATAAAGGTGGCTATCGACGAGGCGCTTAAATGCAAGAAAACAGGAGAGGAAAAGACAATTCTTTTCGGTCTTACAGGTACAGGTTATTTCGATATGTTCGCTTATCAGAAGTTTAACGACGGAATAATGAGCGATTACATTCCTTCTGACGAGGAGATTAAGAAGAGCGTTTCGAGAATGCCCAAGATTATTTTATAATAGTTTTTACGTCAGGGCGGTAAAGCTGTCCTGACGTAATTTATTTTCGGGAATATGATATCAAGGTTTGTAAAAACTAACAAAAATATTTATTTCCCGATAGTATCAGATAACAAAACTGGAAAAAAATAGATAAATGTGTAAAATTAAAGGAAAATCACCTTGACATAATGAGGAAAATGATGTAATATATTATACGGTTAGGGAAAACTAACCTTTAGCCGTAATACGGCTGTATTTTTATAACAATAGTTAGCAACAGCTAATTGAAAGGATAGATTATGATGCCGTTAACGCTGGCTAATCCGGGCGAAGAAAATATGATAAAGAAGGTAGGAGGAAGCCCCGATACAAGAAAATTCCTCGAAAGCTTAGGCTTTGTTGTAGGTGGTACAGTTACTATAATCAACGAAATCGGCGGAAACGTTATTGTAAACGTGAAGGAATCCCGTGTAGCAGTCTCCAAGGAGATGGCTTGTAAGATAATGGTATAATAATATCTGAAAGGACTGAAATATATGGCAACATTAAGAGATGCAAAGATAGGCGAAACCGTAAAGGTTAAGAAGCTTACAGGCGAAGGTGCTGTAAAACGCAGAATTATGGATATGGGTATAACCAAGGGCGTAGAAATCACCGTTCGTAAGGTAGCTCCCTTAGGCGATCCTATCGAGGTTACTGTAAGAGGCTACGAGCTTTCTCTCCGTAAGGCTGACGCAGAAATGATAGAGACCGAATAATTTTTTGATAATTTGTTAGTGAAATCTAACTGCAAAGAAAGGACGAAATACGATGTCAATAACAATTGCACTTGCAGGCAATCCGAATGCAGGTAAAACAACGCTGTTCAACGCTCTTACGGGCTCGAACCAGTTCGTGGGTAACTGGCCCGGCGTAACGGTAGAAAAGAAGGAGGGTAAGCTTAAGGGTCATAATGATGTTACGATAACCGACCTTCCCGGTATTTATTCTCTTTCTCCCTATACACTGGAGGAGGTTGTAGCGAGAAATTACCTTATCGGAGAACGCCCCGACGCTATCCTTAATATTATCGACGGTACAAACCTCGAAAGAAACCTTTATCTTACAACCCAGCTTGTTGAGCTCGGTATTCCTGTGGTAGCGGCCGTAAATATGATGGATATTGTTCGTAAGAACGGCGACGTTATAAATACCGAACAGCTTGCCAAGGAATTAGGCTGCAGCGTTGTGGAAATTTCCGCCTTAAAGGGTACGGGAATTACCGAAGCCGCCGAAAAGGCAGTAGAAGCGGCTAACAGCAATGCTCCCGTAAAGCCCAGACACAGCTTCTGCGGCTGTGTTGAACACGCTATCGCTCATATCGAAGAGGCCTTCCTCCACGATATTCCCGAGGAACAGCAGAGATGGTACGCTATAAAGATTTTCGAACGTGACGAAAAGGTTCTCGAAATGTTAAAGCTTCCCGAGGATACGAGAGCTCATATCGAAAAGGATATTGTAGGCGCAGAAGAGGAAATGGACGATGACGCAGAAAGCATCATCACCAACGAAAGATATATTTACATAGCCTCTATTATAAAGGGCTGTCTTAAAAAGAAGAACAAGGGCGGTCTTACTATCTCCGACAAAATCGATAAGATAGTAACAAACAGAATCCTTGCGCTTCCTATTTTCGCAGTAGTAATGTTCCTGGTTTACTTTATTTCCGTTACAACGATAGGTACCTGGGTAACTGACTGGACAAACGACGGACTTTTCGGCGACGGCTTCCATTTATTCAACATCGGCGTATCTGAATATGAGGCGGCTGTTGATGAATATGCAGGACAGTACATTTTCACAGAAGAGCTTTCCACAGCGGCACAGTCTGCCGTTGACGCAGGCGTTGTCGGCGCCGAGGATATTATGGGCGCAATCGAAGAGGCTGACTTCGGCGGCTTTGACGAAGCCCTCGGCTCCTACGGCGATAGTCTCGCCGAAGCGGGCTACGACCTTTCCGCAATAGTTGAAGAGCCTATGGAGGGTGTTCCTTCTCCCGACGCTTACGGCGTATGGGTGCCCGGCGTTCCCGTGCTTGTTGAAAGCGGACTTGACGCTATAAGCTGTGCAGAATGGCTTAAGAGCCTTATCCTTGACGGTATTGTAGGCGGTGTGGGCGCTGTTCTCGGCTTCGTTCCCCAGATGCTCGTGCTCTTTATTTTCCTTGCATTCCTTGAAAGCTGTGGCTATATGGCTCGAATCGCTTTCGTTATGGACAGAATTTTCCGTAAGTTCGGTCTTTCTGGTAAATCCTTTATTCCTATGCTTATCGGTACAGGCTGCGGCGTTCCCGGTATTATGGCTTCGAGAACTATCGAAAACGAACGTGACCGCCGAATGACTATTATAACAACAACCTTTATCCCCTGCGGCGCTAAGCTTCCGATTATCGCTCTTATTGCAGGAGCTTTATTCGACAACGCCTGGTGGGTATCGCCCAGCGCTTACTTTATCGGTATGGCTGCGGTAATTATTTCGGGTATAATTCTTAAAAAGACAAAAATGTTCTCGGGCGACCCCGCTCCCTTCGTTATGGAGCTTCCCGCATATCATCTTCCTACCGTAAGCGGTATTCTCCGTTCTATGTGGGAAAGAGGCTGGTCCTTTATCAAGAGAGCAGGTACCGTTATCCTTCTCGCTTCCGTAATTATCTGGGCAGGCTCCGTATTTGGAAATCTTCCCGATGGCGGTTTCGGCTTCAGCACAGAGCTCGAACTCAGCGACAGTATTCTCGGCATTATAGGCAGTGTAATCTGCTGGATCTTCGCTCCCTTAGGCTTTGCTGATCCTGCGGCGGCAGTAGCAACAATTATGGGACTTGTAGCAAAGGAAGAGGTTGTCGGCGTATTCGGCGTTCTCGACTTTATGGGTATGACCCAGCTTTCCGCTTACTCCTTCCTTATCTTCAATCTTCTCTGTGCTCCCTGCTTCGCGGCTATGGGCGCTATCAAGAGAGAAATGAACAGCGGTAAGTGGACTGCATTCGCTATAACATATCAGTGTGTATTCGCTTACGCAATTTCCCTTATCGTTTTCCAGGTAGGCTCCCTTTTCGCAGGCACTCCCAATATAATCGGATTTATTGCGGCTGTACTTGTGCTTGCGTTCATCGTATATATGCTTGCCAAGCCCTATAAGGAGGCAACAAGACTTACTTCCAGGTAAGCATCCTGCAAAAGCGGGAGAAAGGAGCGGCTATGATAGATTTTATAACGGCTAATCTCGGAACGATTATTGTGGCTTTGATTGTAGCCGGTTTGCTTGCGGCTATAATAATAAAGGCGGTTAAGGATAAGCGTTCGGGAAAGAGCTCCTGTTCCTGCGGCTGTAAGGACTGCGCTAATGCGGAGTTCTGTCACGGCAGGAAACCGCAGAACTGAAGATAAATAAAAATGCTCCTCAGAAATAGCTTCCGAGGAGCATTTTGCTGTCTCTGATTTACAAAAAAATCTGTCAGAATAAACATCTGACAGATTTCCGATTATTCATTAAGCGAGGAAGCCGTTAATAATCTGCTCCTCTGCCTCCTGCTCGGTTAAGCCGAGGGTCATAAGCTTAATAAGCTGTTCTCCTGCGATTTTACCGATAGCGGCTTCGTGGATAAGTCCTGCGTCAATATTATTTGCCTGAAGCTGAGGAGTTGCGAGAACACAGGCATTATCCATAATGATAGCGTCGCATTCCGTGTGACCTGTACAAGCGCAATTTCCGTTTATACGGCTTAAGAAATCCTGAGTACTTCTGTCCTTGGCTACGCTTCGGGAAACTACGTTAGCGGAACAGCCGTCTCCGTTCATATCCACAAGGAAATCGGTAACGGCTCTCTGTTCGCCCTCGGTAAGGATTTTTTCCTTTACGATAAGGCTTGCCTTTTCCTTAAGAGTAGCGGTAGTCTTACGCTCTGTATCGTCAATTCCGCCTATCTGTGAGGTTTCCATTTCAAGTCTTGCGTTTTCTTCGAGATGAATAACGGTTTCGGGGTTCATAAGGCGCTTGCCTGTTCCCGAGCCTTCGCCGTAATGCTTTTCTACGTAGCGAACCTTCGAATTCTTACCCACATAGAAGGTATGAATACCGTCGTGGGCGGAATCGCCGCAGCCGCTGTTATGGATACCACAGCCTGCAACAATAGTTATATCGCAGTTTTCGCCGATATGGAAATCGTTGTACACGGTATCCTTAAGCCCCGTTCTGCTCATAATTACAGGGATATGAAGGCTTTCGTTTACGGTGTTGTCCTTGATAAAAATATCGATACCGGAATTATTTTCCTTAGGTACTATATCTATATTTGCAGTAGTATTTCTTCCGAGAGAAGCGCCGTCTCTTCTTATGTTATACGCACCCACAGGGAGAGCGTCAAGCTCGGCTATTTCCTTAAGGAGCTTTTTTTCAATAGCGTTAATTTCCATTACTTTACAGCTCCTTTCTTATCATCAATCTTATCCAGTAAAGCGCTGCAGGCACTGCCTGCGTCGGCGCTGCTCAAAAGGCCGGGGAGAATATCGGACTTAGCGCCTGCCTTAGCTACGTTTCCGTTACGGATAACCACGATAGTATCCGCAATATTGAGGATACGCTCCTGGTGGCTTATGATTATGATATTGCCCTTTGTCTGAGCGTGCATTTTTTCGAATACACGGATAAGACTCTGGAAGCTCCAGAGGTCGATACCTGCCTCAGGCTCATCGAAAATAGAGAGCTTTGTGCCTCTTGCGAGAACCATAGCGATTTCTATACGCTTAAGCTCGCCGCCCGAAAGGCTTGCGTTAAGCTCGCGGTTGATATAATCTCTTGCGCAAAGGCCGACCTCGGATAAAAGGGAACAGGCTTCATCAACGCTGATATTCTTTCCTGCCGCAAGGCCGAGAAGATCCTTTACACAAAGCCCTTTGAAGCGTACAGGCTGCTGAAAAGCGTAGCTTATTCCGAGTCTTGCGCGTTCGGTTATGGACATATTGGTTATATTGGTACCGTCGAAAAGGATTTTTCCCGAGGTGGGCTGATATATACCTGCAATAATCTTGGCGAGGGTGGATTTACCGCCGCCGTTAGGCCCTGTTATTGCTACGAATCTGTCATTTATTGTAAGGTTTATGTTACTGAGTATTTCCTTGTGACCCTGTTCGTTATCCGCCTCAAAACCTACATTTATAAGCTCAAGCATATTAAACGTTCCTTTCTTTAGGGAGTCGGTTATAATGATATTGCTATATTTTTATCATACTTATTCATTATATTACTTATGGTGGATTTTGTCAAGTACAGGAAAGTACAGCTTACGGCACAGCGCAGGGACGCCCTGCGTTTCGCTGGCGCGAAACCGCCGCAGCCGTGCTGCGGCGCATTGAGCAAGGCTCAATGGCAGGGCGTCCCGTAGGCGGATGCTTATTTCGTGTTACCGTTTATGAACAGAAGCGGTGATTTCCGATAACCTTGATGACAGGTCGGGAATGGATAAAATTATTGCTTGTTTTAGCGGGGTTGTAGTAGTATATAGCGCCGCCGCTGGGATCCCAGCCCGATAAGGCGTCTCTTGCCGCCGCGTATGCGCTTTCCGCCACAGGCTCATTGAACTGGCCGTCATAGATAGCGGTAAAGGCTCCGTTCTGATAGATAACTCCTGCGAGAGTGTCGGGGAAGGAGGGGTGCTCGATACGATTACATATAACCGCACCGATAGCTACCTGCCCGATATAGGGCTCTCCTCTTCCCTCGGCAGAAATAATTCTTGCGAGAAGGTTGATATTCGCCTGAGTTGCATTAGGAAAATTTCCGATAGTAATTCCGAGTCTTTTAAGGGTTGCGTCGTCGGCGATACCTGTCTGGTTAAGACCCTGTTGTTTCTGGAAGGCGAGGACGGCCTTCTCGGTCTGTGAGCCGTAATAGCCTGTGATAGAGCCGTTGAAAAGGCCTCTGTCTCTCAGAATTCTCTGAATTTCCTCAACCTCTATACCCGTAGAGCCGACCTGAGAATATGCGGGTACCGAGGCAGTAGTTTTCATAATGGTTGTACAGAGAATTACTCCGACAAAAACCGAAGCTAATTTATAAAATGTATTCATAGTTGAATATTCCTTTCCTTTGATATGCATTCTGATTGCTTCGCTATAGTTATCTGTAAATTCTGTCGGAATATTCACTAAAAATATCCGAAATGTAACTACCTATGACTTATATGCCAAAAAGAGTATTGAAAATTTTTCTGCAATAAAGAAAATATATTGCATTATCGGCTTGAATATATTTTAATAATGTGATAAAATAACATTATCAAATATAAAGGAGCTATTTGCTATGAATTATGAAATTAAGGGCAGTCCTCTTCCCGTTGTAATTATGAACGTTGAGGCAGGGGAATCAATCAAAACAGAAAAGGGCGCTATGAGCTGGATGTCTCCCAATATGCAGATGTCTACCGGCGCCGGCAGTGTAGGAAAGGCTTTCGGCAGACTTTTCAGCGGCGAGTCAATGTTCCAGAATACATATACCGCACAGGGCGGTCCCGGAATGCTTGCCTGTGCGTCAAGCTTCCCCGGCGAAATTCTTGCATTCAAAATTGACGCGGGCAACACCATCATCGCTCAGAAATCCGCATTTTTAGCAAGCGAAGCAGGCGTAGAAGTTTCCGTTCATTTCCAGAAGAAGGGAATGGCAGGCTTCTTCGGCGGTGAAGGCTTTATTCTCCAGAAGTTCACAGGAAACGGCTACGTATTCCTTGAAATTGACGGCTCGGTGATGCAGTATGAGCTTGCGGCAGGTCAGTCTCTCGTAGTTGATACAGGTAATCTTGCTGTTATGGAATCTACGGTAAGCGTAGACGTACAGGGTGTAAAGGGTATCGGTAACGCTCTTCTCGGCGGCGAAGGCTTCTTCAACACAGTAATCACAGGCCCCGGTAAGGTATGGTTACAGACTATTCCCAAGAACGTTCTTGCTTCTTCTATCGCCCCCTATATTGCGTCGAAATAAGAAGCTTACGGCGAAAAATAAAATAATGCAGTTATCAGACTCCGAAAGAATTGTTTTTCGGGGTCTGATTTTTTTGCTTGCTTTTTGAAAAATGCTGTGATATAATATGTTTTCGTGAATTCAAAATATCATCGGAGGAAAAAATGTCCGTAAGAAATAACTATAAATGTACCATTGCCGCAAGCTATATCGGCTACATAACACAGGCTGCAATAAATAATTTCATCCCTCTTCTCTTTATCCATTTCGGTACGGAATTCGGGATAGGCCTGGAAAAAATCTCGCTTCTTATTATGCTTAATTTCGGAGTCCAGCTTTCCGTAGACGCGGCGGCGGTAAAGCTCGTGGATAAAATCGGCTACAGGCCTTCCGTTGTTGCGGCCCATATCTTCGCCGCACTGGGCTTTTTGGGGCTTTCCTTCCTGCCCGATATAATTCCCGACCCTTTTATCGGACTGGCTGTATCGGTTATTCTTTATGCGGTAGGGGGCGGCCTTACCGAAATCCTTATAAGCCCTATAGTTGAAGCCTGTCCCACAGATAATAAATCGGCGGCTATGAGCCTTTTACATTCCTTCTATTGTTGGGGAAGCGTAGCGGTTATCGGACTTTCTACGCTTTTCATTTACTGCTTCGGGATTGAAAGCTGGCGGCTTCTTTCCTGTCTTTGGGCTATTATTCCTGTATTTAATGCAGTATTTTTCACTCTCGTACCTATCGGAAGGCTTACCGAGGAGGGAGAGGGAATGAGAACGAGAGAGCTTCTTAAATCGGGAACCTTTCTTATTCTTATACTGCTGATGCTTTGTGCGGGAGCCTCGGAGCTTTCTATGAGCCAGTGGGCCTCGGCCTTCGCAGAAAGCGCTCTCGGAGTACCGAAAGCTATAGGCGACCTTCTCGGCCCCTGCGCCTTCGCTGTTGTAATGGGATTATCGAGAGTAATCCATTCCGTTATGGGAAGTAAGCTCGATATTACACGCTATATGATTATAAGCTCGGTTATCTGTATAATCGGATATGCGGTAGCCGCCTTTATACCTGTTCCTGCGGCGGGGCTTGCAGGCTGTGTAATATGCGGCTTTGCCGTAGGCGTTATGTGGCCTGGAACCTTTAGCAGAAGCACCGTAGTCTGTCCCCTCGGCGGTACGGCGATGTTTGCGCTTCTGGCTCTTGCGGGGGATACAGGCTGTATGCTGGGGCCTGCATTAGTAGGTATAGTTTCCGACGCCTTCGGCGGCGACCTTCGTACAGGCCTCGCTCTTCCTCTTATTTTTCCTGCAGTAATGATTATAGGACTCCTTATTTTAAAGAAGCAGGAAAAAAGAAATAGGGATACTTGAAAAAACTTCCGAAATATGTTAGAATAAATCAAATGATTTTGGAAAGGAATGTAGTTATGTTACCTAAGGAACCCCTTGCTCTCGGACTTAAGCGTTCCGCAATAAGAGAGCTTTTTGAATACGGAAAGAAAAGAAAGGCAGAGATAGGCGAGGATAAGGTTTTCGATTTCAGTATCGGTAACCCCAGTATCCCTGCTCCCGAATGTATAAATACTGCAATAAAGGAGCTTATCGAAACGGCTGACCCTGTAATCCTTCACGGCTACTCCTCGGCACAGGGCGACGCTTCCGTAAGAGCCGCTATTGCCGATTATCTCAATAAAACTCACGGTACTTCCTTTAATGCCGATAACCTTTATATGACCTGCGGCGCGGCGGCTTCTCTTTGTATTTCCCTCCGTGCAGTACTTCTGAAGGACGAGGAGGTTATAACCTTCGCTCCCTATTTCCCCGAGTATAAGGTTTTCGTAGAGGGACAGGGCGGAAAGCTTAACGTAATCCCTGTTGATACGGACGGCTTTAAGCTTGATTTTGAAAAATTCGAGAATACTATAAACGACAACACCCGTGCGGTAATAATAAATTCCCCGAATAATCCTTCGGGCGTGGTTTATTCCGAGGATACGATTAAGAAGCTTGCTGAAATTCTTGAAAGAAAGTCGGCGGAATACAACCGTGAAATATACCTTATCGCCGACGAGCCCTACAGAGAGCTTGTTTATGATAAGGAAACCTTCGTTCCCTTCGTTACGAAGTATTATAAGAATACAATCGTTTGTTATTCCTACAGTAAGTCCCTTTCGCTTCCCGGCGAGCGTATCGGCTACATACTTGTTCCCGACGAGGTAACCGACAGCAAAAATGTCTACGCTTCCGTATGCGGCGCAGGCAGAGTTCTCGGCTACGTTTGTGCGCCTACTCTTTTCCAGCACGTTGTGGCAAAATGCGTAGGAAAGACGGGAGATATTTCCCAGTACAAGAAAAACCGCGACTTACTTTACGGCGGTCTTACCGAAATCGGATATGACTGCGTAAAGCCCGACGGCGCATTCTACCTTTTCGTAAAGGCTCCCGAAAGCGACGCAAACGCTTTCTGTGAAAAGGCCAAGAAGCACGAGCTTTTACTTGTGGCGGGAGACGGCTTCGGCTGTCCGGGCTATGTAAGAATATCCTACTGCGTAGCTACGGAGACTATCGAAAATTCAATGCCTGCATTTAAGGCGCTTATGGAAGAATACAAATAAAAAATTCCGTGTATGATTTTCATACACGGATTTTTTCTCTGTGATTATTTATATACAGGGCATAGTTCTTCCGCCGTTCACAGGTATATAAGCGCCCGTTGTAAAGGAAGCTAAATCCGACGCTAAAAATGCAGTCATATTCGCTATATCGGTATCGGTTCCTCGACGGTTAAGGGGGACTGTGGCAACATATTCGGGAGCGGGATTTACGCCGTTTTCTCTTTCCTTATCGGTTATTGTCCAGCCGGGAGCAATCTGATTAACGGTGATATTATTTCTGCCTACCTCCTTGGCTAAGACTCTTACTATTCCATCAAGTCCGCGCTTAGCGGCGGTATAGGCGGAACAGTTCTCCTCCGCCATAAATGAACATTCCGTATTCATTACCACTATTCTTCCGTAATTCTGCTCCTTCATATAGGGGATAAAGGCCTTCGACATATACACCATTTGCATTCCGCAGCTTTCGAACTGGCTGTAATAATCGGAGATATCCTGTTCGAGAAGCGGCTTCCACTGATACTGTATTACTGCATTAACTACCATAATATCGGGCATTCCGAAGCGTTCCTCAATCTCTTTTTTCATTTCATTTACGCTTTTTTCATCGGTAATATCCGCCCTTACGGCGACAGCATTCCTGCCCATAGCCTTAAGCTCCTTTACGAGAAGCTCGGCATTCTTTTCGTCGGAATGATAATGGATAGCCACGTCGGCTCCGCATTCCGCAAGGGTACGGACTATCGTTCTTCCGAGTCCTCCGCTTCCTCCCGTTACTATAGCTTTTTTTCCTTTAAGATTTATTTCCATATTCTGTCCTTTCTTACATAAGTCCTGCTTCCTTACGGTACTGGAGAGGGGTCATTCCCGAATATTTCTTGAAAATACGGCTGAAATAATTCGGGTCTCCGAAGCCGCAGTACATCGCCGTTTCCGTAACGCTCAGGTCGGTATCCTTAAGTATCGTACAGGCGTGGCGCAGTCGTATCGAGGTAAGATATTTCTGCGGTGAGACGTGATAGGCGTCGGAGAAAAGTCTGATAAAGTGACGCTGTGAATAATGGGAGATATCTACGAGTCTTTCTATCGAAATATCCTCGTTGTAGTTGCTTTCCATATAGGCGGCGGCCTCCGCTATTCCCGCTATCTCCTTCATAGGCTCGGCTTCCTCGTAGGCTCTCGAAAGTATTACCGCCAGTCTCAGAAAATATGAGGTAAGCATAGTTTTTCTTCCCTTGCTTCCGCTTGCATATTCTCTTATTGCTCCGCCGATGATCTGTTTTATTTCGGTGAAAAGGTCGGTACTTATTTTAAGCCTGCTCTTGAAATTTTTCGAGCTTGTGAAGCTTGGCTCTATGAGAAAAAGAGCGTGGAAGCCCGGGAGCTGTTTAAGGTCGTGGTCGGCGGAAATAAGGGCTTCGGGCCTGAACATTATATTACATATCTTAAGATTTTCGGGATTTTCGTAGCCGTGACATATATCGTTGCCTACTGCGAAAACATCTCCCTTTTTAACCTCGAAGCGTTCCTCTCCTACGATATGGTCGGCCTTACCGTCTAAGATAATAACAAGTTCAAAAAAATCCTCGTGACCGTGAAGAAACATATTCTCGGTATGGGTTCCGTAGTTTATATAAAAGGGGAAGCTTTCGTCCTGTGTAAAATAGCTGAGCTTCATATTTTCCATTTAATCGCCTCCTGTCTGCATTATACCATATATCGAAGCCTCCTGCAAGAAAAATCATTATTTCTGTGGCAAAAAAATGCTATACTTTGGCAGATTTATTAAGGCGTGAGAGATTTTACGGCATTAAAATTAAACTATAGACTTTTATGAAAGGCGGAAACGGATATGGCTAATCCTTATCTTCCGAACTGGGAATATATTCCCGACGGAGAACCCCGTGTTTTCGGCGACAGAATTTACGTCTACGGCTCCCACGACAGAGTCGGCGGCGAGATGTTTTGCGACTACAGGCTCAAGGTCTGGTCGGCGCCTCTTGATAACCTGAACGAATGGACCTGTCACGGTACGGCTTTTTCTACCCGTGATTTCGACGGCCACAAGGCTGACGTAGACTGGACGGACAACGAGCTTTACGCTCCCGATGTTGTGGAGAAGGACGGTAAATATTATCTTTATGCATATATTGTTGGCGCTAAGGGCTGTGTTGCCGTAAGCGACAGACCCGAGGGCCCCTTCACTCTCCTGTCGAAATACTCTTACAATATAGATAAGCATTACGACGACGGTACCTTTATTGACCCGGGCGTGCTTGTGGACGATGACGGAAGGGTATATATCTACTGCGGCTATCTCGGCTCATATATGGCGGAAATAAATGGGGAGAATATGTACGAAATTATCGACGGTACATATATGGAGAAGATTATCCCTGTGGAGGAGCCCCATTGCTTCTTTGAGGCCTGTTCTCCCCGTAAGGTAGGAGACCGTTACTATATGATTTATTCTCCGAAGATAGGAAGCCGCCTTGATTATGCAGTAAGCGACTCTCCCCGAGGCCCCTTCGAATATAAGGGAACAATCATAGACAACGGAGTAGATTACCCGGGCGGAAACGATCACGGCTCAATTATGGAGATAAACGGACAGTGGTATATTTTCTACCACAGAATGACCAACGGCTCGATAATGTCGAGAAGAGGCTGTGTGGAAAGGATAGAGATACTGCCCGACGGTACTATCCCACAGGTAGAGATGACCTCCCTCGGCTTTGAGGAATATCTTAACCCCTACAAGATTACATATTCCGATACAGCCTGCGTACTTAAAGGCGGCTGCATAATAACCGAAAGGGACGAGTTCGAACGTTGTATAACTATGATTACCGACGGCGCAGTTATGGGCTGGAAATACTTTGAGTTCGGAAACGACGACAAGACTCCCGTAACTCTGAAATGTAAGATAAGGGGCTGCGGCTGTAAGGGAAAAATAAAGGTTTACCTTGACAGCGCCGAGGGTGAAGAATCGGGAAGCGGGGAATTCGGAATGAACGACGGCGTAGTAACCATAAAGCTTCCCCCCGTAACGGGCAGACATTCCCTCTATATCACCGCTCAGCAGAGCTACGAGGGCTGGGCTAAGGATATGTTTAAGGGACGCAATCTTTTTGAGTTGCTTTCCTTTGTATTTGTGAAATAAGAAAGGCGTTTTTTATGATGAAATTGTTAAAGCTTTCCGCTCTTATTGTAACGGGAGCTATGCTTTTATGCTCCTGCGGAAAAACGGAAGAGACTCCCGAAGCGGAAACCGAGGCTGTAGCCGAAGCGGTTACTGAGACAGCGGAAGAAAAGGCTCCTCTTATGCGTGAGATAACCACGATGGAGCTTGTTAAGGATATGGGGGTAGGTATAAATCTCGGTAATACCTTCGAGGCCTGCGGCGACTGGATAAGTCAGAGCGGCGGAGTATCGGGCTATGAAAAAGCCTGGGGAAGTCCGATAATTACCGAGGAGCTCATAAAGGGTTATAAGGAGGCAGGCTTCGGCGTTTTACGAGTTCCCGTTGCCTGGTCAAATCTTATGGCGGAGGATTATACTATAAGTCCCGAGCTTATGGCGAGAGTAAACGAGGTTATAGACTGGGCTCTTGACGCAGGGCTTTATGTTGTAATGAACATTCACTGGGACGGCGGCTGGTGGGAGAAATTCCCTGCCGAAAAGGAAGAATGTATGAAGAAATACACCCGAATCTGGGAACAGCTTTCGGAAAATTACAAGGACTACGGCGATTATCTTATGTTCGAGTCTCTTAATGAAGAGGGCTGCTGGAACGACGTATGGAATCGTTACGGCGGAACCGAGGGTAAGGAGGAGGCCTACGGACTGCTTAACGAGATAAATCAGAAGTTCGTGGATATCGTAAGAAACAGCGGCGGCAACAACGCAAGTCGTCACCTTCTTATCGCAGGCTATGCCACAGATATAGACCTTACCTGCGACGAGCTTTTTGAGATGCCCGACGACCCTGCGGGAAGATGTGCGGTTTCGGTGCATTATTATACCCCCTCCACCTTCTGTATTCTCGAAAAGGACGCAAGCTGGGGCAAGGCGAGAAAGACCTGGGGCACGGAAAAGGATATAAAAGAGCTTAATAAGTATATGGGTATGATGAAGGAGCATTATGTCGACAAGGGTATTCCTGTAATTATCGGCGAATACGGCGTTTCTACAGGAAATAAGGAGCCCGAGCAGATTAGAAACTTCCTTACGAAAACCTGTGAAGCGGCAATAGACAACGGCTTATGCCCTGTACTCTGGGATATTACCGATGTGTTCTATGACAGGACTACATTTGAAATGATAGATAAGGAGCTTGCCGAAAGCTATCTTAAGCTTGCTGAAAAGGCGAAGGAATAAAGAGAAAACCTGAGAAGCTTTGTTCTTCTCAGGTTTCTGTTTTATAATGTATCAATAAATTTCATAAAGGCATTCATACCGTTTTCGGTACGCTTGAATACGCCTGCGTCAAGGAGTACCTGTTCAAAAACAGCGCCGATTTCCTTATGTAATATTTCCTGAACGTTATCGGCAGTAATGCTGTATTTCGGGTAGAACTCCTCCGCCCAGTCTGCGTGTTTACCGAGAACCTCGTCCTCTCTCAGTCCCTTTACGCCGTCAGCCGCAAGAGCCTTACCCAGTAAATCCATTTCCTCCACAAGACGAGCAGGAAGTACAGCCAGCCCCATAACCTCGATAAGCCCGATATTTTCCTTCTTGATATGGTGAAGGGAGGGACCGGGGTGGAAAAGTCCGAGGGGTCGTTCCTCTGTAGTTCTGTTATTACGGAGAACAAGGTCGCATTCATATTCGTTTCCGTGCATTCTTGCGATAGGTGTTACGGTATTATGGGGAGTTTCGCCCGAGAAGGCGAAAATATCGGCGCTTTCGTCGCTGTAGCCTCTCCATTCGGTAAGGATATGGTCGGCGGCTTCGGCGAGCTGTTCACGGTTACCGCTTCTTAAACGTATAACCGACATAGGCCATTTTACGATTCCTGCCTTAACCTCGGGGAAGGAGGAAAGAGTAAATTCCTTTTCGATTTCCGAGGTCTCCATAGGGAAGGTGTAGTGGCCGCCCTGAAAATGCTCGTGGCTCAGGATAGAGCCGCCTACTATCGGAAGGTCGGCATTAGAGCCGATAAAATAATGAGGGAGAAAATCGAGAATATCGAAAAGCTTTCCGAAAATCGCCTTGTCGATAACCATAGGTATATGCTTGTCGTTGAACACGATACAGTGCTCGTTATAATAGCCGTAGGGAGAATACTGGAGCCACCATTCCTCGTTGTTTACGGTTACGGAAACGGGACGTAAATTCTGTCGTGCAGGATGTGTAAGAGTTCCGCTGAAGCCTGTATTTTCGATACAGAGCAGACAGGCGGGATATTTAGTCTGCGGCGCGTTCTTTGCCGCCGCAATATCACGGGGATCCTTTTCGGGCTTTGAACGGTTTATGGTAATATCGAGGGAGCCGTAGTCACAGTCGTATTTCCAGCATACGTCCTTCGCTATACGTCCTGCACGGACGTAGTTGGTATTCTTGCTGAAATTATAATACCAGGCGGTAGCTCTTTCGGGGCTCATAGCGTAGTAGGTAAGGAAATCGGAATTTACTTTACTTGGTAATGCAGTAAGAATTCCCATAAGCTTGGTATCGAATATATCGCGGCAGGTTGAGGTGTCCTCGATAATACCCTTTTCTACCGCATAGTCGGTAAGGGTATCGAGTATTTCATCTATCGTAAGATTTTCGGGAACCTCCGTAACCTCCCAGGAGGAAAGCCTCATCACGTCAATAAGCATATTTCTTACGCAGATTTCGTCACGGGGAGAGATAAGGGACTTTGATACTGCGTAATTAAGAAGCGCCTGTAATGTATTTTCAATCATATTATGCCGTTTCCTTTCGGGTTTTTCATTCTTTTGTACAGCAGGATTTAAGGAATCCGATAAGTACTCCGCCCGAGCCCTTTATCCGCTTTAAGGACTGTATAACCTCGTCGTGGCGGGTATAGTTCTCACGGATAACGAGAAGGATTCCTGCCACAAATTTATTCATAGCGAGGACCTCGTCCTTTTTTATATCGGGCATATCTATAAGTATATAGTCGTACCAGGTTTCGGAGGAATTTATAAAGCGTTCCATATGTACGCCGCCAAGATGCTCGGGGATATTATCTATAGAGGGACCCGAGGTTATGGCGTATATTCCGTCTCTTACCGTAGAGGCGGGGAAATTGTCCTCGCTCAGTACCGAAGTAAGGCCACGTTCGTTAGGAAGTCCGAAAAGGCTGTGGATATAAGGCTTACGTATATTTCCGTCAACTATGAGAACGGTTTTTCCGAGACCTGCCAATGCCGCCGCAAGATTCGCACAGCAAAGACTTTTACCCTCGCCGCTGTTACAGCTTGTGATGACGATAGAGTTTCGCTTATGACGTTTCATAAGCTTTATAAGATTTCTGGCAGCATTTCTGTATTCCTTTTTTATTCCGTCGGGGGTATCCTGGTTAAGGATAAACTTTATATCCTCCTCGACGGTACGCCTTTTTATCTTCCTCACGTTTTTACGACCTTTCTGGTTATTTTTCACTATTATTTTATCATAACGAAATAGTTATGTCAACACATTTACTGCCGCTTAAAGAGGTGCTGAGACTGTCGGGGGCGTGTGTTCCCGCATAAATAGTAAAGCGGTTTCCGAAGCGTTTCCTTTCGCCCTTTTCGTTTACGGCGGTAAAGGCCTTATCCGTCAGCGCAAATTCCACCTCGGTACTTTCTCCGCCCTTAAGAGCTATTCTCTTAAAGCCGCAAAGACAGGGATTGGGTACGGCCTGCTCCGAGTAATCCTTTATATAAAGCTCAATTACATCCTCTGTATCGGTACTGCTGTTATTTACGGCGGTTACTACCGCCTTTTTGCCGCAGTAGCGTATATCGGTACAGCTTATATTTCCGTAGGTAAGGCCGTAGCCGAAGGGATAAAGGACATTATCGCTGTTTTCGAGGTAGCGGTAGGTCCTGTTCTTCATAGAATAATCGGTAAAATCGGGAAGTGCGTCCGAATTTTTATAGAAGGTAACAGGAAGCTTTCCCGAGGGAGAAATATCCCCGAAAATGATTTCAGCCAAGGCTTTTCCGCCCTGTTCTCCCGGATACCAGGTATGGATTATTGCGTCGGCGTCGCTTTCGGTGTTTATGGAGCTTCCTGCCGCACAGACGAGAATTATCGGCTTTCCCGCTTTTTTAACTGTCTCGATAAGCTTGCGCTGTGACAGGGGGAGACGAAGGTCGTTTTTATCTCCCGAGGAAAATTCGTTTCCTGTGTCCCCCTCCTCGCCCTCGAGGGTTGCGTCAAGTCCGAGGCAGAGTATAACTGCGTCGGAATTTTTTGCGGCGGCGAAGGCTTCGGCGTAGCGGTCTCCCTCCATAGCAAGAACAGAGGATCTGTCCTTATAGAGATGACAGCCTTCGGCGTAGAGAATCCTGCCCGAAAAGCGTTCCTTAATACCTCTGAGGAAGGTTATATAATCGTCGGCAGTACCGTTGTAGTTTCCTTCGAGAACGGTACGGCTGTCGGCATTGGGTCCGATAACCGCAAGCTTTTTAATTTTATTTTCGTCGAGGGGCAGTACTCCGTTATTCTCAAGAAGCACAATTGACTTCTCGGCGCATTTTAAAGCAAGCTCCTTGTGTTTATCGCAGGCAACTATATCGTATGGAATATCATCAAAGACTGTTTTCTTATCAAACATACCGAGCCTTATCCTTGTTTTCATAAGGTGAATGAAGGCCGTTCTTATATCCTTTTCCTGGATAAGCCCTTCATCCAGAGCTGTAAGAAGGTTCATATAGGTACAGCCGCAGTTAAGGTCACAGCCTGCCTTAAGAGCCATAGCGGCGGATTCAGAAGCGGTAGCGGTTATATGGTGATTCTGATGAAAATCCGCAATAGCCCAGCAGTCGGAAACGAAATAACCGTCGAAGCCCCATTCCTTAAGCTTACCCATAAGAAATTCCGAAGCACAGGCAGGCTCTCCGTTTACCCTGTTATAAGCGCCCATTACGCCCTCGGCGTGAGCTTCCTTAATAAGAGCCTCGAAGGCGGGGAGATAGGTTTCCTCCATATCCTTCGGAGTAGCCTCCGCATTAAAGCTGTGTCGTACTGCCTCGGGGCCGCTGTGGACAGCGAAATGCTTCGCACAGGCGGCAGTTCTGAGCCGCTTTCCGTCGCCCTGTAAGCCTTTAACGAAGGCCTTTCCTTCTTCCGCAGTAAGATAAGGGTCCTCGCCGTAGGTTTCGTGACCTCTGCCCCAGCGTGGGTCGCGGAAGATATTTATATTGGGAGCCCATAGGGTCAGCCCCTTATAAATATCCCTGTCGCCGTAGGAAGCGTATTCGTTGTATTTGGCTCTTGCCTCGGTTGAGGTTACCTCCGCCGCCTTTTCGGTTAATTCTCGGTCGAACATAGCGGCGAGGCCTATAGCCTGTGGGAACATTGTGGCTGTTCCCGAGCGGGCGAGACCGTGTATACCCTCGTTCCACCAGTTATAGGCAGGTATACCCATTCTTTCGTTGGCAGGTGCGTCGTATCTGAGCTGTGCCGCCATTTCTTCCGCCGTCATTTCGTCGGCGAGGGCTTCTGCACGCTCTAAGTCGCTTAAACCTTCATCAAGATATTTCTTCATAGCTTTTTTCCGCCTTTCATAAAGGTATTTGGTATTTAATGTAAAGAATTATTGCAATTTGCGACAAAATATGATATAATATTATTTTGTGATATCAGACATTCGAAAGGAAGTTTTTATTGAGAGTACAATTTCTAAAGGGTATGTTTCACGGTATTCCGATAGCTCTCGGATATCTTTCGGTATCCTTCGGCTTCGGAATAATGGCGGTTCAGTCGGGGCTTTCCGTTCTCGAGGCTACGCTTATATCCCTCACCAATCTTACATCGGCGGGACAGGCGGCAGGAGTAACGATAATTGCGGCGGCAGGAACGCTTTTCGAAATGGCGCTTACCCAGTTCATTATAAATATACGCTATTCCCTTATGGGAATTTCTCTTTCACAGAAGCTTGACAAATCCTTTACCACCAAGCACAGGCTCATAGCCTCCTACGGAATTACCGATGAGATATTTGCTGTTGCTTCGGCGCAGGTAATGCCCGTTACCCCCTGGTATATGTACGGGCTCATAGTGGTTTCCGCCTTCGGCTGGGTTCTCGGAACCTTTTCGGGCGCGGCGGCGGGACAGATACTTCCTGCCGACATAACCAACGCTATGGGAATCGTTCTTTACGGAATGTTTCTTGCTATAATAATTCCTCCTGCACGAAAGGAAAGAAGCGTTTTATTCGTGGTTATAATTGCGGCGGCGATAAGTATTCTGTTCAAGTATGTTTTTACCGCAGTTTCGGGCGGCTTCGCCGTTATTATAAGCGCAGTAGCCGCTTCGGCGATAATGGCGCTTATATCTCCTGTAAAGGAGGAGCGTGAGGAATGAGTATAGCTATATACATTGCGGTTATGGCGGTAGTTACATATCTTATAAGAATGATACCCTTTACCGCCTTCCGAAAGAAGATAAAGTCTCCCTTTCTTAAGAGCTTTCTTTATTATATCCCCTACGGAGTTTTAAGCGCTATGACAATTCCGTCGATTTTTTACTCAACGGGGGATATGGCTACCGCCGTTATCGGTACCGTTGTGGCAGTAGTCCTTGCGTACCTTAAGCTTCCGCTTATTGTGGTAGCCTTATCGGCTTCTGCGGCGGCGTATATTTCGGGGCTTTTTATCTGAACTTAATTATATCACAGAGACTGACTCTTTTCAAGAGTAAAGCCCTTCAATACAGGCAGGGAGGAAGGATAATTTTATGGATATAACCGAAAAGGTGTATGATAAGCTTCCGCCCGACGCAGTAAGCTTAAGAACCGAAATTTTCGTGGAGGAACAGGGCTTCGGGGAAGAATTCGACGATATTGACGATACAGCCTGCCACGTTGTTTTCTACAGAAGCGGCGAGCCTGTAGCCGTGTGCAGGATTTTTTACGACGAAGAAAGAAAAAGCCATATTTTAGGTCGGATTGCCGTTAAAAAGGAGCTCCGAGGAAAAGGAACGGGAGCTTATGTCATAAAGACCGCCGAAAGAATCATAAGAGAAAAGGGCGGAGAACGCATATCCCTTCACGCGCAGGAGCGTGCCTCGTTATTCTATGAAAAACAGGGCTATTCCCTGACGGAGGAAAGAGACTATGATGAGTTTTGTCCCCATATATGGATGTATAAGGAGCTGAAATGATAAAGGTGGGAATTTTACGTAAAATACTGCTTCCCTTATTATTTATAGCTATGTCCTTCTGTTTTATAACGGAGGCTTCCGCTTCTACCTACGGGAAGCCTGCTGTTCAGGAAACGGAAGAGAAGCTTACCCTTAAAGCGGTATCCTATAATTCGATAAAGCTGTGCTGGAATATTAAGGATAATGCAGTAGGCTACAGAGTTGAAAGCTATGTGAATAAGAAATGGGTAAAGCTTAAGGATATAAGCGGCGGGAAGGTGAACTGCTACACTGTGACAGAGCTTGAGCCTACCTCGGATTATATCTTCCGCTTGAAATACTGCATTAAAAAAAGCGGAAAATACTACTATTACAATTACGGTAAAAAAGTGAGCGGAACTACTACGCTTCCTTCAATAAGCGGATTTTCCGCCGCGTCGAGCAGTAATTCCATAAGACTGAGCTGGAATGTATGCAACGAGGGCGACGGTTATGAGCTTGAATGGTATAGCGGAAAGAAATGGACTCTCCTTAAGAATTTCAAGTCCAGTAAATCCAAGAGTATATCCGTTGTAAAGCTTAAAAACAATACCGAATACAGGTTCAGAATAAGAGCCTATAAAACCGTAAAGGCAAAGAAGATTTACAGCGGTTATTCCGCAGTAACCTGTAAAACAGGAAAAACAGCAAAAATTACCATTCAAGGCCCCAATACGGTATACAAGGGCGAAAGCTTCGATTATTCCTATGTGCTTGAGGGAAGCGGAAGCTCTGTTGTAAAATGGAGCTTAACGGGAAGCGCAGGCAAGATAAATTCCAACGGAAAATTTACTGCCCTTAAAAAGGGAATAGTGGTTATTAAGGCTACCGACTCGAAGGGAAAGGTTTACGATACTCTTACCGTCCATTGTATAAACAAGGCTTCGGAGGTAACACATATAACTACGGTAAACGGTATTCCCATAGCCAATAAAACCTATCCTCTTCCGAAAAATTATAACCCGGGCGCTCTTACTAAGGAGACTCAGGCGGCCTTCAATGCGCTGAGACTTGCGGCGAAGAAGGAAGGTCTTAATATATTTCGGATTTCGGGCTACCGTTCCTACGAGACCCAGGTCAATACATACACATACTGGAAAAACGCATACCGTGACCAGGCGGACTCCTTCTCCGCCCGTCCGGGCTTTTCCGAGCATCAGCTTGGCGTGGCTATAGACGTAAACGATATGTGGCCCGAGTTCGCCGATACAGCCGAGGGAAAATGGCTTGCCAAGAACTGTTATAAGTACGGCTTTATACTGAGATATCCCTCTTACGAAACCGAGATATCTACAGGCTACGAATACGAGCCCTGGCATATCCGTTATCTTGGTACCGAGCTTGCGGTAAAGGTTCATACAAGCGGTCTTACTCTTGAAGAATACCTTGGTATAGACTCCTGCTACAGATGAATAAAAGAAAAAGCTCCGAATGTACATACATTCGGAGCTTTTAACTTCTGTTCTTGATAACTTACCCTTTGATAACGTCCTGATTGCTTGCGAAGGACGTTTCTTACTAATTAAATTTTATCATTTTTGACAGTAATTGTCAACAAAAAAGCATTGCTAAAGGGAAAAATTTAATATTATGACAAAATACAACGTCATAATTTATCCAAAATTTTGCCCGTAGTTACAGGAGGGTTACAATGCCGCACCTATCTTGTCATAAAATTAACAACTTCGTAAAGGTTTTCAGCCCCGCTCCCCAAAAAAGAAACAGGGCTGAAAAGAAATGGGATATAGGGAAATTTATGAGGTGTGGCGTTTATTATCAGGGGCTTTCATAAAGCCTCCTGCAGTACTACCGTCGGCGGGTACTTCATTACGCATATTGCCGTGAGTTGTATTCATTCCGCCCATATCGGAAAGGCTCAGACTGCTTCCGTCCACAAGGGTATAACCGCTTCCGTTTCTTTCTGCCTCTGTGGCAGGAATCTCGCCTTGAAGCTGTTTCTTTACGCTTTCACAGCGAAGGATACAGTACTCCTTAAGAGCTTCTGCACCCTTTTCGAATTCCTCGTAGGTACAGAATTTCGTCGGATCCTTTTCCACGTAGGGAGCGATAAGAGTTTTGCAGTTATCTATAAGCTCGGAGAGGTAGCCGCTTTCGTAAACCTCTGCTATAAAGCTTTCATATATTTCGTGATAAAGGCTCAAATATTCCTCGCTTGAAAAAATCCAGTTCACCATAGGTCTGTCCTCGGTATTTCCTCCCGAAACAGGAGAATCTATGGGGGAATTTATGCTTGATGTGGCATTAGCTCCGCCTTCAAAGCCTCCGAAGGCAAGATTATAGTCCCAGGGAAGCATAGAAAGCACTCCGTCTTCCTCGTACAGATAGTAGTTATGAATCATAGAGCCTGTATAGCTGTCGCCGTTCTGAACGAAATCGTGGACAACGAAATAGCGGATTACCGCTTCGATATCTACTGTCCCTTCCATATTTCCGCCCTCGCTCAGCTTTTTCAGAGAGGCGATAAGCCTTTCCTTATCGGAGTCGGAAATATCGGTTTTTGCGCTGTCAAAGATATTGCTGTAGCTTTCGAAGCTGTCGTCGGTGTATTGGAGCTTTACGTCACTGCTTGCCATACCGCCTCTTCCGCCGCCGTTACCTCGGTTAAAGCCGCCGTTCATAGCAGGCTGTCTGCCTGCCTCCGACTCGGACGTGTTGGTTTCCGAGCTTTCGGCGAAGCCTGTGGAATTCTGCGGTATTTCGGGCATTTCGTCCCTGTTACCGCCGAAATCCGGAGGGGTCATACCTTCGAAGCCTTCGGACATTCCGCCCCTGTTACCGCCGAAATCCGGAGGGGTCATACCCTCGAAGCCTTCA
This sequence comes from Ruminiclostridium sp., assembly GCA_045579625.1. GTDB lineage: Bacteria > Bacillota > Clostridia > Oscillospirales > Ruminococcaceae > Ruminiclostridium_E. Next base: position 25,458 of record JAZNMN010000040.1, read on the forward strand.
GGCATTCCGCCTCTGTTACCGCCGAAATCGGGAGGAGTTATACCTTCGGAATTTTCGGGAATTTCAGGAGCTTCACTGCTGTCAGAATTATCGGAATTGTCCGGGACTTCCTGCTGGTTGTTGAATTCTTCGAGCTTTCCGTTAAAGTCGGACATACTGAAATTCTTTCCGTTACCTTTTCCGCCGCCGAAGCTCATACTGTCTGGCTTATAGAGATTACCGCTGTCGTTTCCGTAGTTTCGGGACAGGAAGCTGTCCTCTATAGCTTCTACGGCAAGATACAGCCCGAAATCCTCTCCGTTTACCGTAACGTAAACGAAGCTGCAGAAGGGGGCGGCGGCTCCCGCCTTACGCATAAGGTTATAGGTAAGATAATCCTTCATAAGGGAATAATCCTGGATAAGATTATTAAGACAGAGCTTATCGAGACCGTGATAGGTTTTCGTTTTATCGTAATGGTCAAATTCAATTTTGAAGCTGTACCTGTCGCTGTCCATAGAGGAAACGCTGCTGAGGGAGGTATTTCCCTTTGCTCTTATGGCGACATTCTTATAAGCCTCGTTGTCGATGACTAAGGAACAGGCCGCATATTCCTCGTTTTCACAGGTTTCTATAAAGCTGTCCCAATCCTCCATTATTATATCAATGGAATGGACGATATCGGTACTGAAAATTCTGTTTTCGTAGCCTGTGGTTTTTGCGGCGGCGGTAACTCCGAGATTTTCCGAAAAACAGAACAATACCGAAATAACCAGGACAACCGCAAGAATTACACAGCATATTTTATCGAAATTCTTATGTGTTGACATAAAAGCGTCCTTTCGGTCAGCCCATATACTCGCCGTTATAGCTTACGAGTACTGCGCTTTCTACTCCCTCCATATCGGAAAGGGTGTTTACGAAGTCGGTATTATCGTCGGGAAGTCTTATTTCGAAATTAAGCTCGATACTGCCCTTCTGAGCGCTTTTGCTCTTGATTATACAGCGTCTTGTATTCTTATCGAGAAAGGCCTTTACGCTTTTTTCCGTCTCGTGGCAGTCACAGCTCACAACCACAATATAGGGATTGAAATGGGACTTTTTATTAACGAAAATAAGAAGAATAAGGCCTATAGCTATGCTTCCTGCAACAGCGAGAGGAATCATACCTGCGGCTAAAACGATACCTGCCGTTATTGCCCAGAAAAGGAAGGCGATATCGAGAGGCTCCTTTATTGCAGTACGAAAACGTACGATAGAAAGTGCGCCCACCATACCGAGGGATAAAACTACATTTGAAGTAACGGCGAGAATAACTACGGTTGTAATCATAGTAAGAGCGATAAGGGTAACGCCGAAGCCCGAGGAATACATAACTCCGCTATAGGTCTTTTTATACACGAAGAAAATGAAAAGGCCTATACCGAAGGCGAGTATAAGTGCGATAGCCATATCCAGTATTCCTACGCTTGTGATGTTTTCTAAAAAGCTTGATTTAAAAATATCTCCGAAATTCATTTTTGTTTTTCCTTTCTTATTCAGTTATAGCTTCTTGCGGCGGCATATTTTGAAAATGCGCCCGAACGGCGGCCCTTGAGAGCTACCGCTTCCTTTACGATATCGGGAAGAAAATTATCCCATTTTACTTCGAGAATAACAGGCTTATCGGGTACGGGAATCGTGACAGCCGAAGGGTCGAGAAATTCCGAGGGCTTTATTCCTGTTTTTATATCGTAGTCGATAGTAACCCTTACGTTCGAAGCAGGAAATGTGTAAGGCTCCCTCCTGTACTCGACAACAGCCTTAGGCATTAAGCCGCCTGATTTAAGCTTGCTGTAAAATTCTGTGCGAAGTCTGTCGCCGCTGTCCTTAAGGAAGCCGATATCGTCTTTTATTACGGAAAGCGCTTCCTCATAGGTAAGAACCGAGGACTGCTTAACGCAAAGATTATTTATCTTGCTCTTTTTTTCGAGTCGAATAAAGCTAAGGTCGTCGTTATAATACCTTATACGGAATTTTTCACGTTTTCCTACGCCGTTTATCTTATCCTTAAGGGCTTCGTCGGTAATATTGTCGAAGTAAAGGCTTCGTATTAACGTAGAGCCGTCTATGGCGTATACGTCGGGCTTCATAACGGCCTTAAGCCGATGCCTTAGGGCGAGAAGGTCGCTATAGGTTATCTCGTGCTTTACCTCGTGTCGGTACTTCAATATAAAAGCTCCTTTCTGTTATTTCTGCAGGCTTTATTCTCCTGCCCTATGACGTTATTATATAAGGCGAACCTTAACCGAAAATAAGAAAAAACAGAAAGTACGTGAACTTTCTGTGAAAACAATATGAAATCGGGGATAAAAAATACTGCCCAAGGCGTAAAGCCTCAGGCAGTATCATCATACTTTAATTATGCAACGGAAGAGTTAAGCTCTTCGATAGCCGCATTAACCTCGCCCTCGTGTTCGGAACGAAGCTGTGTATAGGAGTTTTCGGGTGCGTTATAGGGGTGGTTGATAACGATATCGGTAGGAGCGTTACCGGAAGTAGTATCAGCACAAGATGTAGAGATACCGTTTCTGAAGTCGAATACCGCTGTTAAAGCACCGCCTATTGTGAGCTCGTCGAGGTAGTCGAGCTGTTCGTCTGTCCAGTACTTGTCACGCTTGTTCTTTTCTCTCTGGGCTGCCTTAGCGTCAGCGTCCTTAGAAGCGGCAAGAACACAGTTTATCCAAGCCTTATAAGTGTCGATATTGGAAGAACCGGAAACGAGCATATAGGGGTCAACCTTCATTTCCTGATAATACTTATCAGAGTTAGGGTCACGGGGAGCGGGTACAAAGAATACATCATCCTCGCCCCATTCGAACTTTCTCATATACTTCTGTGCGGTTTCTTCATAGAACCAAGTACCGTCAACCATAAATAAGATGTTGCCTGCGCCCCATTCCTTGATGTTGGGAGCCCAGTTGTTGAGACTACCCTTATCGTAACGGTAGTTTTCTTCAGCAAGCTTGGAAATAAGAGACATAGCGCTTTCTACCGCGGGATCGCTCATATTGTTCTTGAGCTTTCCGTTTTCGATGCCGACAAGGGGCACGCCTGTTGTACAAAGAAGGCTTCTTGATACATAGTAGCCGTCGCAGATAGATCTGCCTTCGCCGGACTGCTGGAACTTGTCAGCCATTTCGAGGAACTTATCCCAGGTCCATTCGCCTGCCTTATATAATTCGTAGGGATCCTCAAGGCCTGCGTCCTGAGCCACGCTTCTTCTGTAGAAGAAGAGGTAGGAGGTATTTACCTGAGTTATAGGACAGTAATTCTTACCGCCCCACATAAACTGATCCATAACGTCTCTTGTATCTGCCCATTCGGGAGCGTTTGTATCGATGATACCGTCTACGCTCTGGAACATACCTTTATAAGCGGAAAGGGGGAAGTATCCGATTTCGAAGGGGAAAACGTCGGGTGAGTCGCCTGCGGCTACCATATTACCGAGCTTGTCATAGCGTTCGCCGTAAGCTACGTTTATGTACTGGGAAATGCTGTTGGCATAATCGCCGTAGGAGGTGTCGCCTTCCTCAGGAATACCGTAATTAGCCTTGAAAAGCTCTGCTTCCGCAGATGTTTCGTCGATGGGCCACCAAGCCATCCACTTAAGCTTCTTTTCAGGCTTTAAGCTTGTGTCAACTTCGATGTTTGTGATAGCTTCCTGTACAGCTTCGTCAGTATCGTAGGTTACGGGTGTAGTCTGGGGTGCTGTTGTGGTGGAAGCTTCTGTAGCGTCTGCGCCGCCTGCTGTTCTTCCGCCGCTACCGCCGCAGGCAGTAATAGAAAGGAGAGAAGCCATAGCAAGTATTGCTGCTACAAATTTTCTGGTTTTCTTCATATTAACCTCCAAGATTTATTTGTGCGGGATTTCCGCACATCCATACATACACATTATACATAATTTCTCTTTATATTTCAATAGTTTTTAATATATTTGTTACTTTTTTAATATATAAGCCTATTTTTTAAGTAATTAACTTTAATTTAAGCTGTTTCTGTCCTGCTAATGGTACAGCAGGCTGTGTTATACTTGAATTATGAAAAAAAGTGTGATAAAATATTCTTATCGTGAAAAAATGAAAGGAAAAGATTATGGATATAATTGTTGTGGTATTATGCTCCTTGTCCTTGGCGCTCGGAATTGTTTCCGTTGTTATGCTTACTGCAGGAAAAAAGAAGGACGGAGGCTTTTCCGATACCGTAAAAAGCTTTAAGGAGGAGGTTTCCTCCGAACAGAGACAGCTTAGAAGCGAGATTTCCTCGGGTATTCAGGGAAGCGTAAAGAATCTGGGGGATATGCTCGGGGAGACTCAGAAGCAGAGCGCCGAGCTTCAGGGTCAGCGTATCTCGGATATGAACGTGAATATTTCCGAAAGGCTTACCGCTATGGATAAGTCTCTTACGGATAAACAGCAGGCTATGAATACTTCGGTTTCCGAGCAGATGAAGAATCTCGAGCTCCGCCTTAGAACTCTCGAGGCCAATAACGAGCAGAAGCTTGAGGCTATAAGGGAGACTGTTTCGAAACAGCTTACATATATTCAGGAGGATAATAACAAGAAGCTTGACTCTATCCGTGCTACGGTAGACGAAAAGCTCCAGAAAACTCTCGAGGATAAGATGAACGAATCCTTTAAGCTTGTAAGCGAGCGTCTCGAGCAGGTCTACAAGGGACTGGGCGAAATGCAGAATATTGCTTCGGGAGTAGGCGACCTTAAAAAGGTACTTTCCAACGTAAAGAACAGGGGTATTCTCGGAGAAATCCAGCTTGGCGCCATTCTAAGCGAAATACTTTCCCCCGAGCAGTACTGCACGGATATAGCTACCGTTCCGAAAAGTACGAACAGGGTTGAATTCGCCGTAAAGCTTCCGGGAAACGGCGAGGGAGAGCGTGTATATCTTCCTATCGACTCGAAGTTCCCGGGAGATACCTTCGCCGCCTTACAGGACGCTTATGCTTCGGGAAATCCCGAGCTTATTGCGGCGGCTAAGAAGAAGCTTGAAACGGTGGTAAAGAAATGTGCCTCGGATATAAAGGAAAAGTATATCTATCCGCCCTATACAACCAATTTCGGAATAATGTTCCTTCCCTTCGAGGGGCTTTACGCCGAGGTGGTGAACAGCGGTCTCGTAGAGGTTTTACAGAGAGACTACAGCATAAACGTAACAGGCCCTTCAACTATGGCGGCTATGCTTAATTCGCTTCAGATGGGCTTTAAGACTCTCGCTATCCAGAAGCGAAGCGGCGAGGTATGGAAGATTCTCGGAGCGGTAAAGAATGAGTTTGAAACCTTTGAGCTTGCCCTTACCGAGACACAGAAGCATCTTAAAAAGGTTGACGACGACCTTGAAAAGCTCGTGGGGGTAAGAACAAGACAGATAAACCGCAAGCTTAAAAGCGTGGAAAGCTATGAGGAAGGCTCGGATACAAGGCTGATTGAATAATTGAAGGCAGGAGTGATTCTATGCGCTCCTGCCACATTTTATCTATTGACATTTTTTCGACAATATATTATAATACAGATAATATGTTACCCTGACGGAAAGAAGCTTCCGACCGAAAGGCTGACAAATGCATTATTTCTGATATGTGTGTTTGCTGTGCCTTTTTATAGGGTGCAGTATTTTTGTTTTAAGGCAGTACGCGGTAAAGGCGTCGGCCGTTAATTGCGTAATGTCGGTTTTAGGAGGATTCTCGTGGAAAAACTTATAAAGAAGCTTATTTCTGAGCGTTCTCTTTCTCTTTCGGAATACGAAAGGCTTATAAAGGAAAGGACTGCCGAAGCTGCGGAATATCTTGCTGAAAATGCCGATAGAATAAGGCGTGAGCATTACGGAAATTCCGTTTATGTGAGAGGCCTTATAGAAATATCGAATATATGTAAGAACGACTGCTACTACTGCGGAATAAGAAAAAGCAACAGCAATTGCAGCCGCTACAGGCTCACAAGGGACGAGATACTCGCCTGCTGTGACGAGGGGTATAAAACGGGCTTTCGTACCTTCGTAATGCAGGGCGGAGAGGACGGCTGGTATACCGACGATATTCTCTGTGAGATTATTTCCGAGATAAAGAGCCGTTATCCCGACTGTGCAGTAACCCTCTCTCTCGGGGAAAGAAGCTATGAAAGCTATAAACGGCTGAGGGAAGCGGGAGCTGACCGCTATCTTCTCCGTCACGAAACCGCTGACGGCCTTCATTATTCAAGGCTTCATCCCGAAAATATGAGCTTTGAAAAAAGAATGGAGTGTCTAAGAAGCCTGAAAAGTCTGGGCTTTCAGACAGGCTGCGGCTTTATGGTAGGCTCACCCTTTCAGACTGAGAAGAATCTCGCTCTCGACCTTAAATTCATAGAGGAATTTTCTCCCGAAATGTGTGGAATAGGCCCCTTTATCCCTCATAGCGAAACACCCTTTTCCGATATGCCTTCGGGTAGTATAGAGCTGACCTGTTTTCTTCTTTCGGTTATACGGATAATCTGCCCGAAGATACTGCTTCCTTCTACGACGGCGCTTGCCTCTCTCGATAAGGACGGCCACATAAAGGGAATAAGGTGCGGGGCGAATGTAATAATGCCGAATCTTTCTCCCTTTTCCGTAAGAGAAAAATATATGCTCTATAATAATAAGGCCTTTTCGGGCAGCGAATCCGCTCAGCAGCTAAAGCTCCTTTCGGAGAAGCTTTCTGCCTCGGGCTACGAAATAGTATTACAGCGCGGCGACGCTCTAAAATAAACACAATTTATTCGGACTGATACAGTCCGGGAAAGGACATAATAATGGCAATATATAATCCCAAATCCTTAAAGGCGGAGGAATTTATCAACGACGGAGAAATTCTCGAAACTATCCGTTACGCCGAAGAAAACAAGAACAACGAGGCTCTTATCGACGAAATTCTCGAAAAGGCAAGACCTAAAAAGACCGAGCTCGGATGCGTCTGTTCGGGACTTTCCCATAGGGAGGCTTCTGTACTTTTAGCCTGTGAAATTCCCGAAAAGGTAGAGAAAATAAAGGAAATCGCCGAGGAGATTAAACAGGCCTTCTACGGAAACCGTATCGTTATGTTTGCGCCCCTTTATCTTTCTAACTACTGTGTAAACGGCTGTGTATTCTGCCCCTATCATATGAAGAATAAGACTATCCCCCGTAAGAAGCTTACACAGGAGGAGGTAAAAAACGAGGTTATCGCTTTACAGGATATGGGCCATAAGAGACTCGCTATCGAAGCGGGCGAGGACCCTGTAAACAATCCTATCGAATACATACTTGAATGTATAAAGACAATCTACAGCGTAAACCACAAGAACGGCGCAATCAGACGTGTAAACGTGAATATTGCCGCTACTACGGTTGAGAATTACCGTAAGCTCCGTGACGCAGGCATCGGTACCTACATTCTTTTCCAGGAAACCTATCATAAGGAAAGCTATTTAAAGCTTCATCCCACAGGCCCCAAGCACGATTACGACTACCATACCGAAGCTATGGACAGAGCTATGGAGGGCGGTATCGACGACGTAGGCTTAGGCGTTCTCTTCGGACTTGAATTATATAAGTATGAATTTGCGGGACTTATTATGCACGCAGAGCATCTTGAAGCCGTTCACGGCGTAGGCCCTCACACTATAAGCGTTCCCCGTATCAAGCGTGCCAGCGATATCGACCCCACAGTATTCGATAATTCCATTCCCGACGATACCTTCGAAAAGATTATCGCTTGTATACGTCTTGCAGTACCCTATACAGGTATGATTATTTCCACACGTGAATCCGAGGAGGTAAGAGGAAGAGCGCTTCGTCTCGGTATTTCCCAGATAAGCGGCGCTTCGAGAACCTCCGTAGGCGGCTATACCGATGAGGAGAGACCTCACGATACTGAGCAGTTCGACGTTTCCGACCAGAGAACTCTCGACGAGGTGGTACGCTGGCTTATGGAAACAGGTCATATTCCTTCCTTCTGTACAGCCTGCTACAGAGAGGGAAGAACGGGCGACCGTTTTATGGCTCTCTGTAAAAACGGACAGATACTTAACTGCTGTCATCCCAATGCGCTTATGACTCTTACTGAGTTCCTCGTTGACTACGCCTCCGATGAGACTAAGAAGGTAGGCTTCGAGCTTATTGAGAAGGAGCTTAAAAAGATACCTAAGGATAAGGTAAGAGCTATCGCCGAACAGAATATAGCTGATATAAAGAATTCCAACAGAAGAGATTTCAGATTTTAATTTCGGAATGGAGGTTTAAGAAATGAGTCTTAATGAAGTTACGTCATCGGAAAGAATTCATATAGGCTTTTTCGGTCTCCGTAATGCAGGAAAATCGAGCCTTGTAAATGCGGTAACGGGGCAGGAGCTTTCTCTCGTTTCCGACGTTCTCGGTACAACCACCGACCCTGTAAAAAAGGCAATGGAGCTTCTTCCTCTCGGCCCTGTGGTTATCGTTGACACCCCGGGTATCGACGACGAGGGGGAGCTTGGCGGAATGAGAGTGAAAAAAGCGAAGCAGGCCTTAAGCTATGTGGATATAGCTGTTCTTGTAACCGACTGCACAAAGTCGGAGACACAGCAGGAAAAGGAGCTTACCGAGCTTTTCAGGGAGCGGAGTATTCCCTATCTTATTGCTAAGAATAAGGCTGACCTGCTTGAAGAAATACCCGACGCCGCTGAAAATGAAATATATGTAAGCGCAGTAAGAAATGTGAATATTACTGAGCTTAAGGAGCGTATCGGAGCTCTTTCGAAGGGTAAGAAGGAGGAGAAGTATATAGTCTCCGACCTTCTTGAAAGCGGCGATACGGCAGTACTTGTAGTACCGATAGATGAATCTGCGCCGAAGGGCCGTCTTATCCTTCCCCAGCAGCAGACTATCCGTGACATTCTTGAGAAGGGCGGACTTGTAACGGTCTGCCGTGATACGGAGCTTAAACAGGCGCTCCGGAGTCTTTCCGAAAAGCCGAAGCTTGTTATTACCGATTCACAGGCATTCGGACGAGTAGCCCGTGATACTCCCGAGGACGTTCTCCTTACCTCCTTTTCCATTCTCTTCGCACGCTACAAGGGCGACCTTGAGGGGGCGGTAAGAGGAGCCGCAAGGCTTAAGGAGCTTAAGGACGGCGATAAGGTACTTATCTCCGAGGGCTGTACCCACCATAGACAGTGCGGCGATATCGGAACGGTAAAGCTTCCTGCCTGGATAAAAAAGTACACGGAAAAAAATCTCGAAATAAGCTTTACTTCGGGAGGAGATTTTCCCGAGGAGCTTTCGGAATATGCTCTTGTTATCCATTGCGGCGGCTGTATGCTTAACGAGCGTGAAATGAAGTCGAGGCTTTTACGCTGTCGTAATGCGGGAGTACCCGTAACAAATTACGGTATAGCTATAGCTGAGCTTCACGGAATACTTAAAAGAAGCCTCAGTCCCTTTCCGGAGCTGCTTAAAATTCTTGAATAACCGTGATAAAGGCCCTGCTGCTCATAAAATCTGAGCGGCAGGGTAATTTTTCAATAAAAATTGAAACCTTTTTCCGTCAGTATGTGTTATAATATATGAAATGAATCACAGGGAGGAAGAAATGGACGATAATAAAATAACAGAGCTTTTCTTCGCTCGTTCCGAGGACGGAATAAAGGAAGCTCTGAAAAAATACGGGAGACTATGCAGGAAGATAGCCTCGGGAATACTTTTCAGCTACGAGGATACAGAGGAATGTGTGAATACCGCCTGTATGAAGCTATGGAACGCTATACCGCCGAAAAGACCCGAGAATTTAGGCGGATATTTCTGCCGCATTGTAAGAAATACAGCACTTTCAATATACGAACGTGAAAGCCGCAGGATAAACTATGAAACAACGGTTGAGCTTTCGGAGATAATTCCCGATAACAGGACTGTAGAGTTATGCTCGGAGTCGGACAGGATAACCGAGCTTCTTAATAAATTTCTCGAGGGCTGCAGCAAGAAAAGCCGTGATATTTTCGTAGGCAGATATTATATGAACCTGTCGGTTTCCGAGCTTTCCGATATGTCGGGGCTGAGCGAGGCGGGAGTAAAGTCGAGACTGCACAGAACGAGAAAGGAATTAAGAGAATTTCTTGAAGAAAGGGGAGTAGAGATATGAATGAATTCTGGAACAGGGTTATAGGCGGAATAGAAGAAAAATACATAGGTGAAGCGGCCTCCGCCTACGTTAAGAATGCCCCCGAGGAAAAGACGCTTTACAGGATAAACCGCCCTCAGAGTACAAAGAAGAAAACCAAGGCGCTCAGAATATTCGGAGGAATAGCGGCGGCATTGGTGATTACGGGAGCTGTGGCGATAGCGGCGGTAATTATCGGCGGAAAGAATAATATATCGGTTCTTTCGCCTTCCTCTGTGCCTGCTTATTCAGAAAAATATATTCCTGCCGAGGAGCTTTATCCTTTCACAAAGCTTAACGAGGGCTACCCCTTTAACGACAGCCTCTATTATGAAAACGGAAACGAAGGTATGAATTATATTTTCCGTATGGACGAAACAGGAGAAATATACGAGCCTTATTTCAGAACCGAGTCGGATAAGACCAGTTCTATTTTCGATAAGATAAGCGGTATCAGGAATATAAACGAGCTGACTAAGGTTGATACTCCCGATTGGGCAAGAGCGAAGCTTTCGGAGTTTTATCTCCTGCCCGACAATAGATTAGTCGAGATATATCCTGTTGTTATCGACGGCAATTCGATAACCGATACAGAGGACAGCAGCGATCAGTATGAAGCAATATTCTATTATACCGACGCCAATATCGAAGCCATATCTGTTTTTACAGACGAGGAGCTTTCCAATCTCGTAAATTATCCGAATTTAAGAAAGCTTATTATATCCTCGGAGGATTCGGATTCTATGATTTCCGATAAGGAGCCCTTCGCCTCTCTCAGTAAGCTTGAGGTGCTGGATATTTCAGAAGTAAAGATTTCGGCGGAGATTATAAAGGAGCTTCCTGCTTTAAGAAGGGTTGCTGTGGATTGCTACAGTCAGCCCGATATGGAATATCTTAAAACCGTTCCTTCTCTGAAAGAACTCAACATTTATCCTTGTGGGGATTTCGATGTAACAGGAATAAGCGCTCTCAGCGAGCTTGAAGCAGTCACCATTTCAGTGGCAGTGTCGGCGTTCGAGCCTGTACCGGAAAATGTGGAAGGCTTTGAGGAGCTGGCATTACTGCCCGAATTAAAGAGACTTTCTCTTTTCTCGATAGGTAATGAGAATATCGGGGTTTTAGGCAGTCTGAAGAAGGTTGAGGAGCTTGTTCTCGGCGAATGCAACGTGGGAAGCCTTACCTTCGTAAATGATATGACGTCGCTGAAATCTCTTATTGTGAGGGAATCTGACGTAAGCGATTTCGCTCTTACGGGGGATAATTATACCGTTGAAGAGCTTGAACTTTTCTTTAACGAGGGGCTTTACGATTTCACTCAGTTAAAGGCGTTCAGGGAGCTTAAAAAGCTTACAGTTTGCAGCAGTATGCCTGTAATCTATAAGGATATCGCCGAAGCGGCAATAGCCGAATTCAAGGAGCTTTATCCCGATGTTGAAACGGATATCGGAATTGACTATGAGGAGGGCGAATTATTCAGCGAGGAGGTTATCAGGGCTCTCGAATATGAGACGATTACCGAAATGCCCGATATATCCGAGATAGAAGCTCTCCTTTCGGATTTTAAGGATTTTTCCTACGGCTATGTATCCTGTAAGACCGTGAAGGACTGCATTTCTTCGGATTATATCGTGACGGAAGAAATGATTGATAACGGTATGAATGCAGGAAACGTCTACGAGGGAAAATGGTACAGGGTAGCTTCGGGAGATATAACCTCACAGCATTCACTTTTCGTAAAGCTTTACGAAATGTTTACCTCCGAGGGCATAACCTGTCTCGGACTTGACAACTTATACCGTACGAAGGACGGAGAGCTTTTCCTTTCCGAAAATGCAGGCTATGACGGCGGACTTCTCGGGGTTGACGAGATATGGCTTACCGAGATGGAAAAAACAGGAGATTTTACTATCTACCTTAAGTTTTCCGCCTTCGGCGATAAGAATGCGTGGGAGCTTGAAGAGGATTTTAACGACAGCTTCGAGGTTATACTGAAAAATACTACCGAGGGACTAAGAATCCACAGCCTTTCCTCGAGAGCGGTAGACTATCTTACCTGGTTCAGTGCTGACTGCGGAAGGGAAATTGCTTGAACTGCTTTCTGATATATAAATGATTTTGTTCCGCCCTGCGGTTGAAGGCTTAGCTTTCTGTGCCGTAGGGCGGAGCTTGTTTATGCGGAATCGCCACAGGCGCCTGCCTTTCGGGAATGAGGGCTGAACAATATTTCCTTACCGCTCCACAAAGGAAGGCTGTGAGAGAAGATACAGGCTGTGGAGCGGAACAGCCTCAGGCGCCCGCCTGTTTACAAAAGGTGAGGAGTGTGGTATAATATATACGTCATAATCGTGACTTTTCCTTCATATTCATTTAGTGTACAAGCGACAACGAATATGAAAGGACAGGTCGGATTATGAATGTATGGAAAAAGATAAAGAGTAAGCTTCCCGTTGTGGTTACGCTGTGCTGTTGTGTTGCGGTAGCGGGGCTTTCAGCTATAGTAAGAGGCGGAGAAGAGACTGCCGAGGTATCGGTAAACGCAAGCCCGAGAAGGGTAATTATTCTTGACGCGGGACACGGCGGCTTCGATAGCGGATGTATAGCGGTAAACGGAGCTTACGAAAAGGACATAAATCTTAATATCGTAAGAAATCTCGGTCAGCTTTTAAGCTTTAACGGCTACGAGGTAATATATACCCGCAAGGACGACAATGCGCTTTACGACGAGGGCGTCGAGGGTATAAGGAATCAGAAGGTTTCCGATATGGAAAACCGTCTTGAAATAATTAAGAAGTATCCCGAAAGCATTTTCCTTTCGATACATCAGAATCAGTATACCGAAAGCGAATATTCGGGCGCACAGATGTTCTATACCACAAGAAACAGCGGCAATTTCCGTCTTGCAACCTTAATGCAGCAGCGTTTTTCCGAGCTTCAGACGGGAAATGACAGAACGCCCAAGCTTATTGAAAACCAACTTTATCTCTTCAAGGATACTGACCAGCAGGCGCTTCTTGTGGAATGTGGATTTCTTTCCAATCCCGATGACGCAGAAAATCTCTGTAGCGAGGAATACCAGAAGAAGGTTGCCTTTACGATTTACCGAGGGCTTACCGATTATATAGCCGAAGCTTCGGCGGAGGACGTTAATAACAAGGAGAAGGAAAACAATGGCGAAGCAGAAAGTTTCTTATATATGCAGTGAATGCGGACATATATACCCTAAGTGGGTAGGCCGATGTTCCGAATGCGGAGAATGGAATACCGTAACGGAACAGGTCGAGCTTCCGAGGGCTTCCGCCAAAAGCGGCAGAGTCCTTAAGCCGAAGGGACTTTCCGATATAAGCTGTGACGACGATTTTCGTTATAAAACAGGCTCCTCGGAGCTGGACAGAGTTCTCGGCGGCGGCCTTGTGGCAGGCTCGCTGGTGCTTTTAAGCGGCGACCCGGGAATAGGAAAGTCAACCCTTCTGCTGCAGATATGCAATTATCTCGATAAAAGCTGTAAGGTGCTTTATGTTTCGGGAGAAGAAAGCGAGCGTCAGATTAAGCTTCGTGCAGACAGATTAAAGGTAAGCGGAGAAAATCTCTATCTCCTTTCCGATACGGACTGCGGGGCGATAAACGAGGCAATAATCGAGGAAAAGCCCGACGTGGTCATAATCGACTCTATCCAGACTATGCAGCTTACGGATATTTCCTCCGCACAGGGCAGTATAACTCAGGTAAGAGAATGTACCTCGGTGTTTATGCAGACTGCAAAAAAATACGGAATCCCCTTCTTTATCGTGGGACACGTTAATAAGGACGGCGGTATAGCGGGGCCGAAGGTGCTGGAGCATATCGTTGATACAGTCCTCTGCTTCGAGGGTGAAAAACAGCTTTCCTACCGTATTCTTCGTGCCGTAAAAAACCGATACGGCTCTACAAATGAAATAGGCGTTTTCCGTATGTGCGAAAGCGGACTCGAGGAGGTACCGAATCCTTCCGATATGCTCCTTTCGGGCAGGCCTCAGAACGTAAGCGGAATAAGCGTTCTCTGTACGATTGAGGGTACACGCCCTCTTTTAACGGAGGTACAGTCCCTCGTAACGAAAACAGGCTTCGGAAATCCGAGAAGAGCCGCCAACGGCTTCGATTACAACAGACTTTGCCTTATTATAGCCGTTCTCGAAAAAAGAACGGGATATCTTTTCGGCCAGTTTGACGTTTATGTGAATGTAACAGGCGGAATGAGGCTTAACGAGCCTGCGGCTGACGCGGCGGTAGCCCTGTCGCTTTTCTCGGGCCTTTGCGACAGGATAATTCCCGAGGATACGGCAGTTTTCGGAGAAATCGGACTTGGCGGAGAAATAAGGGCTGTTTCAAATCCCGGAGAGCGTATAAAGGAATGTGCAAGGCTCGGCTTTAAAACCTGTATTGTTCCGAAGAGCGTGCTTTCTTCTCTGGATAAGAAGGAATGCTCGGGTATAAGGGTAATAGGGGTTTCCAATCTTAATCAGATGTTCAAGGCGGCGGAAAGCCTTATTTCTACGGAAAATAATGCCTTATAAGCAGGAGAAAATTTTAGCATAATACAGAAAGCACTGTGTTTCGTTAAGAAATACGGTGCTTTTTATGTCATCATTATGACTTATCGTTGTTGAAAAGTGCTGATTTCTGCGGATTTATACGGTTTAATTTGAACAAAACGGATATTTTGGCTATTATACTTGACAATTATAAATAAAAGTGTTACATTATTTATAATATGTCAGATTATTTAGAAATACGACATATTTATTGACATCAGAAAGGAAATGTCCGGAGGGATAGAAAAAAATGATAACGAGACTGCTTGAAATAGTAATGCTTCTTACGAATAACGGCACTCTTACCGCTTCTGAGATAGCTGAACATTTTAAGGTTTCACCGAGAACAATATATCGTGATATAGACCGCCTTTCCGACGCAGGTGTGCCGATAGTATGCGAAAGAGGAAAAACAGGCGGTATAAAGCTTGTGGCTTCCGCCTTCGCCGATATCAACAAGCACGAGCTTACTGCGGCACTTGAACGCTTATCCGACGGTAAGCGTAGCGACAGGGAAACTATGGGGCATATTATCGAAGCCTTTGACGATAAGGTTAACGACTGGCTTGCCGTAGATTTTGGCTCAGAGGGAAAAAACGCTTTCTTCGAGGAGCTTAAGGACGCAGTTCTTAACCGTAAGCTTATGACTATCGGCTATATGAAGAAGGGCTCGATAAACGAAGAAAAATGCGTTATCGAACCTATGCAGCTCTGGTTCAATACAGATAGCTGGTATTTAAAGGCATACTGCCACAAGAAAATGAAAATGATAGCCTTCCGCCTCGATAATATCCGCGATTACTCCTTCCTGGGCAGTACCTTCGGCTACAGGGGCGACGACATAAACGACTGCGAGGTTGTGAACTGATACTTTATCCGACGAGTTTTTACCCGTCGGATTTTTATTTTCATAAATCCCTCCCAAGGGTAATAAACCATTGACAAATGTGCCAAAATATAGTATAATATTCGGGAATATAAGTAAGCGGACATTATGTCCGTCTGCTTCTTGAATAAGGGACTATCCCGAAAAAAAGACAGGAGAACTAAAATGGGACTTTTCAGTAAGCTTTTCGGCAGCTATTCCGAAAAGGAAGTTAAGCGAATAGAGGGAACGAAACAGGCTGTTCTTAACCTCGAGCCTATGTATCAGGCTATGACGGATAAGGAGCTCCAGGCTCAGACAGACGTACTTAAGGGACGTCTTGCCGAGGGAGAAAGCCTCGATTCTATTCTTCCCGACGCTTTTGCGGTATGCCGTGAGGCTATGTGGCGTGTAATCGGAATAAAGCCTTATCCCGTACAGATTATCGGCGGTATCGTTTTACATCAGGGACGTATTGCCGAAATGAAGACAGGTGAAGGTAAAACCTACGTTGCGGCGCTTCCTTCTTACCTTAATGCACTTACAGGCAAGGGCGTACACGTTGTAACCGTAAACGACTATCTCGCTAAGCGTGACAGCGAGCTTATCGGCCGTGTTCACCGCTTTATGGGACTTACGGTAGGTCTTATCGTACACGAAAAGGATAATGACCAGAGAAGAGCCGCTTATAGCTGTGATATTACCTACGGTACAAATAACGAATACGGCTTCGACTACCTTCGTGATAATATGTGTATCAAGAAGGAAGATAAGGTTATGCGCGAAATGAATTTCGCTATCGTGGACGAGGTTGACTCTATCCTTATCGATGAAGCGAGAACTCCTCTTATCATTTCGGGCAGGGGCGATAAGGCTACCGACCTTTACGAGAGAGCTGATAAGCTTGCAAGAACTATGACCTCTATCAAGGTAGTTGAGGTTGACGCTAAGGAGGAGCAGGACGATTACGAGGCTGACTACATTATCGACGAAAAGGCCAAGACTGCTACTCTTCTTCCCAAGGGCGTAAAGAAGGCAGAAAAGTATTTCGGAATCGAAAACCTTATGGATCCCGATAATCTTACAATATTACACCACGTAAACCAGTCTATAAAGGCTCACGGCTGTATGCACCTTGACATCGAATACGTTGTTAAGGACGGGGAAATCGTAATCGTAGACGAGTTTACAGGACGTCTTATGTTCGGCCGTCGTTTCAACGAGGGTCTCCACCAGGCTATCGAAGCCAAGGAGGGCGTAAAGGTAAAGCACGAGAGTAAGACTCTTGCAACTATCACCTTCCAGAACTTCTTCCGTCTTTATTCGAAGCTTTCCGGTATGACAGGTACTGCTATGACCGAGGAAACCGAATTCAGAGGTATCTACAACCTTGACGTTATCGAAATTCCTACAAATAAGCCCGTTATCCGTGTGGACAGACAGGACAGAGTATATAAGAATGAACACGGCAAGTTTATGGCCGCAATAGAGCAGATAAAGGAATGTCACGCTAAGGGACAGCCTGTTCTCGTAGGTACAATTTCTATAGATAAGTCGGAACAGCTTTCCAAGATGCTCAAGAAGTCGGGCATCAAGCACGAGGTTCTTAACGCTAAGAATCACGAGCGTGAAGCGGAAATCGTAGGTCAGGCAGGTAAGAAGGGCGCCGTTACTATCGCTACAAATATGGCAGGTAGAGGTACCGATATTATGCTTGGCGGTAACGCAGAATATCTTGCGAAATCCGAAATGAAGAGACAGGGCATCGCCGAGGAGCTTATCAACGAGGCTACAGGCTTTGCTGAAACCGATAACGAGGAAATTCTTTCTGCAAGAAAATTATATATGGAGCTCAACGAAAAGTATAAGAAGGAAATAGCTCCCGAATCCGAAGAAGTAAGAGAAGCAGGCGGCTTATTCATTCTCGGTACAGAACGTCACGAGTCAAGACGTATCGATAACCAGCTTCGTGGTCGTGCAGGACGTCAGGGCGACCCCGGCGAAAGCTGTTTCTTCGTATCTCTTGAGGATGACCTTATGAGACTCTTCGGCGGCGAAAGAGTACAGGCTGTTATGGAATCCCTCAATATCGACGAGGATATGCCTATCGAAAACAGCATTCTTACAAAGACTATCGAGTCCTCACAGCGTAAGGTAGAAGGCAGAAACTACTCCGTAAGAAAGAGCGTTCTTGACTTCGACGATGTTATGTCTCAGCAGAGAATGACTATCTATTCTCAGCGTTCAAAGGTTCTCGACGGCGACGATATAAGCGAAAATATCAGAAATATGATTACAGAAAGCATCTCCGAAAACGTGGATATGTTCTGTCAGGGTGATATTGCCGATAACTGGAACATTACAGGTCTCAGAGAGCACTATATCGGCGTTCTTACAACTCCCGACGATCTCGTTTATACAGTAGAAGAGCTTAACGATATTTCCAAGAAGGATATAAGAGAAATGCTTACCGAAAGAGCATTCGCAATCTACAGCGCTAAGGAAGCCGAATACGGCTCCGAGACAATGCGTGAGGTTGAGCGTGTTATCCTTCTCAAGAATGTTGATACAAAGTGGATGGATCATATCGACGCTATGGACGAGCTTAAGAGAGGTATGTACCTCCGTTCGATGGGTCAGAAGGATCCCGTAGTTGAATACCGTTTCGAAGGCTTCGCTATGTTCGACGAAATGATCGCTTCTATAAGAGAGGATACTGTAAGAATGATTCTTACAGTAAGATTACAGCAGCAGATTCCCCCCAGAAGAGAACAGGTAATGCGTCCCGACGCAGTAAACAAGGGGGCTACCGTAAGAAAATCTGCTTCCGAAAGAATCGGAAGAAATGATCTTTGCCCCTGCGGA
This sequence comes from Ruminiclostridium sp., assembly GCA_045579625.1. Taxonomy (GTDB): domain Bacteria; phylum Bacillota; class Clostridia; order Oscillospirales; family Ruminococcaceae; genus Ruminiclostridium_E. Next base: position 43,915 of record JAZNMN010000040.1, read on the forward strand.
AGCGGTAAGAAGTATAAGAAGTGCTGCGGCGCAGGCGAAGAATAATCAGTAAAGAAGGAGCTTCCTATGACTCTTGTTAGTGAAGTAAAAAAGGAGCTTGAAGGCCACATCATCCCTTTCTGGAACAGCTTAAGGGATGATGAAAACGGCGGCTTTTACGGCTTTATGGATTGTAATCTGAAGCTTGATAAGACTGCTGAAAAGGGCGTTATCCTCCATTCAAGAATACTCTGGTTCTATTCGAACTGTTATCTTGTGCTTAAGGATGAAAAGTGCCTTGAAAATGCGAAGCATTGCTACGAGTTTATGGTTAAGCATTGTGTTGACCGTAAAAACGGCGGTGTGTACTGGCTTATGAATGCGGACGGAACTGTAAGCGACAGTATGAAGCACACCTACTGTCAGGCGTTTTTCCTTTACGCCTTATCAAGCTATTATGACGCAAGCGGCGATGAATCTGCATTAAAGCTTGCTATGGAAATTTTCGATATAATCGAGGAAAAGTGTACCGATGACGTGGCTTATCTCGAAGCAATGTCGGCGGAATGGGAGCTTATTCCGAACGACGCTCTTTCCGAAAACGGCCTTATGGCGGATAAGACTATGAATACAACTCTCCATCTCCTGGAGGCTTATACTGAGCTTTACCGCGTTCATAAGGATGAAAGAGTACTCGACCGCCTTAAGTTCCAGCTTCAGCTTTTCCTGGATAAGATTTTCTATCCCGAGGACGACAGGCTTCTTGTATTTTTCGACAGGGAGTTTAAGGTTATCGGCGATATCCATTCCTACGGCCACGATATCGAGGCTACCTGGCTTCTCGACAGGGCCTGCGAGGTTATCGGTGACAGCAGTCTTACCGAAAAGGTTTCCGCTATGAATAAGAGGGTTGTGGCTAATATAGCTAAAATTGCTTATGAGAATAATTCTCTCAATAACGAGCGTGAAAACGATAAGATAAATAAGATCCGTGTATGGTGGGTACAGGCGGAGGCTGTAGTCGGGTTCCTTAACGGCTATCAGAAATACGGCGAAGAAAAATATCTCGGAATGGCCGAAAATATCTGGGGCTACATAAAGTCCGAGCTTATAGATAAGCGTGAGGGCGGCGAATGGCATTCGCAGATAGAAGAGGACGGAAGGCCTACTGTGAAGCCTGTGGTTGACCCCTGGAAATGTCCTTATCATAACGGAAGAATGTGTCTTGAGGTTCTTAAAAGAAGTTAAGAGGGTAGTATGCTGAAAAAATTTTGTCTTACTCTTCTTGCAGCCCTGCTTGTTTTCAGTACAGCGGCTTGCGGCAGCGAAAATGTTGACGCTGAGATAAAGCTCCCTATACTGGAGAACAACAGCGGCGAAAAATATACTACTGCAGCAGTAGAGAAAAGAGACTTCGTCGAAACGAAATCAATCGGCGGAAATGTGGGCTATATCTATGCACAGACTCTCACAGTTCCCGGCGACGCCAATATTCTCAAGTATCACGTAAAAAAGAACAACAAGCTTAAAGAGGGCGATATTATTGCCGAGTTCGATTCTTCGGCTCTCGAATACGACTATGAGAATCAGAAGATTGTAACGAACGACGCTTATTACGTCTATACCTCTTCGGGAAGCGAGGCTTCAAGGCTTACGTACGAGCAGGAAAAGCTTCGTCTCGATATGCTTCAGCATCAGATTGACTCCTATACTATCCGTGCTCCCTACGACTGCGTCGTTACTAAGGTAGAGGGCTTCGCTATGGGTCAGGCTGTTTCGAAAGGAACGCCTGTGTGCAGTGTTGCGAAGGAAAACGAGGTTTTCGTTTATACTAACGATAATGTAAATCTCTTTTCGACAGGAGCTTCCGTAAAGCTTAAATTCGGTACCGATACAGCTTACAGCGGCAAGGTGGTTATGACTCCCGACGGCGACGGCGGAAGAGGCAGTATAAACAGCAGTGCTGTAATAGCCTTCGACGAGGGCGAGCTTGATAAGGTACTGAAAGAGGTAGGAAACGTTGTTTCCTCGGGCTGGGCAACAATAATCGTTACAGCCTTTGAAAAATATAACGTTCTTGCAGTTCCCGAGGATGCGGTAATGCAGTTTTCGGGAAGCACCTACTGTTATATAATGGATAACGGAAACAGGGTAAGAATACCTGTTGAGACAGGCGATACCTACGGCGGTTATACCATTATATTAAGCGGGCTGAGCGAGGGCGATACGGTTTCATATTAAAATTGAAAGGCTGATGAGGGAAATACATCAGCCTTTTTCTTTTTTAAAAATAAAAAGACCGCAGCCAAAGCTACGGTCTAAGTATATTGCAGAAATTACTGAGCCTGAGGAGCACCTACAGGGCAAACATCTGCACAAGCGCCGCAATCGATACAAGCGTCAGCGTCGATTGTGTACTTGTCGCCATCCTTGATAGCGTTTACAGGGCATCCGTCAGCGCAAGCGCCGCAAGCGATGCATTCGTCGTTGATAATATAAGCCATTGTCAAATTCCTCCTTTAATAATTAACCATAAGGTTATTACAGTTATTATATCAGAAAAAAGAATAAAAATCAAGACTTTTTTAAAAGAAAATTTGTGCAGTTCGTTAGATGTAGCTAACAAACTGCACATTTTTGTAAATTTTAGTCCTCGAGACCCTTTAATGCGGCAATTTCATCACGGTTAAGGCGGATTTTTCCGTCCTTTATTACCTTTACCTCATCACGTTTTGCTGTAATAGGCGGAGCGTCAGGGTTCTTATTAAGCTTTACCTTTAAGACGCCTGTGAGAATATTTGCGTCCTCAACGTGTCCGACGCCTTCGGGAGTTTCAACGAAGGCGCCGATTTTAGGAGTAATCTTTAAAAGATCCTCGTAGCAGTCCTGCTCATACTTAAGACAGCACATAAGTCTTCCGCAGGTACCCGAAATCTTAGTGGGATTAAGGGAAAGGGACTGTTCCTTTGCCATTTTTATTGAAACAGGCTGGAACTCGCCTAAAAAGCTTGAACAGCAGAATTCTCTTCCGCATATTCCGAGACCGCCAAGCATTTTAGCTTCATCACGTACGCCTATCTGACGAAGCTCGATACGGGTTCTGTAAATTCCTGCAAGATCCTTTACAAGCTCACGGAAATCCACACGATTTTCCGCAGTAAAATAGAATAAAATCTTACTGCCGTCGAAGGTATAGTCAACATCAATCGGCTTCATATCGAGATTATGTTCGGCGATTTTCTTTGTGAAAATCCTCATAATCTCCTTTTCCTTCGCTTCGTTTTCCACGATTGTACGCTCGTCGTCGGCTGTGGCGATACGGATAATGGACTTAAGGGGCTGAACAACATTATTATCGTCGATTTTTCTGTTGGGAATAACGACCTCGCCCCATTCAACGCCTCGCGCGGTTTCAACGATAACCTTATCGCCTGCCGCTACCTTTTTTCCGTTCGGGGAGAAATAGTAAACCTTTCCGACCTCTTTAAATCGGATACCAATAATTTCTATCATAAAATTCCTTTCTATAGCCCGTTTTCTCTTATCGAAAAGAGAGCACAGCAGCTTCTCGCAGTAAAAAGCTGGAGATTGGGGTTAAATTCGCATTTTTTATATAACGAGGTACATTCCTCATATAATTCGTAGATTGTTTTAAGCCTTAGCTTTTTGGAAGCCTTTTCTACCTGGGGCAGGAATGCGCCTCTCGGGCTTAATCCTGACTTAAGGGAAGCGGCGCCGGCAAAAATTTCGGAGAGTATACCTAAAATGCCGCTAAGCTCTTCACGGGAGCCTATACCTGCGAATAAAACGCCGCAGTCATACTCTCTCCCCTCGGATATTGCGTCGGCTATTTCGGCGGCACAGTTATACAGGCGGATTTTATCGCTGTTTTCCTGAGCTTCGACAGCGGCGCCTATATTTCCGCCGAAAAGGCTGTACAGTCTTTCGACCTGTTCCTCTTCAATACCTTTTTCAGCAAGAGCTTCGGAAAAATCCTTCCTGTCCGCCTCGTCGCAGACAAGCTCGGTAACTCTCGACAGCACCGTTTCAAGAATGTCCGACTTCTTTACAGCGGTAAAGATATACCTGTTAAAGGAGAGAGGCTCTTCTATAAATTTAAGTAATGCATTCTGACATTGAACGCTCATTTCATCGAGATTTTCGAAAATGCATATTCTTAAATCGCTGTCATTTGGCTTACGGTAACATTCTGCAATAAACTCTCTCAGGTCGTTTACGTTGTACTTGCCCTTTTCCATTCTGCTGAGAGGATAGATAACGTCGGGGTGAATGTGTTGTTCTGTTCTCCTGCATTCATTACAGGACATACAAGGGGTAACGCCCTTTTTCTCACAGAGACAAAGCATAGCTCCGTAATCCGCAAGCGTCCTTCGTCCGACGCCCTTAGCGCCCGTTATAAGGAGGGCGTGAGGGAAGCGCCCTGTAGCCATAAATCGGGTAAGGGTTTCTAAAGCCCTTTTCTTTCCGTATATTTTCATTATACCTTTTCGAAGCGCTCTATATCAGTAACGAAAATTGTTGCGCCGCCTACGCTTACCTCAACAGGATAGCTTACGGGAGCTGATTCTGCGGAAAAAGAAGCGGCTGTAGGTACATACTGCTTACGCTTGTGGGAGTTCTGGGCAATTACTGCGATAGCGTCGTCAACCGAGGCATTTTCACAGCAAATCATAAACGTAGTATTTCCTGCCATAAGAAATCCGCCTGTAGAAGCGAGCTTAGTAGCGAAATAGCCGTTCTTGGTGAGTCCTGCAGAAACTGCGTGTGCGTCATCGTTATTTACAATAGCAAAAATAAGCTTCATAACATTATTCCTTTCGCAATAAACGAAATTTATACATATACATTATACCATAAAACCCGATTATTGTAAAGAGAAAAATGAGGCAGCGCCTCGGGCAGTTCCTGCCTTTTCTCAGTTTACAATATATCGGGAAATCTAAAACGGCAGGGCACGAAATTCTGCTGCGCCAGAGCTGTATTAGGCAGCGCCTTGGGCAGTTCCTCAGAAATCGCATCTTATCTCCAAACCCGTTCCAAGCTAAAAAGCTCCGCAGTCAGTCTGACAACGGAGCCTTACACATATTCGATATGAGCCTTAATTCCAGAGCTTTTCAGGATAAAGCCCGTTTCTTATGCCTTCTGCCACAGAAAGCTTTACCGAGGCTACGTCCTCCTCGTAGGTCATACCGAACCACTTGCTGTCGGTAGGGAGAACTCTTACCTTGCATTTTTCTTCCGTGATAAGGCTGTTTACTGCGATAGGGACGAGAAATTCGCCGTTATTCACCGTGTCGGCGTTAAGAGGGAAGAGGAAGTCCTTGAACTGACAGTCAAGAGTAGACATATACTCCTCAGTAAAGCCCCACATATTCATAGAAACAACATCCTCGTCGGAAATTGTTATGGTTTTTCCTTCGTAGTCGCCTGTAATAACGCCGTTTTCGTCCCGGATAATGCTCTTTGTCTCGAGAAGCCCCTTAAGGAAATCATTTTCTACTGTACAGATACCTCTCGTTACAGTACCGTTATCGCTGAGGGTATTTTTAACCCTGAAGCCACACATAGCATATTCGGGGATGTCCTTGTTCTCGTTATCGGCCGATTTAAGAAAATCGGAAATAGTCCTGAAGGCGTCATAGCCGTAGTAATCGTCGGCATTTATGACTGCGAAGGGGCCTTTTACAGCCTCTCTTGCCGCAAGAACAGCCTGTCCCGTTCCCCAGGGCTTATTTCTGAGGGCAGAAAGCGGCCTGTTAACAGGGATATCTTCTTTTTCCTGGAAAACGTAGGTAACCTTTATCTGTGCAGAAAGCCTGTCGCCGATAGCTGAGCGGAAAAGCTCCTCAATATCTCTTCTTATAACGAAAACGATATGGTTGAAGCCTGCTCTTTTTGCGTCGTATACGGAGTAATCCATAAGTAGTTCGCCGTTGGGTCCGATAGGCTCAAGCTGTTTAATCTTTTTGCCGAAGCGGGAGCCGATACCTGCCGCCATAATAACGAGGGTAATTTCCTTTTCCATAAGCTTTCTCCTTTTATATTACAAAATAAGGGTACAGAAAGGCAAAGGCCTTATACAATAAACAGATAACCCCGCAGTTGTAAAACGGCGGGGTTAAAAACTTTTGTATAGTGGAATTGCTAAGCTTATACCCTTAAAATATTTCTTAGCGATTAAGAACCGTACTTAGCAGTATTGATCTTTACACCGGGGCCCATTGTAGAAGTAACTACACAGCTCTTGATGTACTGACCCTTAGCTGCAGCAGGCTTAGCCTTTACGATAGCTGCCATAAGAGCGTCGAGGTTTTCAACGAGCTTATCCATACCGAAGGAAGCCTTACCGATAGGACAGTGAATGATGTTTGTCTTATCGAGACGGTATTCGATCTTACCTGCCTTAGCGTCTGTAACTGCCTTAGCTACGTCGGGAGTAACTGTACCGGCCTTAGGGTTAGGCATTAAACCTCTCGGACCTAAAACCTTACCTAAACGACCTACTACGCCCATCATATCGGGGGATGCGATAACTACGTCGAAGTCCATCCAACCGTCCATAATCTTCTTAACTGTATCTTCATCAGCGATGTAATCTGCACCGGCTTCTTCAGCTTCCTTGATCTTATCGCCCTTTGTAAATACCATTGTTCTTACAGTCTTACCTGTACCGTTGGGAAGTACAACAGCGCCTCTAACCTGCTGATCAGCGTGACGGGAGTCAACGCCGAGTCTGATGTGGAGTTCAACTGTTTCGTCGAACTTAGCCTTTGCTGTCTTGCAAACGAGATCGCAAGCCTCGCCAACTTCGTAGAACTTGGTGGAATCAACGATCTTTGCGCTTTCAATATATTTCTTTCCGTGCTTCATTTATAATCCTCCTTGTGGTCAAACGGTTTAAAACCTCCCACGAAATAAATTGTTCTTACTCTTAATTAGTCAACTACAGTAACGCCCATAGAACGTGCAGTACCGGCGATCATAGACATAGCTGCTTCAACGGAACCTGCGTTAAGGTCCTTCATTTTCTGTTCAGCGATTGCCTGAACCTGTGCCTTAGTGATCTTAGCTACCTTGTTCTTGTTAGGTGTACCGGAAGCTGTTTCAATACCGCAAGCCTTCTTGATAAGAACTGCAGCGGGGGGAGTTTTTGTGATAAAGGAGAAGCTTCTGTCAGCGTAAACTGTGATAACAACAGGGATGATAAGACCTGCGTCATTCTTTGTACGCTCGTTGAATTCCTTTGTAAATGCCATAATGTTAACACCGTGCTGACCTAATGCAGGACCAACAGGGGGAGCAGGAGTAGCTTTTCCTGCGGGAATCTGTAATTTAATAAATCCGACTACCTTCTGAGCCATTTTATTTACCTCCAAAAAACTTAAAGAGCTTAGTTGATTTTCTCAACTGCTGACAATTCGAGAGTTGTGGGCGTTTCGCGTCCGAACATAGACACAGTTACAAGTACAGTACCTGCCGCCTCATCAATCTCCTTAACAGTACCTTCGAATCCGTTGAGCGCTCCCGAAACGATATTAACGATATCGCCGACAGCCACTGCAGAAGCGGAGGTTGTTTTAACGACGCCGAGGTTTTCGACCTCTTCGTTAGTGAGAGGAATGGGCTTTGATCCGGGTCCTACGAAGCCTGTAACACCTCTTGTGTTACGGCAGATATACCAGGATTCATCAGTCATAACCATCTTGACATAAACATAGCAGGGGAACAGCTTTTCTTCCTTCTGGTTACC
>JAZNMN010000041.1:0-17507 GCA_045579625.1 Ruminiclostridium sp.
GCTACGATCCGACTTCCTCTATCTCCAGGGGAATATCGCTGTAGATACGGCATTCTCCGCCCATATCGGAAATAACCTCCGCCTTTTCGAGCTTTCCGTTCTTCCAGGAGAAGTCCGTGGTAAAGCCGCCTCTTGCTCTTAAGCCCTTAGCCTCACCCTCGCTCCATTCGGAGGGAAGCGCAGGAAGAAAACGTATTTCTCCGCTATGGCTCTGGAGAAGAGCCTCGGTGATACCTGCCGCACCGCCGAAGTTACCGTCAATCTGGAAGGGAGGATGGCTGTCGAACATATTCGGATTTGTGGAATGGGTAAGGAGAAGTCTTACGTTTTCGGAAACCTTCTCTCCGTCAAGAAGTCTTGCCCACATATTTATAATCCATGCCCTCGACCAGCCTGTATGACCGCCGCCGTAGGATAAACGCCTGTCGATAGTTGCCTTCGCCGCGTCTGCAAGCCCCGGGGTAAAGCGTCTTGTAATCTGGTCGGCGGGATAAAGTCCGAAGAGCTGGGAAATATGTCTGTGTCCAGGCTCAGCCTCATCGTAATCCACAGCCCATTCCATAATCTGACCGTATTTACCTATTTTATTTTCGGGAAGTCGGCTCATAAGCTCCCTGAGCTTTTCTCCGAATTCCTTGTCTATGCCTAAGATTTTTCCGCTTTCTATTATTGCGGTAAAAAGCTCTCTCAGAATCTGTGTATCCATTGTGGGGCCCATACATACGCTTCCCTGCTCGCCGTTTTCCGCAATATATGTATTTTCGGGAGAGGTGGAGGGGCTTGTTACAAGCTCACCCTTTTCATTCTCGATAAGGAAATCAACGAAGAATTCCGCCGCTTCCTTCATTACGTCGTACTGCTCGGAAAGGAAGGAAATATCCTTCGTGAAGCGGTAATGCTCGTAGATATGGAGACAGAGCCATGCCGCTCCCATAGGCCATATCGTAGCGGGAATCCATTCATCCTGAGGAGCGGTATCGCCCCAGATATCGGTGTTGTGGTGACACATGAAGCCGCCGCAGTTATACATAATCCGGGCAGTTTCTCTTCCGTTCTCCCTCATTCTGTCGAGATGGTCGAAAAGCGGAAGATGACATTCGGGGAGGTTTACCGCCTCGGTACCCCAGTAGTTCATTTCCGTATTTATGTTTATAGTGTACTTACAGCCCCAGGCAGGCCACATATCCTTGTTCCATATACCCTGGAGATTAAGGGGGAGCGTTCCCTCACGGCTTCCCGAAATAAGAAGATATTTTGCGAAGTTCCAGTATACTGCCGCTAAGGCCTTATCCTCGCCGTTATAATTCTTTATACGCTCATCGGTGGGAACGTCCGAAAAATCCTTTCCCGAAAGGGTAAGTGAGGAACGGTTATAAAGCCTGTGGTAGTCCTCCTCGTGGGACTTTTTAAGGGCAGTATACCCCTTTCTCAGAGCTTTTCTCACATCGTTAAGGGCAGCTCTTTCATAATCGGCTCTGTAGAAGTCGGTGCGGCAGGATATTACCAGCGTTACCTCGTCACAGCTTTCCGCAAAAAGCCTTCCGCCCTCGGTAAATACTCTTCCGCCTACGGAGGAAGCGGAAATTGCGGTATAATAGCTTACACCCTTATCCGAGCCTGTGGAGCCGCAGTATATCAGGGTATTACGGTCATAGTCGGTATTTTCGTCGTAATCGTCGTCTCTTCCGTCTATCGCCGCAGTAAAGCTTATTCTTCCGCCCTTATCTGCGGTAAAATGAACGGCTATTACATTATCGGGGTTAGAAGCGATAACCTCTCTTCTGAAGCTCGCTCCGCCGCTTTCCCATTCTGTGACCGCTACGGAATTACCAAGGTCGAGAAAACGTCTGTAGCCGCTTATATCCTCGTGTCCCGACCAGATATTGAGAACGCCTAAGGGCTGGTAATGTCTCTGCTGGGTACGGGTACCGAAAAAGGCGCGCCGTTCAAGCTCCTCCGCCTCGGAAATCCTGTTACAGGCTATAAGCTCTCTTAAAAGAGGCAGGTTTTCAAGCGCCGCCTTATTGTTACGCTCTCGCCTTCCTCCCGACCAGATGCTGTCCTCGTTAAGCTGAAGCTGTTCGGCACAGACATCGCCGAAAATCATAGCGCCGAGACGGCCGTTTCCTACGGGAAGCGCAGAGTTCCAGTCTCCTGCAGGAGCGTTATACCATAAAATTGAATCGGACATAATCAACTTCTCCTTAAATAATAACGCAGTATCCGATATACAGGTACTGCGTTACAGAAATTACTTTACTACTATATTTACGAGCTTTTTCGGTACAGCAATCTGCTTAACCACAGTCTTACCCTCTACTAAAGGCTTTACAGTCTCGTTTTCAAAGGCCGCCTTTATCATATCCTCCTGGGACATTTCAGCGGGAATGCTCATCTTTGCTCTTACCTTACCGTTTATCTGTACTACGATTTCAACGTTCTCCTCGACGCAGAGAGCCTCGTCGTATTCTGCCCACTTCTGCTGTGAGAGAATGCCGCCGAATACGTTGCTGTACATTTCCTCGGTAATATGGGGAGCGAAGGGGTTAAGTATCGTAATAAGAGCCTTTAATTCGCCCTTTGTGATACTGCCCTTATCGTAGATATTGTTAAGAAGGGTCATCATAGCGGCAATAGCGGTATTGAACTTAAGACCCTCGATATCTGCGGAAACCTTCTTTATAGTTCTGTGGAAGGCTGCGGAAAGCTCCTTGCTGAAGCCGTCGCCCTCTACGAGAATATCCTGTAAGTTCCAGATTCTGTCAAGGAATCTCTTACAGCCCTTTAAGCTGCTTTCGCTCCAGGGCGCCGCCTGTTCGTAGTCGCCCATAAAGAGGACGTAAACTCTGAGTACGTCTGCGCCGTATTCGTCAACAACATCGTTAGGGTCAACGACATTACCTCTCGACTTACTCATTTTTACTCCGTCGGGGCCTAAGATAAGTCCCTGTGCAGTACGCTTAGCGTAAGGCTCGGATACGGGCACCTCGCCGATATCGTAAAGGAACTTGTGCCAGAAACGGGAGTATATAAGGTGACGTGTAACGTGCTCCATACCGCCGTTGTACCAGTCTACGGGCATCCAGTATTTGAGCGCTTCCATACCTGCGAAGGCGCTTTCGTTCTTCGGGTCACAGTAACGGAGGAAGTACCAGGAGGAGCCTGCCCACTGGGGCATTGTATCGGTTTCTCTCTTAGCCGCTTCGCCGCACTTGGGACACTTACAGTTTACATAGGAATCAATCTTCGCAAGAGGGCTTTCACCGTCGGAGCCGGGCTGGAAATTGTCAACGGGGGGAAGTCTTAAGGGTAATTCCTCGTAAGGAACGGGAACAATGCCACAGTGAGGACAATGAACTATCGGAATAGGCTCGCCCCAGTATCTCTGACGATTGAAGGCCCAGTCCTTCATCTTGTACTGTACGCCCTTTTCGCCGATTCCCTTTTCGCCGAGGAAGCCGAGAATCTTTTCGATAGCGTCCTTTTTATTTGTAATTCCGTTAAGAATATCGGAGTTAATCATTTCTCCGTCGCCTGTATAGGCTTCCTTTTCGATATCTCCGCCCTTTATTACAGGGATAATATCGATACCGAACTTCTTAGCGAATTCATAGTCTCTTGTATCGTGCGCGGGAACTGCCATAATAGCGCCGGTACCGTAGCCCATCATTACATAATCGGCAACATAAACGGGGATTTCCTTACCGCTTACGGGATTTACGGCAGTAAGTCCCTCGATTCTTACACCTGTCTTTTCCTTTACGAGCTGTGTTCTTTCGAATTCGCTCTTCTTCGAGCATTCTTCCTTATAAGCGTCTAAGGCGTCGATGTTGGAAATGCTGTCGCGGTATTTTTCGATAATGGGGTGTTCGGGAGCGATTACCATAAAGGTTACGCCGTAGAGTGTGTCGGGACGTGTGGTATAAATTCTTAACTTTTCGTCATTTTCCTTTATAGAGAAGTTTACGAAGGCGCCTGTTGACTTACCGATCCAGTTTTCCTGCTGAAGTCTGATATTGGGAAGGAAGTCAACCTCGTCGAGACCCTGTAAGAGCTTGTCTGCGTACTCGGTTATACGAAGGTACCATACTTCCTTGTCCTTCTGAACGATACTGCTGTGACAGATATCGCACTTACCGCCCTGGGAGTCCTCGTTGGAAAGAACAACCTTACAGCTCGGGCAGTAATTTACGAGAGTCTTATCTCTGAAAACGAGGCCGTTCTCGAACATCTTGAGGAAAATCCACTGCGTCCACTTATAGTAATCCTCGTCGGTAGTATCCACAACTCTGTCCCAGTCGAAGGAGAAGCCTACCTTTCTGAGCTGGCTTGTGAACTTTTCGATGTTGTTGTCGGTTACCTGTCTGGGGTGAACGCCTGTCTTTATTGCAGTATTCTCGGTAGGAAGGCCGTAAGCGTCAAAGCCGATAGGGAAAAGAACGTTATAGCCCTCGAGTCTCTTCTTTCTGCTTACTACCTCAAGTCCGGAGTAAGCCTTTATATGTCCTACGTGCATACCTGCACCCGAAGGATAGGGGAACTCAACGAGAGCGTAGAACTTAGGCTTATCGCTTCCTGTTACTGCCTTAAAGCTATCGTTATCGTCCCAGTATTTCTGCCATTTTGATTCAATGTCCTTGAATTCATACTTCATATCTAAAATGTCCTTTCAGTTTTCGTTCGTTATCGGTATTATTATATTACCCTTTTCTCCCTTTGTCAATATTCCTTTAATACCTTGAAAAATCGGGAAGCTCGTCGAGGGTGATATAAAGCTCGTTGTTATAAGCGTAGTCAAGCTCCTCCTTAGTAACGTGACTGTAGCTTACGGAGCCGTCGCTGTTTATTATATAATCGCCCTTCCAGAGAGCGAACCAGAGCCAGTAGGCGTTATCCCTTACTATATAATCGGGATTCGGTATTCTTCCGCATTCCGTAAGCGCAACAGCCTTTGATTTTATAGTGTAGCTTATTGCGTCAAGCATACGGGTATTTCCCGAAATATCCGAATGGGAGTATAAATCCATACCCACTATATCCACGTAATCGTCCCCGGGGTAATAGTCGTAGGCTTCCCCGTCCCATACCCATATAATATTGGTAAGCTTATGGTATTCGTTGAAGCGCTCGAATATGAATTTATAGAGCCAGAGATAGCTTTCGCTGTCCTGTCCCCACCAGTACCAGCCGTTTCCTGCCTCGGGGAGAGGTCGGAAAATAACAGGAACATCCTGTGCTTCGAGAAGCTTAAGCTTAGCGGCTACCTCGTCCATATCCGCTATAAGCTTAAGAGCCTGAGAGGAAACTCTGCCTGTCTGCTCATAGGCCTCCAGGGAGGTAGGGCTTAAAACCGCAAAGCTGCTGTCGCAGACCGCTTCCGACAGGTCGTAGCCTGTGATAGCGCTACTGTAATGGGAATTTCCCGCCTCGGGAGAGTACCAGTACCAGCTATAGCTTACAAGTCCGCCGTTTTTCCACCAGTTTATGGCGGCGTCGATTTCGTCCTCGTTATTTCTGTCGGAGGGGGTATAATATTCCGTAAAAATACCGATGTCGGCACAGCGGATAGCGGAATATCTTCCCGTATCCATATAAATTGCGTTTATTTCGGTATTTGTTCCCGAGGAGCAGTACTGCCCCGTAAGAACACGGTTTCCGTATATGTCCGCAAGGTATTTCTTTACGGTCTTTGTGGTTTCGTTAGCGTTTTTATTAACACAGGAATTACTTATTTCATAAGCAAGATCGCTTACGGTAGGAGCACTTTCCACAGATATTTCATCAATGTAGGCTGTGCCCGAAAGAGACTGGAGAGTAAGCTTATTATCTCCCTTTCCGAGATATATTCCGTTAAGATAGACATATCCGAATTCCGTGCTTTCGCTTGCATATACTGCGCCGAAGGTAGTACCGTCTATAGTCTTGTATTCGCCGTCGGGGCTGTCGATTTCACGGGAGCCGCCGCCGATTAAGGCTACTGCCGTACCCGCCGAGCATATTCTCACGCCGATTCTGTAATGCTGTGAGGAAGGAACTCTTACGTTAAGAGTGGTATACTCCTTATTTCCCAGGCAGATAAAGCCCGAGCCGTTAAAGCCTGTAAGACCGTCGGTGTAGGACTGTGCCTCGGTGGTAAATTCGGGCTGGTATACCTCGCTGTATTCCTCCTCGGCCACAACCGACTTCGAGGGAGAATAAAGGTCTGCCGCCGCAATTTCGGGAATTATGACGGTTTCCTGTTCAATCTCCTTATTATCGACCACGTCCTCGGGAGAGGTGGTCGTAACGGGAGATTTGCTGTAATCTATCTCCGAGATACAGCCCGATATTGCAGGAAGCATAAGGGCAGTACCAAGGAGAGCCAAAATTTTTCTTTTCATTTAATCCAACCTGTTCTGAACACGAATAACTATCCTGTCGCCGTCTGCGATAGGAGTGCTGAATTTAGCGGCCGCACCGTTCTTTTCGAGGATAAGCTCGCTGTTCGGTCTGGTTGTGTCGATATCTATATAGTTAAGAAGGTCAAAAAGCATATTTCCGCCGCTCTTGTTGGGAAGGCCTATAATGTCGCCGTTAAGTACAACGGATATTCCCTTTTCCACGGGAGAAACAGGCTTCTTTTCCTGCGCCGCTTCGGGAGCCTTTACTTCTTCTGAGGGGGCTTCTTCCTTAGCCTCTTCGAAGGAAAGCTCCTCGGTAAATTCCTTAAGGTCTCCGAAAATTTCTCCAAGCTCCGAGGGCTCTTCCTTTTCGGCTGAAGCGGCTTCCGCTTCTTCGGTGATTTCTGCGGAGGCTTCTTCGGGTACGCTTACGTCCTTTTCTTCGACTGCTGCTTCAAGAGCTTTTTTCTCGGGAGGGACCTCCATTCCTATGGGGTTGCCGTAGCTGTCGTAAGCGGAAATTACGTCTCCGTCGGAAAGAACATAGCCCTCCGCCGCAGAGGCTCCGTTTACCTTATATTCGGCTGTATCGAAGGTAGCGCCTACGTCGTAGAGGAGATCCTCGATAGTAACGATTCCGATTGTCTCGATAGAATCGAGAGGACGGATTTCGTAGTCGGCAGGCTGTTCCTTACCGTTTACATAGGCCTTTATGCCGATAGTATATTCCTCTCCGCAGAAGAAAACCTTGCCCGAGCCCTTTCCGAAGCTTATTTCATCGGAAAGCTTAGCGGAAGCGTTTATTCCGCTTGTGGCGGGGACAATGGAAATTCTGTCGCCCTGAGTAACCTTTGTCATAATTGAGGCGGGCTTATCGTTTACCTGTATCTGTGCAGGAGTCATACCCTCGCCCTTTATGGTTTTTCTTGTACCGTTTATTGTAAAGGTAAGATTACGTCCGCTTCTTCCCATAATTTCAGCAGACCTGTAGCCTGCTATTGTAAGGGCTTCGTAAACGCTTAACTGCTTTGTGTCGAATACTCTTACCTTCTTATCGTTTACGGTAATAACCGAGAAGTCGTAGCCCTCGTCCATTATAGATGTAACGGCGATACCGAGAGGAGTAACGTATTCCGCTCCGAGAACTGCGCCGTTTTCGTCAACATTCTTTAAGAAGTCGCCGCCGCCGATAGCTACTCTCGATTCATCTATGCCGAGCTTTTCGGCAATAACCTTAGGAAGTCCTTCAATAAGACTTCCTCCGCCTACGAGGAATACTGCCGCAGGAGAAGCTCCGTTAGCGCCTACAATAGCGTTGCAAACCGTATCCGCAAGAGTCTCCACCGCAGGAGTAAGCATCTTTACTATATCCTCGGCCTTAGCCTTATGGGAGATTCCGAGGATATCACGGTATTCGAGCTCCTTTTCCCCCGAAGAACAGCCCCGCTTAAGCTTTTCGGCAGTAGCAAAGTCCACAAGGTAGGTTCTTATTATTTCCTCGGTAATTTCGTCGCCTGCGGTAGTAGCCATAGCGTAAGCCACAACAGAGCCGTCCTTGGCGATAGCGATATCCGAGGTACCTGCGCCGATATCCACGAGAGCGATATTTATAAGTCTTATTTCGGGAGGAACTATAACGTTCATAGCCGCAATAGGCTCCAGAGTAAGGCTTTCAACCTCAAGCCCGTTAATATCCATTACTGCATAAAGCCCCTCAACGACAATTCCGGGAAGAAATGCCGCTATAAGCTCAATTTCAACCTTTTCGCCCTTATGGCCTTCGAGGCTCAGTATCTTATAATCGTCGAGACGATACTGCATAATCGAATGACCTACGCAGTAGAACAGGTTCTTACCTGTTTTCGGGGAGTCGAGCTCCGCCTGTGCCTTCTGGATAGTCTCGATTTCCATTGACTTTATCATATCCGAGGTTATGTACTCATTCTCGGTTATGTCGAACTGCATTTTTCCGCGGCAGGTTTTGAGCGCACGACCTGCGGCGGCGATAGAAACACGCTTAAGCTCTACGCCGTTTCGTTCCTCGAGGGCGCTTTTTGCGGTGGCTACGATTTTAGCGACCTGCTTTATATCCTCGACCTGACCGTCTACCATAGCTCTTTTTGTATGGGGGACGCTTATATAGTCCTTAAGCCTGAATTTTTCATCTATGTATTCGCCGATTATGCCTACGACCGTTCTTGTACCTATATCGAGGGCAAAAACCAGGTCGCCCTGGGGCTTAAGCTCCTTTTTGCTTTCGGCTGCAATATTGTTTCCTTCTGTCATAACGAAAATCCTTTCATAAAAGATTATCAGTCAAGGAAATCCTTGAGCTTCTTGCTTCTTGAGGGGTGACGGAGCTTTCTGAGCGCCTTCGCTTCAATCTGTCTTATACGCTCACGTGTTACATTGAACTCCTTACCTACTTCCTCGAGAGTTCTCTGACGTCCGTCCTCGAGTCCGAAGCGGAGACGTAAAACCTTACCCTCTCTCTCGGTAAGAGTGTTGAGAACCTCGTCGAGCTGTTCCTTTAAAAGGGTGAGGGAGGCCGCCTCTGCCGGTGCAGGAGCCTCTTCGTCGGGAATGAAGTCGCCTAAGTGGCTGTCCTCCTCTTCACCGATAGGTGTTTCGAGGGAAACGGGATCCTGTGAAATTCTTATAATTTCCCTTACTCTTTCGAGGGGGAGCTTTAATTCTTCGGCAATTTCTTCTGCGGTAGCTTCTCTTCCGTTCTTGTGGAGAAGAGTGCTGCTTACCTTCTTTACCTTTGTTATGGTTTCAACCATATGCACGGGTATACGGATAGTTCTTGCCTGGTCGGCGATAGCTCTTGTAATAGCCTGTCTGATCCACCAGGTAGCGTAGGTAGAGAACTTGTAGCCCTTGGTATAGTCGAACTTTTCAACAGCCTTTATAAGACCTAAGTTACCTTCCTGAATTAAGTCGAGGAACTGCATTCCTCTG
This sequence comes from Ruminiclostridium sp., assembly GCA_045579625.1. Lineage (GTDB taxonomy): Bacteria > Bacillota > Clostridia > Oscillospirales > Ruminococcaceae > Ruminiclostridium_E. Next base: position 9,345 of record JAZNMN010000041.1, read on the forward strand.
CCCACATATCTCTTCGCGATACTTACAACAAGACGGAGATTTGCCTCGGAAAGACGTCTCTTTGCATAAGGATCGCCCTGAGACATACGCTGTGCAAGCTCGATTTCCTCCTCGGGGGAAAGAAGCGGAACACGGCCTATCTCCTTAAGATAAATCTTAACGGGGTCGTCGATAGCTATACTTTCTGTTGAAAGAGCGATATCGAGGTCGTCGTCTCCCGCAAAATCGAGAGCGGCGTCGAGGTCGTCGTCAACGGTAAAATCGTCCACGATATCGATATTATTCGCCTCGAAATCGTCATAGAGCTTGTCAATCTGCTCTGCGTCAAAGGCATAGTTTTCGAGAGCGTCGGTGATTTCCTTTGTGGTAAGCTTGCCGTTCTGTTTACCGAGCTCAATAAGCTCCACAAGGGGGGATTTTGTGTTTTCTGACATAGATATATACTTCCTTCCTGTATTAAAACAGTCTTTATTTACTTCCTGACTGTCGTTTTTTTCTCATTTCCTCGACCTGCCTTAAAAGCTCCTCGTCGCTCATTTCGGCGGCAGATTTACGGTTTTTCGACTCTCTGTGCTTAATAAGTACGGCTATGTACTCCTCGAGTCTCCCGAGGCTGTAGGGAAGCATATCTCCCTGCTTGCATATACCGATTATTCTGCCCACTTCGTCGGCGGTAAATTCGCCTCCTATCGAGGATATATCAAGACTTTCGCCCGATTTTATCCTGTCCCGTATAAAAATATACAATTTTCTGTTAAATTCGGTAGGAAAATCCTCCTCGCCTATCTTTTTTTCAATGCCCGTAAGCCTGTCGGGAGAGTGGAAAAGAAAGGCTATTATTCCTCTCTCCGCCTTTTCCTCTACAGGATATTTCACGGCGTCGGGATTTATCGGGTCTCTTACGGTCTGTCCCCGTATAAGCTTTCTTTCCTCCGCCCTTCTCTCCGCATATCCGTTTCTTTTCATCCTGTCCTTAACGAGAGAGGCGATAACGGAGGGCTGTTCCCCCGTAAGCCGTGCGGCCTCGGATATATATACGGTTCTTTCGGTCTCATTCTTAAGCTCCGAAAGAAAGGCGATTGCTTTTTTAAGAAATTCCGATTTCCCCGAGGGAATATCAAAGTTTATGTCAACCTTAAGCTTCCCGAATTCGTAGTCAACCGCCGTTTCCGTTGAGGAAAGAAGCTGGCGGAAGCTTTCGGCGCCGAATTTCTTTATATATTCGTCGGGATCCTTAGCGTCGGGAATTTTAAGCACCCTCGCGAGAACTCCTGCCTCACCGAGAAGGTTTATCGCCTTTACGGTAGCCTTCTGTCCCGCATTGTCCGAGTCGTAGGAAATTACTGCCTCAGAGGTATAACGCTTTATAAGATTGGCCTGTGAAGCGGTTATGGCGGTACCTAAGGTAGCTACGGCATTATCGAAGCCTGCCTGATTAAGCGCGATAACGTCCATATACCCCTCGCACAGTATAAAACAGCTTTCCTTCGTATTCTTGGCGAAATTAAGGGAAAATATATTCTCTCTTTTCTGAAAGACGAGGGTTTCGTCGCTGTTGAGATACTTTGCGGGAGCGTCCTTTTCGAGGGTACGCCCGCCGAAGGCTATTACATTTCCCCTTCTGTCTATTATAGGGAACATAACTCTGCGGCGGAATTTATCATATCTGTTGTTATTGTTTCTTGTAATGAGTGCGGCCTCTTCCATTTCATCATCGGTATAACCCTTATTCCTCAGATGATACTGAAGATTGTGCCAGCCGTCGGGCGCAAAGCCCAGGCCGTATTTTTTTATTGTATTCGGGGTAAGGCCTCTTCCGATAAGGTAATCGAGCCCTTCCTTCCCTTGAGGCAGGAGCAGCATATCACGGAAATACCGTGCCGCCTCCCTGTTCATTTCGAGCATTCTTACTCTTTTGTTCGAGCCGCCGCTGTCATAGGTGTCGTCGGGCATAGAAAGTCCCGAGCGCTGTGCAAGGAATTTTACGCTTTCAACATAATCCAGCCTTTCAATAAGGCGGATAAAGGTTATAACGTCGCCTCCTGCGCCACAGCCGAAGCAGTAGAAGCTCTGGCTCTCGGAATAGATATGACAGGAGGGCGTTTTTTCCGAATGGAAGGGACAGGAGCATACGTGATCCCGACCCGTTCTTTTTATATTCACGTAGGAGGACATTACGGAAACTATATCGTTGCTTTGTCTTATGGCTTCGAGAAAGCTGTCGGGTATTCTCATTCCCTGTCCTCCTTTTTATCAGTAGTAATTCTTGCTCCAGGATTTAGGTATGCAAAGCTGGCTGAAGCGGTCTATAGCGTAATCGTCGGTCATACAGGAGATATAGTCGCATACCGCCTTCTCCCGTCCCTCTTCCTCGGCGATTATTCTGTATAGCTGTGGCATTTCTTCCACATTCTTAAGATAGTGGTCGAAAAGATACTCCACGATATAGCAGGCCTTGTATTTTTCGGTATTGGTTTCTCTCGCGTAATATACGTTCTCGAACATATATTCCCTTAATTTATCGTGGGCGTCCTTTACCTCGTCGCCGTAGCGGATTTCCTCGCCGCTGTTCTCTATAATCGAGCATACAAGGGTTGTTATTCTGTCGCTTTTGGACTGTCCGAGAACCTTTAACGGCCCTTCGGGAAGGTCGGACTGTCTTATAACTCCGCCTCTTATTGCGTCCTCGATATCGTGGTTTATATAGGCTATTTTATCGGCGTATTTTACTACTACGCCCTCTAACGTATCGGCAGTCATATTCGTATGACAGAGTATTCCGTTCTTTACCTCCTTGGTAAGGTTAAGGCCTCGTCCGTCTCTTTCGATACGCTCTACTACCCTTACGCTCTGCTGATAATGAGTAAAGCCGTCCTTAAAAAGCTTGGCTAAGGTGCGCTCTCCGTCGTGGCCGAAGGGGGTATGGCCGAGATCGTGGCCTAAGGCTATAGCCTCGGTAAGATCCTCGTTAAGACGTAAGGCTCTCGCTATTGTACGGGCAATCTGCGACACCTCGAGGGTATGGGTAAGACGTGTACGGTAATGGTCGGATTTCGGGATAAGAAAGACCTGGGTCTTATGCTTAAGACGGCGGAAGGCGTTACAGTGAATTATCCTGTCCCTGTCCCTCTGGAAATCCGTTCTTACGTCACAGGGCGTTTCATATATATCTCTTCCCTTCGAATCCGCAGTCTTACAGGCGTATTCGGAAAGGGTTCTTTTTTCTATATCTTCGGTAATCTCTCTCGGAAGCATAAATCATACCTCATATATCATAAACATTTTTTTCATAACGGAGATTACTCCCCTATGTATATATACAAAAATCCCCCTCGTTTCACCTTTATTTCGAGGGGGAAATTTAATTTTTTGTCACTTTAGCCAAAATTATATTCTAAAGTATCTGTTTTTTCGACAATTATACTGCCGTTACAAAGGTCAATAAGCTTAGCGGTAAAAGCCTCCGTGTCCTTTTCCCTTATATAGAGGGTAATTTTTACGTCAGCCCCGAAATCCTCCGACTCTGTTCTTACGTCAAATTCCGTAAGAATACGGCCTATTTTTCCGTAAAGGGTATAGGCGAGGTTGAGAAGGAGCCTGTCGGCGGTTTCCATATCCTTTATCTCCGCCTCGTCTACAGCAAGCTTAGCGCCCTCGGTATAGGCTCTTACGAGACCACCTGCACCGAGAAGGATTCCTCCGAAATAACGTGTAACAACACAGGTCACATCGGTAAGCCCTTCCTTACGGAGAACCTCGTAAATCGGCACTCCCGCAGTTCCGCCGGGCTCTCCGTCGTCGCTGTGACGTGAAATATTGTTGTCACGGAGAATATAGGCGTAGCAGTTATGAGTCGCCTTACGATGTCTCGCTCTTATTTCGGCAATAAAATCGAGAGCCTCCTGTTCGGTTGCAGTATGACGGAGATAACCGATAAATTCGCTTTTTTTCTCAATAAAAGAGGCTTCGGCGCTTCCGTTTATGGTTTTATAGCCCATTATTCCTCCTTTTACTGTACGTCAGGCTTTCCTGCCTTATCGAATTTATAGAGAAGCGAGCAGTTTATCTTCGGGTTATCCCTCTTGAAGCGTTTAAGTATACGGTTAAGTACCATTTCCGCCTGTTCCCTTGAGGTATTCGTAAGAAGAAGTACATACTGGGAAGCGCTGTAACGGGAATAAACGTCTCGTGAACGAAGGGATGTGCTTATACATTCCATAAGCTTCGACATAACCTTATTCTGGAGCTTTACCTCAAGCTCCTCCTGAGTCTTGGATACTGCAGTAATAAGGCAGAGATGGGTAGGACGGTCGTTTCTTGCGGCGTCACGTATTTCAAGCTGGTAAACGTGCTTGAAGAAGGCGAATTCACAGTAGTAAGCGCCTATTCCTTCTCCGATATTGTCGAGCTGTCCCTTCAGGATACCGAAATCCGCATTATAGGAATTATCGTCCTTTACGGTATGCTCGTATAAGGCTACAAATTCGGGAGAGGGGTTTATACCGTTCTTGTTGTAGAATAAATCCATAACGTAGGTATAATGCGCCTTAGCGGCGGATTTTTCCCCTAAATCGAGAAGAGCCTTTATGTAGTAGTAATGAATCCTGTCGTCGAGGCTTTCTATCTCGAAGGCCTTGCGGCAGATGTTCACAAGGTCGTTATAGTACTTATGCTTATAGAGAATTTCGATAGTATCGTGGACAATACGAAGATAGAGAGTATGATAATAGGTATTTATCGGTACAATCCAGCTGTCCAGCTTCGATTTATGGAGAAAATCTCCCTTATAGAGCTCTATTGCAGCAAGATAACAGGAGGTTTTTTCCTTCTCGGACTGGGCCAGCATACTCTTTTTATAAAGAGTCTCGAAATCATCGAAGTCTATTTCGGGCTCAAGCCTGTTATTAAGGGAATATGTACCCATAGAATTTACGATAATCTCGTCTCCCTCGGGAAGCTCTAATGCCGAAAGACAGGCACGAAGCCTATGAAGGGAGGTTTTAAGCGCTCCGACGGGATTTTCGCTCTCCTTATCTCCCCAGAGAAGGGAAATAAGCTCATTCTGTGATATTTCACGATTATGATTGGCTATCATAAACTGGAGAAGGGTCCACATTTTCTTGGAACGCTTACTCTGTTCGGTAATAACCTTATCTCCGTAGGAAATGGAAAATTCTCCGAGCATTGATATTCTAAGCTTATTCATCCTATCACCTTTCCTCTCAGCCCCAGTATTTTCTGTCGAGGCTTCTGTAGCCTATCGCTCTTGCGATATGCTTCTTTTTTATAATATCGCTTCCCTCCAGGTCGGCGCAGGTTCTCGAAACCTTAAGAATCCTGTCGTAAGCCCTGGCTGAAAGCCCCGATTTTTCAAATGAATTTTTAAGATATTCTCCTGCAGGAGCGTCAAGAACGCAGACCTCGTGAAGAATATCGGGAGTTATCCCCGAATTTGAACGTACAGAAGTCCCTCTGAAGCGCATCTTCTGAATTTCCCTTGCTTTTTCGATACGCTCCGCCATAGCCGCCGAGCATTCGGATTTTCCTCCGCCCGAAAGCTCATCGTAATTTACCGAGGCTACCTCCGCCTGAATATCTATTCTGTCGAGAATAGGGCGGCTTATCTTTCCGAGATAATTCGCTACCTGATTCTTACTGCAGTTACAGGTCTTTCCCTCTGCCCCGAAATTACCGCAGGGACAGGGATTCATTGCCGCTACAAGCATTATGTTACAGGGGTAGGAAACCGACCCCGAGGCGCGGGAAATTGTAATCTCGCCGTTTTCGAGAGGCTGACGGAGAGTTTCGAGAACTCTTCTGTCGAACTCGGGAAATTCGTCGAGGAATAAAACCCCGTTATGGGCGAGGGATATTTCTCCGGGCTTTGGTATGCTTCCGCCGCCTATAAGACCTACCGAGGAAGCGGTATGGCTTACGTTACGGAAGGGACGTCTTACTATAAGCGGTGCGTCGGGAGATAAGGCTCCCGCTACCGAATAAATCTTTGTTGTTTCTATACTTTCCTCGAAGCTCATTTTCGGTAAAACCGTAGGAATACGCTTCGCTATCATACTTTTTCCCGTTCCGGGCGGGCCTATCATAAGAATGTTATGGAAGCCTGCGGCCGCCGCCTCGATCGCTCCCTTAACAGCGTCCTGCCCCTTAACGTCGGCGAAATCCAGGGCGAATCTATAGCTTTCCTCCGTTATCTCCTCGGGAGAAAACGGGATAATCGGCCTTTCGCCGCTAAAATGTGCGATAAGCGCCTTAACGTTCTTTACTCCGTAAACGGAAAGCCCCTTTACCACAGAAACCTCCCTGCAGTTTTCTACAGGCAGGAAAAGCTCCTTTATCCCCTTTTCCGACGCCTCTATCGCCATAGCGAGAGCTCCCGTCACGGGACGTATTTCCCCGTCGAGCGCTACCTCTCCGATAAAGGCCTTATCGGTAAGCTCCGAGGGTATAAACCCCGAAACCGCAAGTAATGCCGTAAGAATAGGCAGGTCGAAATTAGACCCGGACTTTCTTACGTTTGCGGGAGAAAGATTTACTACACAGGACATACTTTTAAGCTTTATACCGCTGTTTCCGAGGGCGGATTTTATACGGAGACGGCTTTCCTGAACCGACTGGTCGCCGAGACCGACTATATCTATAGAAGGAACTCCCGGAGCGCCGCTTATTTCCGCAGATACGGAGTAGGCGTTAAGGCCGAAAAGCCCGATGCTGTTTATTCTCGCAAACATTTCCTCATCCTCTGTAAATCAAGAATATGTAAAGGGCCGCCCCCGTTACAAGGAGACCGAAAATAAGCCCGATAATTGTCGTAATTACAGCGTTCCTGTCATAAACGCACTTTTTTCTTGCATAATAACGTACCTGTACCTCTTTATCCTCGCGGTAAAGCTTCTTTCTCATTACCGCTTCGCAGGGGTACGCATTAGGACAGCTTTCGCCGTCTATATTGTATACTGCACGTTCAAAGGCGGCGCCCTCGGGCTTTTCGATTTTCTCGAACCGTGCAGTCCGCTTCTCCGAACGGATAAGCCGTATCGCCGAAAAAACGAACATACCTGTCATAAAAAGCACACCGAGGCCGATAATTACGCCTATAAGTATACTTATAAAGCCGCCGCTTACTCCGAGACAGAATAAAAGCAAAAGCACTATCGCCCCGCCGATTAAAAGCTCCAAGGTCAGGCCCTCCTTCTTCCGAGAATTCTTGCTCTTATATAACGGAAGACAGTCTCCTCGCCGTAATCCTTAAGAATAATGAGAAGCCTTCTTAAAAGCCTTTCCGTTTCGGGATTCATCATATAATAATGACGGGAGCGAAGGTAGTAGTTATAGGGGTCTGAGTCGGTATAGGCTTCGCCGTTATAAACGCGGCAGGCCGCAATCCTGTCGCAGAACATTTCAACTACGTACTTTTCGGGCATTTTCATACCCGTCATCTTCCTGTCTCCGTCGGGCTTATTATCTATCCAGTATTCGAAATGATGGCGGTTTCTTCCCTTGTGATGAAGCCACGCACTGCTGTAGCCCTTATCCTGTCTTTCGGCGCTGTTGGGGCTTCTGTCCCCTTGGAAATACCTTACGCCTACGAGAAATTCCGAAGGCGAATACTTCGAAAGGTCGTGTAAAAGTCCCTGCCTGTAGAGACCGGCCTTAAAGCAGTACTTCATAACAAGAGCCTTATGACGGTTAATTACGGAAAGGTGTTTTATTGCATTATTTATATAATCAGCAGCTTTATCTTTATCGTGACAGTTCATTCGGCTTACCATCCTCTGAATCTATATATAGCAAGGTTATTATACCTCGTATGTAACAAATAATCAACCTTTTTTGACAAATATTTTGGCTGTAACCTCGTTTTTCACAAATATTTGTGCAAATTGACATACAAAAGTTTTAATTTCCGACACTGTAACCGATATGTATCTCCCAAATAAAAATACAGACGGCACGAAAACGTAACCGTCTCAGCTTGTCGGAAATTCTTTTCGACAAGCTGACAGACTTCGATAGGCACACGCTTCCCGACTTGCGGTATCCCGAAAAATCTACGTTTATAACTTGATTTTTCGACCGCTACGCCTTCGCCGCCTGCGTTTTATCCGCCACTGGCGGCACTTGGCGGCTCAGCAAGGAAAAAGCCGC
>JAZNMN010000042.1:0-24716 GCA_045579625.1 Ruminiclostridium sp.
TCAAGAAAATGCTTTGTTGCAAGTTTTTTCACACGCTCATCGTGAAATTGTTCGGTTAGTAATAGCTTTCTTGTAAGAATAATTTTCGGGTCATTAACAGTAAATCTAATCATCTGCATTGTGAGCACAAGTAATTCCTCACAAGATTTCGGTTGTGGCGGTAAATTGCTTTCTGAGCCGAAATGCTCTGCGTAATAGCTTTCCATTCTGTCAAGCAGACAGTTCCATATATCCTCTTTGCTTTTATAGTGTTTATATAATGCAGATTTGCTTAAACAGAGCTGTGCCGCAAGTTCACGAAGATTTGTGCCCTTATAGCCGTCCTCGGCAAACATTATCAGAGCTTCATCGAGTATTCTGTTTTTAGTTGAGTTTTCCATTGTGCCCTCAATAGAAATATAAAGGTGACCATTTGGTCACCTTTATTATAGCAAAGATATTATGAGTTGTCAATAGTTGAATATCGTCCATTCTCAAATCACGATTTACTATATCGTGATTTGAGAAAATTCATCAATACTCTTTCTCTGATATTGTAAAGCACAATCAAAAACTAACAAACAACTAACAAAACAGAAAGAAAACGGCTCTGTAATGCGGATATAAGTTACCCAAGCGTTAATCGCTTCCCGAACAATACGCAAATCAACCTCCCTGGTTTCAGGGAGGTTTTTGTTATATCCGAGGCTTGATATATTGCGTTAAATATGCTAAAATATTTAAAAAAGCTATAAGAAAGGAAAATACTATGAGAATTGCGGTTACTTATGAAAATGGTCAGATTTTTCAGCATTTCGGCCATACACAACAGTTTAAGCTTTATGACGTGGAAAATGGGAAAATAACGGGCGAACAGGTCATTCCCACCTTAGGAAGCGGTCACGGCGCTCTTGCAGGATTTCTTTCCCTCAATAAGGTTGACGTTCTTATTTGCGGCGGAATCGGCGGCGGCGCACAGACTGCCCTTTCGGAGGCAGGAATAAAGCTTTACGGCGGCGTCAGCGGAAGCGCTGATGAAGCTGTCGCAATGTTCGTAGAGGGAAGGCTTAGCTTTAATCCCGAAGTGAAATGCGACCACCACGACCATAGTCACGGCGAAGGACACACCTGCGGCTCGGGCGGCTGCGGAAATCACGGTTGTCACTGACAGCTCAATAAAAAACGGCACCGATTAGCGTGTCCGCCATATAGAAATTTTTACCCCGCAGTTTTGTAACTGCGGGGTTAGCTGTTTCTTATAAAAGGCGGAATTGCCCAAAGGGCAATCTTTTTAGCAATGCCGTTTTTGCATTACTGCCCCTTCCAGAATCCGCCCGTATGGAAATTCTCGTTGCCGAGAGGCTTCGCCGTAAGCTTAAAAATTACACAGCCGTCGGGGCAGACCAGCGTTTTCGTGTACTTGTCCTCGCCGCCGAGCTTTCTAAGATCTCCGCCGCTTCTTACTGCGTCCATAATCGGATTAAGGAGAGACATACTTTTACTGCATATTCCGTAGCCCTCCTTGTTTACGGGACAGCCGTAGGTACAGCGGTATATATCGCCGATTTCCTCGCCGTTTCGGCAGTAATTTTCTGTATGGTCGCTTCGCAGAAAGCCTGTTACCTCGATTTCAAATTCATATTCCTCGTTATACCATTTTTTCATAAGCTTCCTCCCGATTCAATCAGTTTGTTCAGTTCATTATAGCAGTACTTTTCGCTGATGTCAATAAAAATAATAAGCATTATATAAGGCTTTGTTTTTTAAAAAATACTGCATAAAAATACCTTTAATTATCGTAATAAAAGCCGATTTTTTTCGTATAATACTGAATATCAGTTCTATGTCAATCGGAGATTATTATGAAACGTATATATTCACCATTAAGCGGTAGAGTTATATCCCTCGGAAGCGTTCCCGACCCTGTTTTTTCGGACGGGATTTTAGGGGACGGCTGCGCTGTAATACCCGAGGACGGGAAAATTCTTAGCCCTGTAAACGGCGTTGTAACCTCGGTAGCGGAAACCTCACACGCCTTCGGCTTCTTATCCGAGGACGGCCTCGAGGTGCTTGTCCATTTCGGCCTTGAAACCGTGTCCCTTAAGGGAGAGGGCTTTAAGCTCCACGTTAAGACAGGCGATAAGGTTACGGCAGGTCAGCTTATTGCGGAAGCGGATATCGAATTTATCAAGGACAGGGGAATAAATACAACGACCCCCGTTATTGTAACAGGCGGAGCCGACGGGCTTTCTCTTCTTGTACCCGAGGGTAACGTAGCGGCAGGAACAAGCGTTATCATCAGCCTTCAGGAGCCTGCCGCAACGGCGGAAGCGGGCACGGAAAAGCCTCATAAGAAAAAGAAGAAGGGACTTAATTTCGACCTGCTTCAGAAGCTCGGTAAGGTTCTTATGGCGGTTATTGCAGTAATGCCTGCGGCGGGACTTATGATAAGTATAGGAAAGCTTATAGCTATGACGGGAGGGGATATCCCTTTTATCCTTACGGCAGGAAGCGTTATAGAAAATATAGGCTGGGCGATAATAAGCAATCTTCATATACTTTTTGCCGCCGCTATAGGCGGCTCCTGGGCCAAGGACAGGGCAGGCGGCGCCTTCGCCGCTATTCTCGCCTTTATTCTCGTAAATAATATTACGGGAGCGGTATTCGGAGTAACTCAGGATATGCTCGGCGACCCAAAAGCGGTAGTATATTCCTTCTTCGGACAGGAAATGACGGCGGCGGATTATTTCACCTCCGTTCTCGGAGCTCCTGCCCTTAATATGGGGGTATTTATCGGTATAATTACAGGCTTTATGGGCGGAATAATCTACAATAAATTCTATAATTTCCGAAAGCTTCCCGACGCTCTTTCCTTCTTCAACGGAAAGAGATTTGTTCCCCTTGTTGTTATATTGTGGTCGGTTATAATTGCGCTTGTTCTTTCGGTAGTATGGCCTCTTGTCCAGTCGGGAATAAACGCCTTCGGTATATGGATAGCCAATTCCTCGGAGGATTCGCCTATGCTCGCTCCCTTCGTATACGGTACTCTCGAAAGGCTTCTCCTTCCCTTCGGACTTCATCATATGCTTACGATACCGATGAATTATACCTCCTTCGGCGGAACCTACGAAATAATGACGGGTATAAACGCAGGCACTACCGTATACGGTCAGGATCCGCTCTGGCTTGCCTGGATAAACGACCTTATAAATTTCAAAAACGCAGGAGATACCGCTTCCTACAACGCTCTTATGGAGTCTGTTACTCCTGCCCGATTTAAGGTGGGTCAGATGATAGGCGCAACAGGACTTCTTATGGGCGTGGCTCTCGCTATGTATCGTCGGGTAGATAAGGATAAGAGGAAAAAATACCGTTCGATGTTTATTTCTACCGCTCTTGCAGTATTTCTTACAGGCGTAACGGAGCCTGTGGAATTTATGTTTATGTTCTGTGCGGTACCGCTTTATATCGTGTATGCGATAATTCAGGGGCTTGCCTTTGCGGCTTCGGGGGTTGTGGATTTAAGGCTCCATTCCTTCGGAAATATCGAGTTTGCTACCCGTATACCGATGTCCGTCAGCGCAGGGCTTACAGGTGATATAATAAATTTCCTTATATGCGTGGTAATTTTCTTTGTAGTAGGATATTTCGTTTCATACTTTATGATAGGAAAATTCCGTTATGCTACTCCCGGGCGGCTGGGTAATTATACTGCAGGAGCAGGAAGCGAGGGAGAGGATATCCCTATAGGAACAACAGTCTCCGCAGAAGCGGCGGGAGGCCGTCCCGAACGAATCATAGGCCTCCTCGGCGGACGGGAAAATATAGTTTTCGTTGACGCTTGTATGACAAGGCTCAGAGTAACGGTAAAGGATCCCGAAAAGGTCGCGGAAGAAAAGGAATGGAAGGCGGAGGGAGCGCTCGGGCTTATCCGAAAGGGCGAGGGAATTCAGGCGATTTACGGTCCCGAGGCGGATATTCTTAAGTCCGATATAAACGATATACTTTAATATGAAGATAATGACGCTTAATACCCACAGTCTCGTGGAAAAGGATTATGAAAATAAGCTCCTTTATTTTACAGAGGGCGTATTAAGGGAGGCTCCCGATATAATCGCTCTCCAGGAGGTAAATCAGTCCTGTACCGCCTCCGAGGCTGTTCCCTCGGAGGGGTATATCCCCTGTACCGATATAGCTATACGAAGGGACAATCACGTTAATAATGCAGTACGGCTCTTATCGGAAAAGGGACTGAATTATTACTGGACCTGGCTTCCTCTTAAGCGTGGGTATATGATATATGATGAGGGGATAGCGGTAATGTCGAAAACGCCCTTTACCGAAACCCACATTATCCCTGTGAGTCGGGTACAGGATTACGAAAACTGGCGGACGAGGAAGCTGTTGGGAATAAGGACTCTCGGCCAATGGTTCTACAGCGTTCATTACGGCTGGTGGAAGGACGAGGAAGCTTTTTTCGGACAGTTCGCAATAACTCAGGAATCAATCAGCAGGAAAGAAAAGATATGGCTTATGGGGGATTTTAACAATCCTGCCGAAAAAAGGGGAGAGGGCTACGATTTAGTAGCGGCTTCGGGGTGGTATGACTGCTACAGGGAGGCGGCGGAAAAGGACAGCGGAAAAACCGCCGAGGGAAGGATAGACGGCTGGAGCGGTCGTGGAGAGGACAGCGAGGGAATGAGAATCGACCAGATATGGTGTAACAGGGCGGTAAGTCCGAAAAGCTGTTATACCGTTTTTAACGGGCGGCGGTATCCTGTCGTATCCGACCACTTCGGGGTAATCACCGAAATATAGACTATGAAAAGGAGAGACTTAACTTGAAGGCTTTTAACTATACAGTAAAGGACGAGCTCGGTATCCACGCCCGCCCGGCAGGGCTTCTTGTAAGACTTGCGAAGGGCTTCGAAAGCGAGATAACGATAGAAAAGGGCGGCGTTAAAGCGTCCTGCAGAAAGCTTATGGCGGTTATGGCTATGGGAATAAAAAAGGGAGATACCGTTACCGTAACGATAGAGGGTACGGACGAGGAAAGGGCCGCAGAGGAAATGTCTGTATTTTTTGAAAAATACCTTTAAAACGGAGGAGTTATGACGAAATACAAAGGAAGGGGCGCTTCCCGAGGTATAGCTATCGGAAAAATACGTATTTTCGGAGGCGGTACACCTGAAATAACGAAACGGAAAATAACGGATATCGAGGCGGAGAGAAAAAGACTTCTTAATGCGAGAGAAAATGCCGTAAAACAGCTCACCCTTATTTACAATAAGGCGGTAGATAAGGTAGGCGAAGAAAATGCAGGAATTTTCGATATTCATATTATGATGCTTGAGGACGAGGACTATAACGAAAGAGTAACCGCCATAATCGAAACGGGAGTTAATGCGGAATACGCGGTAACTATAGCCTGCGGCGAATTTTCGGAAAAATTCTCCTCTATGGAGGATGAGTATATGAGGGAGAGAGCCGCCGACGTAAAGGATATATCACAGCGGATAATCCGCTGTCTGAGCGGAATTGAAGAGGAGGAAGCCGACTCGGAGGAGCCGTACATTATCTGCGCCGACGACCTTTCGCCCAGCGAAACAATAGCTCTCGATAAGGAAAGAGTGATTGCCTTCGTTACTGCAGGAGGCTCGGTAAACTCCCATACCGCTATCCTTGCCCGAAGTATGAATATTCCTGCAGTAACGGGGCTCGGAAAGGAATTTCTCAGAGAGATTAAAAACGGCCAGAGGGCAGTAGTTGACGGAGAAAAGGGTGAATTCTTCGTAAATCCCGACCCTTCTCTGGCTGAGCTTATGCGGTGCAGGGAAAAGAGCTTTAAAGAGGAGACGGAGGCCCTTACAGGACTTAAAGGCCTATCGAATACAACTCCCGACGGGCGAAAAATCGATATATTCGCCAATATCGGGAGTATTGACGACATAGAGGCGGTTCTGGAAAATGACGGGGGAGGAATCGGGCTTTTCAGGAGTGAATTTCTCTACCTCGGGAGACAGGACTACCCCGACGAGAACGAACAATTCAGAGCCTACAGGTATGTGCTTGAAAAGATGAATCCGAAAAAGGTTATAATCCGTACCCTCGATATAGGCGCAGATAAACAGGCGGATTATTTCGGACTGCCCGAGGAGGAAAATCCCGCCCTCGGACTAAGGGCAATTCGTATCTCTTTAACGAGGCCCGAGCTTTTCCGAACACAGCTCAGAGCCTTATATCGTGCGTCGGTTTACGGTAATCTCGGGATTATGTTTCCGATGATAACCTCGGCGGAGGAGGTTACGGAAATACTGGAATTCTGCAGTAGGATAAGAACCGAGCTTAGGAGCGAGGGAGTCGGATTTTCCGACAGGGTACAGCTCGGTATAATGATAGAAACTCCTGCGTCGGCCATTATCAGCGATATACTTGCTCCGATGGTGGATTTTTTCAGCGTGGGCACAAACGACCTTATACAGTACACCCTTGCCTGCGACCGTCGTAACGACAGCCTCGAAAGATTTACAAATCCCAGCCACGAGGCGGTTATGCGACTTATAGAAAAATCCGCCCAAAGCGCTCATAAAAGCGGAAAATGGATAGGGATATGCGGCGAGCTCGGCTCGGATACAGCCCTTACTGGAAGATTTATTGAAATGGGCATAGACGAGCTTTCGGTTTCGCCCTCTGACATACTGAGGGTAAGGAAAGCGGTAAGAGAGTACAAAAAATAACGACGGAAATGCGAAATCCGTCGTTCGTAATGTAGATAGTGATAAAGAAACATAACCCCGCAGTTTTGCAACTGTGGGGTTAGCTGTTTGTTATAAAAGGCGGTACTGCCCAAAGGGGTTATGTTATATTATTTGCCTGCGTTACAGTTCTTGTAATAAGTAAGGATAGTATCCTCACAGGTTTCAAGCACACGGAGCATCACACTGCTGTAAGCGCCGGGGTCTACCTTTAATTCGTGAAGCACAAAGTTGAACTGTGTTTCACCCTGCTCGGGGCGGGAGAAGAACATTTCATCGAAATCTATCGCAAGCGAACAGATAAGGGTAAAGGCGCTGTTATCGTCGCCTGTAAGATTATGGGGATAACCCTTTCCGTCGTAACGCTCGTGATGATGCATACAGATATCCGCACATACCTTAACGAAGTAGCGGCAAGCATTCGAGGGATTCATCCAGATAAGGTCGGCGCCTGCCACAGTATGGCTTTCGTAGGTAGCCGCGTCGGCAGTAAATCTTCCCGTAACGCCTCCGCAAAGGCTGTCGGGAATGCACATCTGACCTATATCATAGAAATATGCGGCCTTAGTGATAATGTTTATATGAGAACGGTCAAGCTCGGTGTCCCTTGTGAAAGCGGCATACTCGTTAAGGAGAATACCTGTGAGACCCGAAACTCTTGTGTACTTGTCATCGCTTCTGTTATTGTTTGTAAGATATCTTTTATAGATAGTTGTAAGCTTTGAAATATAAGCTTCCATTTCATTAAGGTCGTTTTCGGAAATAGTGCTGACCTCTGTCTTAGGCTTCTGTGCGGGGCCGTCCATACCGAAAAGAGTACAGAGACGCTTAAGGATATCCTCGCTTGAGAAGGGCTTACTGATAAATCCGTTTACATTATGTATCATAGCCTTCTGTACATTTGTTTTAGTAGGCTCGGCAGTAATAAGTATAATCGGAATATCCTCGATGCCGTTTTTCTTAAGAAGCTCGATAACGCTGAAGCCGTCGAGAACGGGCATAGAAATATCAAGAAGAATAGCGTCAACAGCCGGATCCTTGTCCAGCACTATTTTAAGTGCGGAGAAGCCGTTGCTTGCTTCAGAAACCTTGAACTTCGATTCAAGGATATTTAAAAGTATTTCACGGTCGATTTCGGAGTCATCAACCACAAGAACGTGTTTGTCTGCCATATTTTTAATCTCCTGTTCGGCAATATATTGAGGGGATATTTGTTTCGGTAATACCTTAATAGGCTACCTTTAATGGTAACAAGCTTTTTGTGTTATCCGAAGCTCTCAGGAATTTCCGTCTATACAAGCGATAATCTTTTCCTGTAAGGGGAGAATGTTGATGAGTAATTCCTTTGCTTTATCGTTTTCTCCTGCACGGAGGGAGGCTACGATTTCGGTATAAGCTTCATAAAGAGGAGTAAGGGAGAGGTTTCCCGTTACGCCCTTAAGAGTATGGGTTTTAGCTACGGCTGTTTCGTAATCTCCGCTTTCAAAATATTCGAGGGAAGCGTTTTCTTCAGCATTCTTCTTGAATTTTCCCAGCATACGCACATAAAGCCCTGCGTTTCCCATAAATCTTCCTAAGGCTTCGTCTGTATCCACACCTAATTCCTTAAGCTTTTCAATAAGTTCCATTTCATTTTCCTTTCAGTCAGTTATACTCTGACGGTATATTACTTTTTATCACTATATATTTTATCATTTTACGGGTCAAACAACAATTAGTATAATTGACAAAATTGTAATGCATATTTAGTGCGTTTTAGCACAATAACACATAACACAGTAACAATATAATAACATTATGCCGTGATATTGAACTTTAAACAATAAAAAAGAGGCGTCATCCTTACGGAGACGCCCCTCGGCATTACTTCTTCTTATTCTTATTTATCTTGGTGATAATTGTTACAACGATACAAGCTGCAAGAAATACACCTGCAATAATAAAAAGCGGAATAGGGAGTTCGGTTCCTGTAATAGGGTTGGCTGCCATAATTGAAAACATAGTATTTTCCTTTCTTACTTCTTCTTTGTTAAAACTACGAATGTGATTGCTACGGCTACTACTATTATACCCGCTACGATAGCAACAATTATGAGAGAGGAGTCTCTTTCTGCTAAATCTGTATCGGCTCCTGTGGTTGCAGTATCACTGACTGAAGCCGCCGCAGTTGTTGTCTCGGCACCGCTTTCGGTTTCGGGAGCGGCAGTAGTTGTCGCCTCGGTTTCCTCAATTGTTTCGGGGGCTTCGGTAGCGGCTGTTGTTTCCTCTGTTACTGCTTCGGTAACCTCTTCTGTAACTGTCTCCTCAGCAGTTGTGGTCGCCGCCTCGGTTGTGGTGGTTGTAGCTTCCGTAGTTGTTTCAGCTGTGGTGGTTGTGGCTTCCGTAGTTGTTGTGGCTTCTGTAGTTGTGGTAGCCGCTGTTGTAGTGGTAGCTGCGGTCGTTGTTGTGGCTTCCGTGGTGGTTTCGGCCGCTGTTGTTACGGCGGTAGTAACCGCAGGCTCTTCCTCGATAACGGGAGCTACCGTATATTCGCCTTTTCCGTTAAAGGCCATAATAATGCTGCCGTCCTTGGCGATAGCCTCGGCGCTTACTATATCCATAGTATATAACGAGCTCTTATTTCCCCATTCATTTAAGGATATCGTAGGGCTCCAATCGGGGAGTGTTACTGTTTTTTCGTCGAAATAGCCTGTAATTGTATAGGTGCCGCCGCCGAGATTCTTAATCTCAGCATTTGTACCGTCCCAATCCTTTTCGTTAAGGTCGGCGAAGGGGAAGTCTATCCATTCGTTAGCGCCTAAGCCGATATGTCCCTGAAAGGGGAGAGCGGCGGTTTCGGGAGAATCGGTATAGAAGCCCTCTGCCATTTCCTTCTCATAGGCTTCATTATCGGTTACCTTAACGGTAAACTTTAATGCATTGATATTCACGAGAGGCTTGGCGTCTGCTGCAGTAATGCTCTTTTTCCAGCTTGAGTTACTGTATTCGAGCCCCGAATACTTTTCTCCGGGCGCACTGAGATAGGCTGAAGCTTCTGCGGCAAAGACCATACAGGCCGTTACGGCGGTTAAAAGCACAGATATAATTTTTTTAAAGTTCATTTGTAGTCATACCCTTCTGTTGTCTAATATGTCGTTGAACAATAATATTATAGTATCATCAAAGGCTTTTGTCAATGATATTGGTCTAAATTTGACAGGTTATCCAAAATTAACATTTTTTTGACAAAATAATATCGGAAAGTAGATAAAAAAGGCGGCGGTACAGGTACTGCAATACGAAATAAAGGCTCACCACGCAAAACGCGGTGAGCCTTGCAGTCTGTCGATAAACCCACGCACCGTAAAAATGCAGGTTTATATAGATTTCAAGCTTAAATAATACAATAGCTAAACAGAAGTTTCTCAGAGCCGCACAAACGACTCTGAGAAAGCATTTTTACTTACTTCGTCAAAAGCCGCTTACCGTACAATCGTACGCCTACAGCGGCTTTTTCCTCGTCTGCGTGTGCCTATCGAAGTCTGTCAGCTTGTCGAAAACACTTTTTCGACAAGCTGAAGCCTGCCGTATAATAAACGGCAGGCTTCTTGCTATATATGCGGCTGTTCAAGTCCGAAGCTTACGGATAGTGCGCTGTCAACCTTATGCATTGAATCGCTGTCCAGCTCGCCCATTCTTTCCTTTAATCGTTTTTTATCCAATGTACGGACCTGTTCAAGAAGAACTACGGAATCCTTCGAAAGCCCACAGCTTACAGCTTCCAGAGATATATGTGTTGGTAGACGGGCTTTTTCTCTCTGGCTTGTTATTGCGGCGGCGATAACGGTGGGACTGTGCTTGTTTCCTACGTCGTTCTGGACGATAAGAACGGGTCTTACTCCACCCTGCTCCGAGCCTACGACGGGGCTTAAATCGGCATAATAGATTTCTCCTCGTTTTATTGACATATTATCATTCCTTTCCTCGTAAGGCAGTTTTTCGTAATAGTATTTTTAACTCACGGACCTCGGTTTATTCAACAGCTTCGGCCCTTTCTTTATTTTATTTTGCTGTATTGACTTTTGTGAAAAAAACTGTATAATTATAGTTGTATTACGAAAAAAAGGGAAGTTTTATATGAAAAAAAGGATACTGAACGGATTTCTGGCTACTGCCGTTTCGGCAGTACTCCTCTGCTCCTGTACAGGCGCTCCTTCCGTGAGTACGCCGACGGAAACGGAGGCTCCCGTAGCTGTGGATAAGGCGGAAACGGACGGGACTACTGCCGCAACCTCATCGGAAGCCGAAGCGGTTGACTACAGCAGTCTTTCCCGGGAGGAAATCTATAACCTTATGGTAAAGCGCTCGCTTCTTTCTATGGGCGATATGACCCGTATGGCTAACGTTTTCGACAGGGCGGCAAAGGGCGAGGATATAAAAATCGCTTATATAGGCGGCTCGATAACCGAGGGCTACAGCGACAATATTACTCTTAAAACAGAGGAAAAATGGGTGGATATGTCCACTAAATGGCTGGGTCAGCAGTTCCCCGAATCGGAAATCAGCTACGTGAACGCAGGGCTCAGCGGTACTCCCTCGATACTGGGAAATGTACGTCTCGAACGTGACGTTCTCGTAAGCGAGCCTGATATAGTATTTGTTGAATTTGCCGTGAACGACGGTGCAGATACCGTTCATAAGAACGCTTACGAATCCCTCGTGCGCACGCTTCTTACACAGGATAAGGATATTGCGGTGGTGCTTCTTTTCACGATTGTTGAAAACGGTCACACCTGTCAGCCTCATATGAGTAAGATAGGCGAGCATTACGGACTTCCTATGATAAGTCTGCCCGATTCGATGTGGGTTGAAATAAAGGAGGGAAGAATGGCCTGGAGCGATTATTCCGCCGACCAGTCTCATCCCAATGTGGAAGGAAGCGTTATGATACGTGACTTCGTGACGAATTATTTCAACGAGGTGCTGGCTGTTGACAGCGATAAGACGGGAACGGTAGACAAGACTCTTCCCGAACCGCTTTACAGCGGAGCTTATATGAATATGGAGTTCCTGGATAATACTAATGCACAGGCAGAGATAAGCGGCTTCGAGGAAACCGACTCCGCTCATCACTGGTTCGGGAACGGCTGGCAGTTCAAGGGCGATACGGGCGCAAGTCTTAAATTAGAGCTTGAATGCAGTAAGCTTGCCCTCGTGTTTAAGGCTAACGACAGCAAAATATACGGCGAAGCGGAAATTTACGTTGACGGCGAGCTTACGGAAAAGGTAAACTCGAATAAACCCGACGGCTGGTCAAATCCCGTTACCGAATATATCGTGGATAACGAGGAAAGCGCGGCTCATACAGTTGAAATCGTGATACCTGAGGGTCAGAAATGCTACTACGGTATTTTAGGCTTCGGATATTGCAAATAAAGAAAGGAATCAATAAAAATGGCAGAAAAGAAGAAAAGTATTTTTACCGAATTCAAGGAGTTTATCTCCAAGGGTAATGTTGTGGATATGGCAGTCGGCGTTATCATCGGCGGCGCCTTCACAAAGATAGTGAACAGCGTTGTTTCCGACCTTATAATGCCTGCTCTCGGTCTTGTTACGGGAAACATAGATTTTGCCGACTTAAAGCTTGTCCTTAACCCTGCTGAGCTTGATGAGGCAGGAGAAATCGTAAAGGAAGAGCTTGCTATCCGTTACGGCGTATTCCTTGACGCTCTTATCAACTTCTTACTTATGGCTATCTGCGTATTTGCTGTAATCAAGATTATCGGAACGGTAAAGGCTAAGGCTGAAAAGCTCAGAAAGAAGGCCGAGGAAGAGGTTAAAGAGGAAGCTCCCGCACCCGAGCCCAAGCCCGACCCCCAGATTGAGCTTCTTACCGAAATCAGGGATTTACTCAAGAAGGAATAAACAGAATTCCTGTTCCGATTACATAACGAATACTTCGGAGCTGAAACAGCCGCCGAAGGTGTATCAGGTATACGCCTTCGGCGGCTTTTTGTCGTATACCGTTGAATAAAGTATGTATGCACGGAAAATTTTAGCGCACTTTTCTGAATTAGCTTAAAAAAGCGATTGACAAATATAATGAAAAAGCGTATAATTAAGATGTGTTTATTATAATGCCTATGACAGGAAGTGACGTAGTATGAAATTAAGATTCAATAATAATTATGTAGCCTGGGGCCTGACAGCTCTTTGTGTTATCGTTGCGTCGATTCTTGTCTTTACTATGGTCAGCAATTATAAAGAGATAGCTACCGTTATAGGTAACTTCTTCTCCGCTATCCAGCCTATTTTTATCGGCTTTATCATAGCCTATCTTATGGCTCCCGTAGTTACCTTTTTCGAAACACGCTGCTTCAATAAGCTTTTCAAGAAGTCTGAGAGAAAAATTGAGTCTGTTTTCGAAGAGGAAGACGAGGAGGAAATGGATACCGTTCCCGGCGAGGAGGTATCCGATGTTCATAAGCTAAGATACAAGCATCTTAAAATATATGTAAAGAATAAGCCCCGCCGAATAATGAGCATAACGGTTTCCTTCCTTATCCTTATCGGCCTTCTTGTAGGTATTCTTTTTGCGATAGTACCTCAGCTTATCGAAACGATAACCCTTCTTGTTGATAAGATACCTGAATACGGAACGGAAATGACGAAATGGGTCGAGGGAGCCTTCGCTTCCTATCCCGAGGTGGGCGAATGGGTAACCGGAATTATCAATGAGGCAAGTACAGGCCTCAAGTCCTTCCTTACAAATTCCATTCTGCCTCAGATGATGGATTATCTCGGCTTCCTTACCAACGGTCTTATGAGCATCGTAGGCGTACTTATGAATATAATCTTCGGCCTCGTTGTGAGTATATACTGCCTTTACAGTAAGGAGCATTTCTCGGCACAGGCAAAGAAGCTTCTCTACTGTATAGTTAAGGTTAAGCACGCGAACGGCTTTATAAAGGGCGTCCGTAAGATTCATAAATCCTTCGGTAACTTTATTACGGGAACTCTTATCGACTCCTTTGTGGTAGCCTGTATAACCTTTATCGCAACTACAATATCGGGCGTACCCTTCGCCCTTCTTATTTCGGTAATTATGGGTATAACGAATATAATCCCTTATTTCGGTCCCTTTATCGGAATAGTCCCCTGTATTGTTCTTATATTTATGGAAGACCCGGTTATGTGTCTCGTCTTCCTCGTTATTGCTATCGTTATCCAGAATCTTAACGGCAATATCCTCAGCCCGAAGATTCTCGGCGAAAGTATGGGACTTTCAAGCTTCTGGGTCGTTTTCGCAATTCTTGCGGGACAGGGAATATTCGGCTTCTGGGGACTTATTATAGGTATTCCTCTCTTTGCAGTAATCTACAGCACCGCAAGTACTCTTGTATCCTCGAGACTCAGTAAAAAGGGACTTCCCTCGGGCTCGGACAGCTATACCGATATAGCAAGCTTCAACGAAAAGGATCTTGCTCCCGTATCGCTTACTCTCATTCAGAAACGGGAACAGAGTGAAAAGGAACAGAAGGAGCGCTGTCGTGAGGCTAAAAGAAAGCTTGAATGGGAGGAAAAGAAAAAGGCCTTCAGCGATAAGCTGAGCAATCTTTCAAAAAACAAGAATAAGGAGGAAAAGAAGTAATGAATATGGAAAAATTGCGCCGTGACTACGGCGAAGTACTCTGGGCAGGAAGAAAATGTATTCTCGGACTTCCGATTTCCTTTACGAGATATATTCTTACCGACAATATGCTCTATACAAAGATAGGCTTCCTTAATATAAAGGAGGACGAGATAGAACTCTACAGGATTTTCGATAAGAAGATATCCTTTACCCTCGGACAGAGAATCGTGGGCTGTGGTACAATTACCCTTATGTCGAAGGATATGGACAACCCCGAGAAAAAGCTTATTTCTATAAAAAAGCCCCGTGAGGTAAAGAAAATCCTTGACGAAGCGGTAAAGCTTCAGAGAGATAAATACTATGTTCGCGGACGTGATATGATAAGCGGTATTCACGGCGGCGGAGAGAATTTTGCTGAAGCGGCGGAAAATTTCGCTGATGATGATTTTACTGAAATATAAATATTGATTTTGTTTATATTTCACAAAATTTTAACAAAAGTATAAAAAACTGCATTTTTTGCGTCACTTTTTGGGATATAGGACTGTTTTATATTTAGAGACGAAAAATGCATTAAATATTAAAATGTGAAAGGAATGGTAAAAACTTATGAACAAGTTTTTCAAGAACACAGCCGCAGTATTACTGGCAGGCGTAATGAGTGTCACCTCTTTCGGTACAGCGGCGTCCGCCTATGACGGATTAAGCTCCGAAAGCGTTACGGTGGAATATCTTGCGTCGGTTTCCAAGCCTACATACTCGGTAAAGGGCGCTAAGGGCTACAGAAAGATCAAGCTTTCTACCAAGACCTCGGGGGCTACTATCTATTACACAACCAACGGTACTACTCCCTCGAAGACAAACGGTAAGAAGTACGGCGGCGGCCTTATCAAGATCACCAAGAACACAAAGTTCAAGGCTATCGCTATCAAGGGCACTTCCAAGAGCGAAGTTATGACAAAGACCTTCTATGTTGCCACTAAGGCAGGCGACGTAACAGGCGACGGAAAGGTAAATTCAACAGACTATACACGTCTTAAGAATTATCTCTTAGGTAAGACAAGCTATGTATGTAAGGATAACGCAGATACAAGCGGCAACGGCGGCGTAGCCTCCAAGGACCTTACCTTACTTAAGCAGTATCTTAACGGAGATATTTCTTCCTTCCCCGCAGACAAGAGCAATATCACCGCTCCCTCCATCACAGTTTATAAGTCCTTAGGCGGTAAGAGCTTTAAGCTTACTGCACCCAAGGGTACTATCTACTACACAACCAACGGTAAGACACCCAGCGTTACCAATGGTAAGAAGTTTATAGGCACAAAGATTCTCGTAAAGGAAGACTGCACAGTAAAGTACGTTACATATTATAACGGAAAGTACAGCTCCGTAAAGTCCAAGACTATTTCCGTAGACAAGTGCGGCGAGGTTTCCACAAAGACCAATACAAGCTATGAATACGAAGACAGCGTTACAGTAAATCTTACTGCAGGTACAAGCGGTTCCACAATTTACTATACTACCGACGGTACAGACCCCAGAACTTCTTCCACATATAAGATTTATTCAAGCAGCGGTATCAAGCTTACTCAGAACACCACTCTCAAGGCTTATGCAAGATGCAAGGGCTACGCAGACAGCGGCGTTTCCACATTCTATTATAAGGTTAAGTCTACAGGCTATTCTATCTCAGGCTACGTTTGGGGAGATAGTACAGTAGACGGTAAGAAGGCGGCTAACGAAAGCGGTATAAGCGGAATCGTTGTTTCTCTTATAAATAACTCAACAAACAGCGTTGTAGATACAGCTATGACCGACTCTTACGGCTACTATAGCTTCAATAATGTAAAGAGCGGCACAAACCATAAGGTAATGTTTACCTTTAACGGACAGAAATACCGTGCTTACGACTATATCGTAACAGGCGGCAATCAGGCTCTCCAGAGCAGCGTCGCTTCCGACCTCGTTATCAAGAACGCAGGCGCTTACAGCGGTAATACTGCTATAACCACCTCGAACAGCTATGCTAAGGCTGTTTCCGACAGCGCTTACAGAACAGTAGCATATACCTCAGCAACATATTCTTCTGCCGCACAGAATGTAAATCTCGCTTTAAAGACCGATAACTACGGCTCTATGAAGCTTACATTCACAGTAAACGGCAACAACACAGTAGCTTCCGAGGGCGGCGACGTAAACTACAGCTTAACTGTAGCTAACACAGGCAACAAGACCCTTAAGAGCGCACTTGTAAGATTATATATCGATAAGGCAGACGCTACTCTTCTCGGTATTACAACAAGCAACGGTTCTTCCGTAACACTCAGCAACCCCAACACCAACGGCAATTACATTTACTATGATTTCACAGTTTCCAACATCGCCGCAAACTCTTCCGCAGTATATACTGTAAAGACAAGAGTTAAGGACGATATAACAGGACAGGCTACAATCAAGCACTGTGCACAGGTTATGGAATATTCTTACAACGGCTCTTGCTACGATAAGAATATCGTTCCCGGAAATATGACTATCGTAGGTAATACAACACAGTTAAGTGAAGCGGTTTCCACAACTGTTACTGTAGGTGAGGCGGCTACTCCCGAGGAACTTCTCTATACAGGTAAAACAGAATTATCAATAGAGAATAAGGGTAGCACAAGCGTTACAATATCCGTAACCAATGCTGCAAGCTTTGATAGCGGTATTGTATCCGTTAAATCGGATAATGCGGCAGTAAAGCCTTATGTAGGTGCTGTAACTAAGAGCGGAACAAGCGCTGTTGTTCCTATTGATATCTATGCGGTAAGTGATGTGACAGTAGATACTACAGCTAAAATTACCATTACTCTCGCAAGCAATACCAAAAAGACTCTGGAGATAAAAGTTACGGTTAAGGCTCCCGCTCCTACGATTAAAATGACAGTATCAGGTGCCGAAAATGATGCAGTAAGCATCAATAAAGATGACTTTAAAACATTAACGGCTAACAATGTGACAGGCACATTGTCAGCAACCAGCTCGGATGAAAGCAAAGTTCGTGCTTATGTCGATGGTAATAATGAGATAACTGTTAGGGGTATGTCAGCAGGTACAGCTACAATTACTATCAAGGATGGTCATACTACCATTACAATTACTGTAACAGTAACCGAGCCCGCTACAACTACTACTCCCGATACTACCACTACTACAGATAGCAACGCTTCCACAACGACTACTCCGTAAGTCTTAAACGGGATAATATTACTGATACACCTCCTGCAGTTTTCTGCAGGAGGTTTTTCTTTGTAATTTTCAGAATATATTCATAGGAGATAAAGCCTGGCTTTCCCGATAAAGGCTTATAAGCTCCTTGGCGGCGGAGCTTTCCGTAAGAATATCTTCGTTTTCAAGCTTAGCGAGAGCTTCGATTTTTGTTACCGAAAGGGTTATTTCTATGGCGTGATCCTTATTTGTTACGAATATATGGTTTATACAGTACCCCTCCCATTCCTTCGAAAGCTTCTCGGATATAAGCCTTGTTCTTTCGTAATTTCCGTTATTGAAGCTAAGGGTAAGCTCGTCGATATGACGCTCCATATTTTCCGTAATAACGCAGGTATAATAATAGCTTCCTATCGCTACGATTATAATTATTACCGCCAGTACAAGACAGATCCATACTCGTTTCAAGTTCTTCCCTCCTTAAGAATAAGTGTATAGGCTCCGTTTCCTGTGGCAGTCATCAGAAACACCTCAGTCCGTCTGAGGTTTTTCTTTTTGAGAATCTCGTTGAGCCATTTTTCTCCGAGACCCGCTTCTCTTAAACCGCTGTCGATAAGGACGCCGTCCTTAAGTATTATACTTGGAGGGTTATTCGTTCCGTCGCTTTTTCTGAAAAAGTTGATTTTGCCTGTGGTTTCGACTATAGCGTACTGTACCTCGTTAAGATTAAAAATATCCGAATCCCTCATAGCTTCGAGAACGTCGTCGATTGTATATCGGAGGTTATTTAGCTCCTTCTGGTCGATAACGCCGTCGGAAACAATTACCCTCGGGTTTCCGATTACCGTACGGCGGAATTTCGCATTCTTAAGCATAAAAACCGACATAAATACGTCAATGCATACTATCATAAGTATAGGAATAATTCCGAGAAGCATAGGCAGGGAAGGGTCTTCGAGGGAAAGAGTAGCTATATTCGAAATCAGTATCGTTGTAACAAGCTCGCTGGGCTGAAGCTCGCCCAGCTGTTTTTTTCCCATAAGGCGGAGAGCGATTATTACTATTGCGTAAAGAATTACCGAACGGATTATAATGATGAGCATTGCTTTTTTCCTTTCAGGAGGATTTTATAATTATTTTTTCTGAAAAGAATTTATTTATACTCTTCGGAAACAATAACCTTATAAAATGATTGGAAGGTTTATTTATGAAACAGGGAAATCTGGAAAAAAAGCTTGAACAAAACACGGTAAATCTCCGTTCCCTTATGAAAAATACAAGCGACCTTACTATGAGATACGGTAAGGCGGGGAATGTGGATATATGTATAGTTTTCTGTGAGGGTCAGACGGATACAAACCAGCTGGCCAATCTTATATACCGCCCCATTAACAGTATCGGCAACAAGGAAAGCCTACTGCCCGAAAGGGTAATGGAAATAATAAGCGGAGAGCTTCTTACGGCAGGAGAACAAAAGCAGGTAAATACCTTCGATGAGCTTATCGGAAGTATCTACAGCGGCTTCTGTGCCATACTTATTGACGGCGTTACCTTCGGCATTTCCATAGGTATTCAGGGCTTTAAAACAAGGGCGGTAGTCCCCCCTCTTAACCATAGGAATATTCGTGGCTCACGGGAAGGCTTCGTTGAAGCGGTAAGAACGAATATGAGTATGGTAAGGCGGAGAATAAAATCCACCTCTCTTATATTCAAGCTTGATACTATAGGAGACGTCAGTAAGACGGATATCTGCCTTTGCTATATGGAGGGGAGGGCGGATAAAAGGCTTGTTGAGGACGTAAAAAGGCGCATAAAGGAGCTTCCGCTCTCGGTAATCCTTGAAAGCGGATATATCCAGCCCTTTCTCGAAAAGGATAATCTTCTTTTTACCGAAACAGGCGTTACCGAAAGGCCTGATGTTCTCGCCTCAAAGCTTTATGAGGGGCGCGTGGGAATAATCGTGGACGGAACGCCCTTCGCCCTCATAGTACCGAAGCTTTTTTCGGAGAATTTTATGATGGTGGACGATTACGGAGAAAAGCCCGTATATTCCACAATGATGAGGCTTCTACGGTATTTTGCCTTCTTTGTGGCAGTCCTACTCCCCGGCTTTTATGTGGCTCTCGCTAATTTTCATCCCGAGCTTATACCCGATGCGCTTCTTCTTAACCTCGCTTCCTCGGTATCGGTAACTCCCTATAATCTTCTTACGGAATGTATAATAATAAGTATCTTCTATGAGATTATGAGGGAGGCGGGACTGAGAATGCCCACCGACGTAGGCCACGCAGTAAGCATAGTAGGCGGTATCGTTATCGGCGATATCGTAGTTTCCGCCGGCCTTGTGGGCGCTCCTATGCTTCTCGTTATAGCCGTTTCCTCCATAGCAGGCTATATCGTCACCGACCTTTATAATACAATCACCGTTATCCGCTTCGCCTTTATTATTGCAGGAGGACTTTTCGGACTGTTCGGTATAACGATAGCGGCGCTTATTCTCCTTATTAAGCTCTGCTCAATGAATTCCTACGGGATTCCTGCTACTGCACCCATATCACCCTTCTCCTTCAGGGCTATGAGGGATACCTTTATGCGGTTCAGCTGGCGCAGTCTCGCAAAAACAGATATGAAAATTCAGGATATGAACGGGGTTGATATTGATGAATAAAATAGGCTGGCTCCAGCTCGGTGCAATTCTTACCGTTTCAAGAATTTTCTCCGAGGCTACGACTATTCCCGATACGAATATCGTGTACGGAATGCAGAGATACAGCGTTATAATTCTATCCTTCGTGCTGACCTTTATCGCCTGTATTCCGATATTCATTATCGCAAGAAAATACGAAGGAAGCGGATTTATCGAGCTTACTGCGTCGAAATCAAGGTGGGCGGCTATAGCCTTTGGCATTATTTACGTAATCGCCTCCCTTTATATAATGACGGAAACGACGGTAAGACTTAACTATTACGCTACAAGTACGATTTTCGATTCTGCGCCTGCGGCCGTGCTTCTGCTTTTTGTGGCAGGAGTCTGTATCTATGCGACGGTAAAGGGCTTACAGGCTCTTACAAGAACAGGAATAATCGTAGCGGCAGGCTTCGCGCTGCTTCTGATTCTTGTTGTAATAGCCCTCTTTCCCTTAGTAAGATTCAATCACCTTTATCCTGCATTCGTAGAAAGACCCGACAGCTTTCTCGGCGAAGTGCTTTCGGAATTTACCCAGAACTGTGAGACGGTTATTTTCGCCGTGCTTTGCCGAAGAGTAAGAAAGGACGCTCATAGGAGCATATATCTGTATCTTCCTGCGTCCTGCGCCGTACTTCTTCTTATGACCTTTCTTTATAATACCGTTCTCGGGGAGTATCTTACCGAGGTGAATTTTCCCTTCTATACCCTCTCCTCAATCTCCGATATTTCCATACTTCAGAGACTGAACGGCGTTGATGTGGTTATATGGCTTATGGCGGCGATTGTAAGGCTGTCTCTTCTTGCGATAACGATAAGAGAAATTATACGGCTTATTACGGGAAAAAGGACAATTGCCCTATGGTCGGGGATAGCGGCTGTTTTGATTACTGCGGGAGCGACCTACTTTTTAACGGGAAGCCCCGAGCTGTTCAGGGCTTTCATAAATATCAGAGAAACGGTTATACCCGTAATAATTATAGTGGCAGTCCTGCCCCTTACGGGACTTATTATCGGAAGGAAAAAATATGGGAAGAAATCGGAAAAATAGAATTGCGGCAGTATTTACAGCCCTTTGTATAACCCTGTCGTTTTCGGGCTGTATGAGTCATACGGAGCTTGATAAAGCGGCAATTATCGAGGCTGTGGGAGTAGACTATGAAAACGGCGGCTATACGGCTACCGTCCAGTATTTTAATATGGACAGCGAGGGCGGCTCCACAATGGTAGACAATACGAAGCCTAATGTTATCGTAGTATCGGGAAGCGGAAGAACGGTAAGCGACGCTCTCGAGGACGCATCCTACCGTTCGGGGAAAGCCTTTATGCTCGGTATAACGGGGCTTTTCGTAATAGGAAGCGAGGCCTCGAAGCAGGATATAAAGCCCCTTTTAAGCTTCGCTACCTCGAATCATCAGAGTAATCCGAAAATGTATATTGCGGTAGCGGAGGGAAAGGCTTCGGATATAATGCAGGTTCGCTTCAAGGAGGGCGCCGCCTCCGTGAATAAGCTCGAAAGCCTTTTCCGTAATGCGGATAATCTGGGACTTTGTGCGCCCCTTAAGCTTTACGAGGTTATGAAAAAGCTTTCCCAGCCTACTAAAAGCCTTGTACTCCCTATGCTTAAGGTTAAGGAGGACGGAGGAGATTTTACCGAGGATGGAAAGAATATTGTAATAACGGGAGGCGCTCTTATAAGCGGAGGGAAATATGCCGATTCACTTTCGGTAAAGGAGGTGGCGGGGCTACAGCTCCTTTCCGACAGTACCGATACCTCACAGCTTACGGTTTCCGATAACGGAGAGGATGTTACGGTAATTCTCTACGACGTTTCCACCGATATAACGCCCCGCTACAGCAAGGGAAAGCTCGGGTTTACGATAAATATAACCGCCGACGGTAAATACGTGAACAGTAATCTTTCGAATCCTGCGGAAAAAAGCGGCAGGGTGGAGCTGCTTTGTGAAAAAGCGATAAGGGAAAGGGTAGAGCTGGCTGTAAAAAAGCTTCTTAAGGAAAACGGAGCCGACGCGGCCGACCTTAAATATTCCATTACCTCGAAGGAATATTTTTCCTGGCTTAAAATAGAGGAAAACTACAGAGAGCTTCTCAAAAACGGCAGTTATGATATAAAATGTGATATTACTATAAGAAGATTTTCCACAGCTCACAGTCATAATGATTAGCCTTTGGCGAACTGCACAAAAAAGCGAATAAATCTTTGGTTAAATTACCGCCCTTGTATTGAAATCGTTTTACTGATATAATTAAGATACACCTATCGGAAATCTCTTTTCCGAAGTTTTATAATCAGGAGGAAAAAACCAATGAATTACGGCTTTTTTGATGAAAAAAACAAAGAGTATGTTATAACCCGTCCCGATACTCCCTCGGCCTGGGCTAACTATCTCGGTTCTCCCGAATACGGCGCAATTATTTCCAATAACGCAGGCGGCTACAGCTTCGTAAAATCCGGCGCAAACGGACGTGTTATCCGTTACCGCTTCAATTCCGTAGCTATGGACCAGCCCGGACGTTATATCTATATCAGAGACACTGAATCAGGCGATTACTGGTCTGCATCCTGGTCTCCTGTATGTAAGCCCCTCGATAAGTATAAGAGTGAATGCCGTCACGGTACCGCATACACAGTTATTACTTCCGAATATTCCGATATAAAGGCTGAGACCCTTTACTACGTTCCTAAGGACGCTACCTACGAGGTATGGCGTTCCAAGATTACAAACACAGGCGATAAGCCCCGTAAGCTTGCTGTTACAGGCTACTGTGAATTTGTAAACGACCCCAACTATGAACAGGATCAGGTAAACCTTCAGTACACTCTCTTCATTACCCACACCTACTTTATGGGCAATCACATTCTCCAGAAGCAGAATGAGGTTTACAACCCCGACGGAAGCCGCTTCCTCGGTCTCGCAGGTCAGAAGGTTGATAAGTTCTGCGGCGACAGAGACAAGTTCGTAGGCTCTTACCACAGCTATGCTAACCCTGTGGGTGCCGCTTCCGATTTAAACAACGACATCAACTACAACACAAACTCCTGCGGCGCATTACAGACTGATATTACAATCAATCCCGGCGAAACAAAGGAATTCGTTTACCTCCTCGGTCAGAAGACTGAAAAGGAAGCTTCCGAAATTATCGCTAAGTACGAGGACACAAGCGTTGTTGAGAAGGAACTTGCTGAGCTCAAGGAATTCTGGCACAGCAAGCTTGCTAACCTTCAGGTTCATACTCCCGACGAAAACTTCAACAACATCGTTAACGTATGGAACGCTTATAACTGCTTTATTACATTTATCTGGTCGAGAGCCGCTTCCTTCCAGTACTGCGGTTTAAGAAACGGCTTCGGCTACCGTGATACTGTTCAGGATATTCAGGGTATTATTCACCTTGCTCCCGAAATGGCTAAGAAGCAGATTGTATTTATGCTTTCCGCACAGGTTACAAACGGCGCAGGCCTCCCCCTTGTAAAGTATACTCATAAGGCAGGTCAGGAAAACCATCCCGACGAAAACGACGAGAATACTGCATATGCAAAGGAAACAGGTCACCCCAGCTATCGTGCGGACGACGCTCTCTGGCTCTTCCCCACAATTTACAAATATATTTCCGAAAGCGGCGACAGCGCGTTCCTTGACGAAGAAATTTTCTACGCTAACGACGGCGAAAAGGGTACCGTATACGACCACTTAAAGAGAGCTATTACCTTCTCTATGAATAACCTCGGTAATCACGGTATGCCTGCAGGTCTCCACGCTGACTGGAACGACTGCTTACGTCTCGGTAAGAAGGGCGAATCTACCTTCGTTGCATTCCAGCTCGTTTACGCAATCAAGATTCTCCGTACCTATGCGGAAGAAAAGAACGATACAGAATACATCAAGTACCTGGACGAAATCAAGGCTAAGCTTGACGAGATCCTTTCCGCTTGCTGGAACGAGGACAGATGGATCAGAGGCTACAAGGAAGACGGTACAGTTATCGGTCAGAGAACTGACCCCGAAGCAAATATGTGGCTCAATCCCCAGTCCTGGTCGGTTATTTCCGGCTTCGCAAGCAAGGAGCAGGCTGAAAAGGCTATGGACAGCGTAGAAAGAGAGCTCAACACTCCCTACGGCGCTATGGTTATGTATCCTCCCTATAACAAGCACGGCTTCGACGGCGCTCTTATGCAGTGCTTCAACGCTTGTACAAAGGAAAATGCAGGTATCTTCTCTCAGCCTCAGGGTTGGTTAATTCTTGCAGAATCCAAGCTCGGTCACGGTAACAGAGCGTACAAGTACTGGAAGGAAGCTTCTCCTGCAACCTACAACGATAATGCAGAGCTTCGTGTACTCGAGCCCTATGTATTCGGTCAGTTCGTTGAAGGTAAGGACAGCCCCTTCGCAGGACGCGCACACGTTCACTGGCTCACAGGTACTGCTTCTACCGTTATGGTTGGTACAACCGAAGG
>JAZNMN010000043.1:0-3654 GCA_045579625.1 Ruminiclostridium sp.
AGGCTTAAGTTTTTCCATAGCCTCCTCAAGAGAGCTGTCGTGCTTGTCCTCATAGCTCATACTTTCCTGAAGCTCGGTATGCTTATGATGCCATGAGGATTTTAGATAATCCTTTGAAATGTTTATAGTTACTCTTAAAAGCCATGCTTTTACATTTTCATCGGAAGCAAAGTTCTTATCTGATTTATAGAGACGCAAAAACGCTTCCTGCATTATATCCTCGCTGTCTGCGTAATTTCTCACATAACTGTATGCGGCACGGAAAACGTCATTCCTGTATTTTTCCGCATACGCTGTGAGCTGTTCTCTGTTCATTTACTCACTCCTTTGCTTTTCCTGAAAGCGCTTTCAATAATAATACGAATAGAAAGGGGAAAAGGTTACACGCTTATTACAGATTTTTCAAAATAATTCACTTTATGCTTTTTGTCTCAGTTTAAAAAGGGGCGTACTGCCTAAATCGGAATTCTACGGACAACGAAAAAATCCCGAAGCAGATTTACTGCTTCGGGATTCAGCTTTATATTTGGAATCTTATACCTTTTCGCCGCAGTTTGTGCAGAATACAGCGCCGGGTTCAAGCTTGCTTCCGCAGTTAGAGCAGAATGCCTTATCTGTGGAAGGTGCTGCTGTTTCAACAGGAGCTTCTTCTGCAGGAGCCGCTGTTTCAGCTACGGGAGCTGCTGCTTCAGCAACAGGAGCTGCCGCTTCAGCAACGGGAGCCGCTTCAGCTACAGGTGCTTCTGCCTGTACAGGTGCCGCGCTTGTTACGGGAACTGCCTGAGGAATAGCGGTATTTACAGGAGCTTCTGCCGCAGGCTGTGCCTTGTTCTTCTTGCCGAGGAGGATGATAGCTGCCGCTACGCCGCCGCCTACAACTAATACGCCGCATACGATAAGGATAATAATGAGAATGGGAGAGCCCGGTTCCTTGTAGGATACTACCATCTGCATTTCTTCGTCAGCGCCGCTTAAAATCTTGAGGATATCCCAGGTAGCAGTCTTCTTGTCTGCGCTTATTACGCCGTTACTGCTTGTAATTTCAGTAGGAACTGTAACAGTGAAGTATGTAGTCATCATACCCTGAGAGATATATTCCTCTACTTCTCCGCCTGCGGAGCCGCCGTTTTCATTTGCAAAGTTGATGCTGATTGTATTTTCGCCGTTTTCGGTCTTTGTATCGAAGGTGATATTAGAGTCGTCGCCGTCGCCTAATTTGCTTATAACCTCTTCAATGGGACCTGTCTTATAATAACGCATACCGATATAGGTCTCGTTACCCATTTCGCCGGGAACGGTTCTTTCAACCTCTTCGGAGTCCCATCCCTCGTACTGTTCAGAGTCCTCGCTCTCGCGGAGAGACTGCATAAATTCTTCCTTGGTCTGCTCGAGCTGTGTAAGAGTAGCCTCCGACATAGTTACTTCGCTGAATACCTTTGCGGTTCCGTCGCCGTTAATAACGATACCCATTTCCATTCTCATACAAGAGCACATCATAAAGAGTGCGAAAATGAGGGATACTGCCGCTAAGGCTTTTTTAAATGATTTCTTCATAACGTTTCCTTTCCCTTTCGGTTTTTTGCAGTACTGCAATAAAATTAACAAATTTAATATATCATATCTTGAAAATAATGTCAATCTTTATCGTTAAATAACGGCATTTTGTACCGTTATTTTTTGGAAAATCCCTTGATTTTTTACGGTTTTTATGATATAATCGGTATATACTATTATATAATATAGTCATATCGCTCTTTAAGGGGCGGTTTTTGATTGTAATAAAGATATTTTTCCCTAAAAGGGACAGTAAAGGAAATGTATAATGGACGAAAATACAAAGGTAGTTAATCACGAATACGGCGCCGATGATATCCAGATTCTCGAAGGCCTCGAGGCGGTACGTAAAAGACCCGGTATGTATATCGGCTCAACAGGCCTCACAGGTCTCCACCACCTCGTTTATGAAATCGTAGATAACGCTATCGACGAGGCTCTTGCAGGATACTGTAGCCGTATCGACATAAAGATTCTCCCCGGAGACGTTATCGAGGTAACCGATAACGGCCGAGGTATTCCTACAGGTATCCACCCTAAGGAAGGGATTTCTGCCGCTACGGTAGTTTATACTATCCTCCACGCAGGCGGTAAGTTCGGCGGCGGCGGATATAAGGTTTCCGGCGGTCTTCACGGTGTTGGCGCTTCGGTAGTAAACGCTCTTTCCGAATATCTCGAATTAGAGGTACACGACGGAAAAAATATCCATTTCCAGCGTTTCGAAAGAGGCCATTACGACGAACAGATGAAGATTATCGGAGAAACCTCCATAACCGGTACAAAGGTACGCTTCAAGCCCGACGGAGAAATCTTCCACGATACTGTTTTCAACTATGATACCCTTCTCGAAAGAATGAGGGAGCAGTCCTTCCTTAACGGCGGACTCCTTATTAACCTTTCCGACGAAAGAGACCCCGATAATATCATATCCGAAAAGCTCCGTTTTGAGGGCGGTATTATAAGCTATGTTGAATGGCTTCAGGATATGCGCGGTGCAGACAGACTCCACCCCGACGTTATCTATCTTAACGGTACTATCGACGATATAATGGTAGAGGTAGCCTTCCAGTACAATACCGACTTCAACAGCGAGGGCTTCCGTTCCTTCGCCAATAATATCCATACCATTGACGGCGGTACTCACGAAACTGCCTTTAAGAGAGCCCTTAATAAGGTCGTAAACGACTTCGTTAAGGCATATCAGGAGCAGGAGGCCGCTAATAAGAAGCCTAAGAAGGGCGCTAAGAAGAATGAGGAAAAGAAGGAATTCGTAGCGCTTTCGGGCGAAGCTATAAGAGAAGCAATCAACGCGGTTATCTCCGTTAAGCTTCCCGAATGTGAGTTCGAGGGACAGACCAAGGGTAAGCTCGGTAATCCCGAGGTTGCTCCGGCAGTATATCAGATAGTTACCGAAAAGCTTACATATTACTTCGAGGAGCATCCCGAAACCGCCAACATTATCGTTACTAAGGCGATAAATTCACAGGCGGCAAGAGACGCGGCGAAGAGAGCTATGGAGGCTAAGAGAAAGTCCGTTGCCGACGGCGCAGGACTTCCCGGTAAGCTGGCTGACTGCTACGAAAAGGATACTGCTAAAACCGAAATATATATCGTCGAGGGTGACTCGGCGGGCGGTTCCGCAAAGCAGGGAAGAAACAGCGCCTTCCAAGCTATTCT
Source organism: Ruminiclostridium sp. (assembly GCA_045579625.1). Classification (GTDB taxonomy): domain Bacteria; phylum Bacillota; class Clostridia; order Oscillospirales; family Ruminococcaceae; genus Ruminiclostridium_E. The sequence continues at coordinate 3,232 of JAZNMN010000043.1, forward strand.
TCCTCTTTGGGGTAAGATGCTTAACGTAGAAAAGGCGAGAGCCGATAAGGTTTATAATAACGATAAGCTTCTCCCAGTAGTAAAGGCCCTCGGTACAGGTATCGGAGAGGATTTCGACATCTCCAAGCTCCGTTACGGACGTATCGTTATTATGGCCGACGCCGACGTAGACGGCGCACATATCAGAACTCTTCTCTTAACCTTCTTCTTCCGCTTTATGAGACCTCTTATCGAGGAAGGTCACGTTTTCCTTGCACAGCCTCCCTTATTCAAGGTTTTCCGAGGCAAGCAGGTAAGATATGCCTTCTCGGACGAGGAAAGACACGCTTATATTAACGAGCTTGCGGGAGAAAATAACGCTAAGGTAGAGGTTCAGCGTTATAAGGGTCTCGGTGAAATGGATCCCGAACAGCTCTGGGAAAC
>JAZNMN010000044.1:0-44946 GCA_045579625.1 Ruminiclostridium sp.
AACTCAGACGCTCAATATATTAAGAATATGTTTTCAGTCAATGTTCAGGAAAATTGGGAAGAATTAGATGAGCAAATTGACGATATGCTCAATTATTTCAAAGGAAATGTCATTTCTTATGATATAGTCGGAACTGTATCAGGAGCTCAAGATAGTAGAAAGAGCACGGTGGTTTATTCTGGAATAACGAATGCAAAATCAGAAAAAGTTATAACAAGCGAATATACATATACAATTTCTTTCAGTGCAATTTTAATCGACGACAACAAGGCTAATGAAGGGCTTTGGCGTATTTGGATAGGCAAAAGCGATGAAGATTATATGATAATAGGAAATTCAAATATGTATTTACCTTGAGTTACTTATCAAGATATCGTACACTCGACATAATACCATTCAGATATATTGGTACAAGGAGGCTCTATTGTGGTGAAAAAAGTTATAGGCGTTTTACTTGTTTTTGGTGTATGCTTATGCATTTCGGGGTGTAAATTATTGGAAGTAACCGCTGAATACGTAGCAAACGATGTAAAAAAAGCAGTTACCGCTATACCAGAAGCATTTAATGAAATAGAGACAGATAATGATTATGTTAATAATATGTGCCATGAAATAGTAAGATGTTTTGATGAAAGAGACACATCCTCATTAAAAGATTTATTCAGTTTAAATATTCGTAATGAGTATGATTTAGATTTACAGATTGCATATGCTTTCAGCTTGTATAATGGGATATCTGAATCATATTATGTAACACAAAAAGGTTGGGCTGGAGGATATAAAGATGGGATTTTTTTTGATAAGCATTTTACACCTGTAATAAAAGAAATTGTTACTGATGAAGGAGAAATTTATTCAATCAATTATCTTACTTATTACATATTTGAAGAAGATAAAGGAGAAATTGGAATTACTGCTCTTGGTTTGGTAGATGAGGATGGAAAAGAAATAGCAAGAATAGGAAAAGAATAGTTTTACGTTTTTCCAAAAACAAATCACCGCCCACGTCAAGCGTGTGGGCGGCGATTTCTTTTGTAAGTGGTGGTCGGAATGGATTTTTAAAATTCTTACCAATCAATTTTAATTTTTGCATTCTTCGCCGATTCATTGTATAAGGAAAGCTTTACATTTCCGGGGGTAAAGTCATCAAGGGAAAGCTTAGCTTCAGGGAAATTCGTTATATCTATAACTTTTGCGTTCTTTCCCTGAAGAAGAAGAAGGTACATTTCACCCTCATCACAGCTGGCTTCTATTGTGAGATTTTTAAGTTCTTCATTGGTAAAAGCTACTGTTCTTTCAAGTGTTTCGCCTGATGTTTTATATGAAACTTCCCATTTGGAGCCTATGTTGTTGTCTACCATACCTACGGATACGCCTTCAATAACGGGAATATCGCTAATAAACAATACGCTTCCCAGTAATACCGCAGTTGTCAGAAGCATAACTACGCCGCTTATAATAGCAGGGAGTCTGAATTTCCTTACAGGTGTACGGTCTTTGTTTCTGCCTGCAAGCATGTAAATTATAAAGCCAAAAAGATTAGGTGTAAATATAGTTATTAGAAGCCACAGTGCAGGCTTGTCGCTGTTTACAAGGGCATCGTTATAAACGTAAAGGCATAAGAAAATATATAATGCGATAACCGATAAAACGGTAATTACAAGAATAGCAATAAATAATGCAGAAGTCATTTTACAAAAGTCCTTTCTGAATATTTCTGATTTCATGTTTTCCAGCGACAACTGCAAGAGCTGTCGCTGCAAAGGCAGTAAAACCCGAGAACGCAACGGTAAATACAAGTGAAATAATATCTCCGACAAAGATAACAGCAAAGGAGATTACAAAGAATGATAACAGGAAAACCGCTGTAAGTGAAATTATTATATTCCGCGCCATAATTTTCTTTTCTTGTTTCATAAGCTCGATATGTATACGGTTTTTAAGTTCTTCGGGCACTTCGTGTTTTTCTGTGAATATTTCAATCATAAGTTTTTCATTCATTATTAAATCCCTCCTTTTTCAGTTTTATGGCAATCAGTTCCCGTGCCTTATGCAGTCTGCTTTTTACTGTACCCTGAGGAAGTTTCATAACTTCCGAAATAGCCCCAACGTTCTGCTCATCGAAATAATAGAGTACAACAGGAATCCTGTATTTTTCGTCAAGCTGTGCAACTGCGTTTCTAAGTGCTGATTTCAGTGCTTTTTCTTCGGTCGATATTTGTATATTCGTACAGTCGGGTAGATTATCAAGTGTTTCGTCGGCCAACGATGTGTTTTTTTGGTTCTTCCGTTTTTCTTTGCGGAAAAAGTTGTGTGAAAGCTTTACGGCAACAGAAAGAAGATAGGATTTCGGATTATCCGAAAGATTCAGAGTATCAACTTTTCTGAATGCGGTAAGAACTGTGTCCTGATACAAATCATCGGCGTTCTCTTTGTTCCGCATAATATGCAGACAAAAACGATAAACATCATTTCCATAAACATCAAGTAATTCTTCAAATTCTTTTGCTGTCAAGCTCTCACCGCCTTTCACTCATATATTGTCATAACATTCCTGTCGGTTCATAGTTTTTGGAGATTTTTTAATTATATCATTTAATAGATTTTATTACAACCATAAGCTGCTGTATAACAAAGACCTGAACTGCTTTTCAGTTGGGATTTTTGGAGCTTGTGACGGGATTCTGAACCCCGCAGGTTCGACTTTCCTACAACCTTTTCCAAAACAAATCACCGTCCACGTCAAGCGTGTGGGCGGCGATTTCTTTTGGAGCTTGTGACGGGATTCTGAACCCCGCAGGTTCGACTTTCCGACAAGCAACGCAAAAAAATCAGCCCTGCCTCGATAACGAACTCGGCAGGACTGCTTTTTTTGGAGCTTGTGACGGGATTCGAACCTGCGACCTGCTCATTACGAATGAGCTGCACTACCACTGTGCTACACAAGCAAATATTCGGTTTTACGGAAGGCGACCTGCTCATATACGGTCAGAAATATAGTCGCCTTGCTCTGCACAGGCCTCGCAATTCTCCTTATTTCTTCCCCTCGCTTCCTCCCTTTTTCCGCCACCGGCGGCGGTCGGTCGCTCGGCAAATGAGCTGCACTACCACTGTGCTACACAAGCAAATATTTGGTTTTACGGAAGGCGACCTGCTCATATACGGTCAGAAATATAGCCGCCTTGCTCTACACAGGCGGACGCGCTCAGCAAAGCTTACGTTGCCCTCCGACTGCAAAAATATCACGAAAATAAGTCAGAGCTATTGCAAAACTAAGGTTTTTGTGTTAGAATGATTGTGTAGGATTTTTACTACCTTTATTATTATACACATTTTTCATATTTTGTCAAGAGAGGTTTTTACAATGAGCCTTAAAAATAAAGTGTTTCAGATTGTTTTGCGTGTTGTGTGTGCAATTATGCTTGTCGTCGCCCTTTTTCTCGGCATTGTGGCGGCTTTCTACACAGTCGGCGGCGGTGTTCCGAATATATTCGGCTCCAACGTCTACCTGGTTAAAACTGACGCATTCGACCTGCTTAATAACGGAACTGCCCTCGTGGCGAAGCAGGTTCACCCTTCCGAAATTATGCCCGGAAATATCGTTATCTTCAATATCGAAAACGATATGCCCGCCTTGGCAGAAATCCAGTCAAACGAACGTGTTGACGGCGTTTATAGCTTTACTGCATTAACCGAAAACGACAAGCTTATCGTCCTTTCACAGAGTCAGATCGTCGCCAAGGGTACGAGCTTTTCGGATTTCTGGGGGGCAGTTATCGGCTTCGCCGTTTCACCTATCGGTATGCTGGTTATTGCAGTACTTCCCTGTCTCGTTATAATCATAATAGAGATTTCCAAGTTTGTAAGTAAGATTATGCCTCAGCCCGAAATCGAAACTGTAAAAAAACAGCTCGAGGTTCCTACCTATTCCCCCGAATTCGAAAGAAACCGCAAGCATTCCTCGGGAAGAGCCGCCGCAATGAGAGCTTATTCCGATTCCGACGACCTGGACGACAGTATCGGTCTCTATGACGCAAAGGTAAAACACAGCACATCTGTGGAAAGAGAAAGACTCGAGCCTCGTTCCGCCGATTCCGACCCCCTCTTTTACCAGCCCAAGCGCCAGCCTCAGCGTAAACAGAATACATCCTCTTCGATGCCGCTTTCGTCGAAAAAGCTTAACGAAGCTATCGCCGCCGCAAAAGCGGAGCGTGAGCTTCTCGCTATGAGTAAGCTGCGAGAGGAAACCGTAAAGGAAGTTCAGAAAAACCGTAGTGCCGCAATCGCAGCGGAAAAGGAACAGGAAAATGTGGCTAAATCCGCCGTTTCCGCAAAGAAAACTTCCGAAATACCCGTAAAGTCCGCCGCTCCCGAGCCGCAGAAGAATAAAGCTTCTGCTGAAGCGGAAAATATCGGCCCCGCTCCCCTTCCCGAATTCAAGCCCGAATTTAAGCCTGCTCAGCGTCAGTCTAAGCCCAAGCCTGCGCTCAGACTCAGCCAGGACGATAACGTAAAGCAGTATAATCCCACCAAGCAGAAGCAGGTTACCACCTCAATCCCACGTCTTGACGCTCTTCTTAACGAGGATAATGAAACTCCCGGAAAGCCTTCGAAGAATTACGATATTGACGATATTCTCGCAGGTATCGACAGAAAGCGTTAAGCCTTCTATCATTAAGCTAAGTAAAAATGCCTGTTCTTTTAGGACAGGCTTTACTGTTGATATTATTTACCCTTAAGGAGCAATTTATGAGATTTTTAATTCAGCGTGTAACAAAAGCGTCGGTAACCGTAGACGGAAGTACCGTAGGCGAAATAGGTAAGGGCTTTCTCGTTCTTATCGGTGTTTCTGCCACAGACACAAAGTCCGAGGCCGACAGGCTCATCAAAAAAATGCTGGGGTTAAGGATTTTCGACGACGAAAACGATAAGATAAACCTTTCCCTTTCCGATGTGGGCGGAGAGCTTCTCCTCGTTTCACAGTTCACACTTTACGCAGACTGCAGAAAGGGCTACAGGCCCTCCTTCGTAAACGCAGGCAAGCCCGATACCGCCAATGAGCTCTATGAATATATTATCTCCGAATGCAGTAAGCATTTCAGAACCGAAAAGGGAATTTTCGGAGCAGATATGAAGGTGGAGCTTCTTAACGACGGCCCCTTTACCGTTATGCTGGACAGCGATATAATATGACAATGTGCCGATGATGCAGTACTGCATTATCGGTATTTTTTATCCCCAAGTATTGCAATAACAGTATAAATATGCTATAATCATATATATGTATATTCAAAATTATTAAGGAAAGGTGAATACATAATGAAAAAGAAAATTGCAGCAGCCGCACTGGCTCTTATCTCTACAGTAAGCTTATTAGGCGGATGTTCTGGTTCAGAAGCCTCGAATTACGGCTTATCTCCCGACTCTCCCGTAGTTGTTACCCTCTGGCATTACTACAACGGAGCTCAGAAAACCTCCTTCGACGAGGCGGTAACCGAATTCAACGATACCGTAGGCCGTGAAATGGGTATAATGGTAGAAGCGTATAACAACGGTAACGTAAATACTCTCGAAGAAAATATTATGGCAGCAGTAAACGGCGACGTAGGAAGCTCCGAGCTTCCCAACATATTCGCTTCCTATGCGGATACTGCCTACAGCATCGTTCAGAAGGGTCTTATCGCCGACCTCGATAAGTACCTTACCGAGGAGGAACAGCAGGAATATGTAACCTCCTATATCGAGGAAGGCCGTATCGGTGAAAACGACGCCCTTCATATTTTCCCCACAGCTAAATCCACCGAGGTAGTGATGATAAACAAGACTGACTGGGAGCCCTTCGCTTCCGAGACAGGCGCTTCCCTCGATGAGCTTTCTACCTACGAGGGCATCACCAAAACAGCGGAAGCCTACTATAACTGGACTGACGCTAAAACTCCCGACGTTCCCAACGACGGTAAGGCCTTCTATGGCCGCGACGCCTTCGCTAACTATATGATTATCGGCTCTATGCAGCTCGGCACAGAAATTTTTGCCGTTGAAAACGGTAAGGTTACCGTTAATGCTGATAAGGAAACTATGAGAAAGCTCTGGGACAACTACTACGTACCTTACGTAAAGGGATATTTCGGCGCTTACGGACGTTTCCGTTCCGATGATACAAAAATAGGTAAGATTTTAGCGTCCTCCTGCTCCACAAGCTCCGTTTCCTACTTCCCTACCGAAGTTACCGTAGACGATAAGAGCTATCCTATCGAGGCTGTTATTATGAGTAACCCCGTATTCGAAAACGGTAAGAAGATTCAGGTTCAGCAGGGTGCCGGTATGGCAGTATCCAAGACTACCGAAAAGGAAGAATACGCTTCCGTAGTTTTCCTCCGCTGGTTTACCGACCGTGAAAGAAACCTCGAATTCGGCTGTTCTTCGGGATATCTTCCTGTAAAGAAGGACGCATACGAGCTTACCGCTCTCGACGAAACCTTCGCTAAGAGCGAAAATGTAAGCGAATTCTTTAAGACCACACTCAATATCTGCTTCAACGAAACAGATACAACAAGATACACAATCAAGGCCTTCGAAAACAGCAGCAGCGCAAGAAAGGTTCTCGAATACAATATGCCCGACTGCGCAGCGGCAGACAGAGCAGAGGTTGAAACACGTCTTGCAGAAGGAATGAGCCTCGAGGAAGCAACCGCTGACTTCGTAAGCGACGAAAATTTCGAAAATTGGTACACACAGTTCACAGAAAAACTCAATAGCGAAACCTTCAAATAATTTCAGGAGTAAAAAATGAAAAGTAAAGGTTCAAACAGAAAAAGAACTTCTATTTTCAAAAGAATATTTTTCCCGCTCCTTGCTATGCTATTGATTGAGGCAGTAACCTTCTTCCTCGCCTTCCGTCTTTCGGGTACAAGACTATCGCTTATCGATAATGCGAAGGACTCCCTGCGGCAGAGTCTCGAAAAGAGAGAGCTTGCTCTTAATCGCGAACTGACTGAGCAGTCCCTGTCCCTTAACGAAGTATCGTCTTATATCGACGGTCTCGTAAAAGAGCTTGATACAAAAGGGTCTGTGGCCGAATATCTGAACTCGGATAAGAACAGCGACAAATTCCTCATTGATACAGCCGGCGAGCTTCTGCTCAATATGCGTATACATTCAGGCTCAGGTACATTCGTTATCCTTTCAAACGGAATGGAGGACGGATATTTAACGGAAGAAATGAGCTTCAAGGGTATATACCTGAGAAACACCAACAGCGACAGCAGTCATTCCAATATACTTATCGAACGAGGCTCGGAACAGGTCTTCACAGCTCTCGGTATTCCTATGGACAGCTACTGGAGTCCTCATTTCAAATATGATCCTAACGAAGAAAAAAGTATGGAGTATTACTTCGAGTCTTTCTTAGCGGCAAAGGCCGACCCATCCCTCGACGAGTCGGATTACGGCTACTGGAGCTCACCCTTTACCTTAAGCGGCGTAAAAGGAAGCTACGACGTAATCACCTACACACAGCCTCTTATATCCGACAACGGAGAGGTTTACGGCGTCGTGGGCATCGAAGTTCCCGTAAAGAAGCTTATGTCCGTTCTTAATATGGATAAGAGCTCCGCCGTTAATATCGGCTACGCTGTAGCGAGATACGATAAGAACGTGGGAACAGCCGAAGGCGTTGAGGTTATGGCGACCTCGGGCGCTTCCGTTGAGCAGGTCTGTAAGTTCGGAGATATAATCTCCTTCGGAAATACCGACCTCGGAAGCGAAATTTACCAGCTTAACCAGCGTAAATGGTTCGGCTCCGATGTATATGCAGGAATCAATGATACCAAGCTTTACAGCAACAGCGCGGTTTTCTCCGCTCAGCAGTGGTCGGTTATCGCTTTTACTGACTCAAACAGCTTCTATGTAACCACCAACAAGGTTGTAATCAATATCTGTATAGCCGCCGCAGTAGCTCTCGCCAGCGGACTTATCCTTGTTCTGCTTACTGCAAGACAGATTACATATCCGATTATAAGAACCTGTGAAAATGTTCACAGGATTTCGGGAAGCTACGAATTTCTCGAGAAAACGGGAGTTTCCGAGGTTGACGAGCTTATAGACGCTATGAATCTGTCCGTTGAGAAGCGAATGAATATGGAGCTTCAGTTAAGAGAAGAGCGACAGCGTTTTCTTACTGCACTCGAAAGCTCGTCGAATATTCTTTTTGAATATGAATGCGGAAGCGACACCCTTACCCTCTATAACCTTGACGCCGAGGAACAGGTTCAGGTCGTTCCGAATTTGAGCGAAAGCATTATCGCTATCGTACATCCCGACGATATCCACCTTATCGAGGAGCTTCTCGTTTCTACCGAAAACAGGCATATCGAATGCCGTGTAAGAGAAGAACTCGGTCTCGACCTTGGCTTCTACTGGAGCCGTGTAAGCTGTAAGCCTGTAAGGGACGATGAGAATAATATCGTAAGATATGTCGGAAATATGAAGGATATCCGTAACGAGAAGGCTCTCGCCCTCGCTAAGGAAGAGGCTATGAAGCGCGACTGTATAACAGGACTTTATAACGCCGACGAAGCCTCTATCCGAATTAAGAGCCGTCTCGATAACCCCAACATTACGGGACACAGCGCTCTTATTCTTGTGGAGCTTGACAGCTTTACCGATCTAAACAGCTTTTACGGTGTTTACCACTGTGACGTAATTCTTTCACAGATTGGTCGTTTCATAAAGAAATCCCTCTCCGAGGGTGATATTGCGTCCCGCTTCGGCGGAGACGAATTCCTCGTACTTCTTAACAGGAAGGATAAGGACGAAATAAAGGATTTTGCCGAAAGACTTCACGCTCACATTGCAAATATATACACAGGCGAAAATCAGAATCTTAGTCTCAACTCTACAATAGTTGTGGCGGAGGCCGCTAAGGGCGACAGCTTCGAGGTTCTCCTTAAGCTTCTTAAAACAACCGTTGTAAAGAGAAAGACCGAAGAAAAGGGAACTATAACCTACTGCAGTACTTCAGGCTTCAACGTAGGCGCAGTACTGCCCGAGCTTAAGATAAACGAAATACTGAGCAAGTACAATCCTGAGGAATATCAGTTCAGTACTATGGTATTCAATATCTTCGAGCGTGCCAACGACCTTAACAGCAGTATAAACGTACTGCTTGCGGAAATAGGCGAGCGTTATAACCTGGACAGCATACTTATCCACGAGGTCGATTTCGACTTCTATACTTCCGTTATCACGAATGAATGGAATGCCGAAGGCATAGAATCTATGCAGTCGGAGGTTGAGCGTGACACAGACTCGGGAAACGCTTTCATAAGAAAACAGCCCGGTATCAAGCGCTATTCCGAACAGGAAATGAAGCGTATTTTCAACCGTTATAAGACAAACGACACCATAGTTCTTGATAAAAATTCGCCCCTTTGGGCGGTAAAGCAGAAGATTGAAGGCAGTAAGGAAACCCTCGGATTTTACGATAAGCCTGTTCTTACCTATTCTATCATTGACACAGGCGAGCTTTACGGCTGTTTTATCTTCACCTCCAACGACGCCGACAGGATATGGAAGGATAACGAGATAACGGAGCTCAGGGAAATCGTAAAGATAATGTCCGCTTACGTAGTTAAGTCGAAGCACGACTTAGCAAGTAAGGCGAAGAGTGAATTCCTTTCGAGAATGTCTCACGAAATCCGTACTCCTATGAACGCTATTATCGGTATGACTCATATAGCGAGAAATTCTACCGAGGATAAGGAAAAGCTTGACGACTGTCTTAAAAAGATAGACTCCTCTACTAAGTATCTTATCTCTCTCGTAAATGATATTCTCGATATGAGTAAAATTGAAAGCGGAAAAATGGTTCTCGCTCCCGAGCCGAACGATATAAACCAGCTTATCGACAGCCTTTCTATCGTAATCGAAACAACCACTTCCGCAAAGAATATACGCTTTATAATCGAACGCAGTCTCTCCCACAGTATGCTTGTATTCGACTCTATGAAGCTTAATCAGGTTCTTATAAATATTCTCGGTAATGCAGTAAAATTCACCCCCGAGGGCGGCTCTATCCGCCTTAAGGTTGACGAGCTCGAGGAAACCGAGAATACAGTAACCCTCAGATTCGACGTAATCGACACGGGTATAGGCATAAGCGAGGAAAACCGTAAGCGTATCTTCAACAGCTTTGAGCAGGCGGAAAGCACAACCTCCCTTCGCTACGGCGGAACTGGTCTCGGCCTCTCCATAAGCTCCAGCATTGTAAAAATGATGGGCGGCTCTTTAAGAGTAGACAGTAAGCTTAACGAGGGCTCGGACTTCTACTTTACACTTACCTTCGAAAAGTCGGGCGAAATCATTATGGCTCCCGAAAAGCCCTCTAAGGACGTGGATGATGATACACCCGTTCTCTCAGGAAAGCGTGTGCTTATCGTAGAGGATAATGAGCTTAATATAGAAATAGCTGACGCTATTCTTTCCGAGCTTGGCGCTGAAACCGAAATGGCGGAAAACGGTAAGATTGCCGTAGATATGTTCTCCGCTTCGGAGGCCGATTACTATGACCTTATTCTTATGGATATACGAATGCCGGTAATGGACGGCTTAAGCGCTACGAGAGCTATCCGTACCCTTGAACGTCCCGACGCAAGAAGCGTTCCTATCGTAGCTATGTCAGCCAACGCCTTCGACGAGGATATGAAAACCTCTATCGAAAGCGGTATGAACGGACATTTAGCTAAGCCTATAGATATTCCGAAGCTTATCGAAACCTTCAGGGCTATCTTTTAATCAGCAAAAACACCTGAGCAGGATTTTATTCCTGTTCAGGTGTTTCTTTTTTTCTGTATTTTCAGGAAATCCGCTTCCTTCGTCCGTTTCTTTCCCTGTTTGAAATTATAATTGCACAGGACGCGTCTCCCAGAATATTTACCGTCGTTCTTCCCATATCGAATAATCTGTCAATTCCCGCCACAAGGGCAATACCGTCGATAGGAAGTCCTGCTGAGCCTAAAACCATAGCAAGCATTATCGTGCCCGAGCCCGGAACTCCTGCAGTACCGATAGAAGCGAGGGTAGCCGAAAGTATTACTGTAACAAGCTGTGCAAGGGTAAGCTCTATACCGTAGCAGGTAGCTATGAATACTGCACATACACCCTGATATATGGCTGTTCCGTCCATATTTATCGTAGCTCCGAGAGGAAGCACGAAGGAAGTAACCTCCTTTGAGGCTCCGAGCTTTTCGGTACATTCCATATTAAGGGGAATCGTACCAACAGAGGAAGCGCTGGAAAAAGCGAACATTACTGCAGGCACCATACCCTTGAAGAATTCCCAGGGGCTTAGCCCTCCTATTGCCTTTACAGCAACCGAATATACGATAACAGCGTGGAGAACATAACAGATATACACCACAAGCAGAACACTTCCGAGAGAGCCGAGAACCGACGGGCCGTTTATCGCCACAATCGGACACATAAGAGCAAATACGCCTACAGGTGAAAATTTAATTATAAGCTCCATCGTCTTCATAAAGACGTTGTTCATATATTCCACACCCTTTATAACGGGCATTCCCTTCTCCCTTATAAGTATAATGGAAAAAGCAAGAATTATCGCTATAAAAATTACCTGGAGCATATTAGCGCTTACGAAGGGCTCAAGAAAGTTAGAGGGGAATATATTCACAAGGGTATCCATAAAGGAAACCGTCTCCGAGGGCGGCGTATAATGAAGCTCCCCCGTAGAAAGTGGCGGAAAAATCCCCTTTGTGAGTAGGGCTATAACAAGTCCTATAGTTACTGCGAATGCAGTAGTTATGAAATAGTAGACTACTGCCCTTATACCTATCGAGGCAACCTTTCTCATATCCCTCATTGAAAGAATTCCGCTCATTATCGAAAACAATACGATAGGAACTACTATAAATTTAAGAAGGTTAAGGAAAATTGTTCCGAAGGGCTTTATATAGCTTTCGGCAAATTCGGGCACAGGCTGAAGGAGAAGCCCTGTAGCTATCGCAAGCAGAAGTGCCGTAAAAATCTGTAATGCAAGGGATTTTTTTATAAGACTTATAATTTTCATACATAATACTCCTTTAAAAAGTATTATGTCCATACTTATCCTTAATATTACTCCTTAGCGGAAAAGAGAACAGGCTCGCTCACTCTCCAGCCCTTGTCGGTTTTCTCCGCAGCTACCTCGTAAGCGGCAATTTCTTCGCCTGTACTTCTGTCGGTGATTTTTGCGGAAAGAACTGCGCTGTTGTCGTTTACGCTTTTGATACTGAAATCAACATCCATTTTATTGCCGCTTTCAGCAGCGTTATTACAACAGTATAATATTCCGCCCTCTTCAAAGAAGCCGATACCGCTGTTGTACAGTATTTCCGCCGCCGCTTCCTCGGTATAGGCTTTTTCTATAAGGCTTAAAAGCTCCTCGTGGTTTTCGAAATCCCTTACCTCGCTATAGACCATACCGTTAACAATTATCTTTTTTTCGCCGAGCGTAAAGCCGTTCAGGAAATTATCCGCTAATATTCCGCATATATCTCCGAGAGGAAGAAGGGCGTTCTTAAGGCTCGTATCCTCCTCATCATAGATAATTCTTTCGCCGTTTTCCGTCATTGTAAAGCCTGTATGCCTTTTAAGAGTCTTATCGTATTCAGTGGAAAAATTATCTATCCTGTAAATCTCGGAATCTATAGCTTCATTTTCGATAATTCTGTAATTAAAGCGGTTATCGTATTTATTGAAAATATAGTAACGGGAATTTACCTGATGAGTTGATGTTATGCTACCTGTGGTATTTTCCGTATCATAATCATAGCAGAAAATAATGTAATCTCCTGCAGTATGTGAAGAAGACATAAACAGGCTTCCCTTTCCGAGAATTTCTGAATGTATTTGCTTACCGTCACGGTAAACCTTAAGGAAGATATCCGAATCCCCTATACCTGCATTTTCTTCAAGCTTCTGTCCCATGACATAGAGCCTGTCTCCGCTTATTTCTACGCAGGCATTTCCTCTCATATTACCTTCGAGAAGCTCATACCGTCCGCCGTTAAAATAGAGAACTTCTCCGTATTCAAGGGTCTGAGCCATATTATTACCTATTCTGCGATAGACGTAGTATCTTCCGTCCTTGTCGCTGTACTGCTCTATTTCAGCCCTGTTACGGCTTAACATAGATTCATCGGCGTCAGGCCAGGTATTCTTTATACTTTCATTAAGCTTTTCCGTATTTTCATCCGACTTAGTGAACAAATCTGAAGGTACCTTTTCCCTGTCGTATATATCGGCATTACAGAAATCAGCAGAGGTTACCACATAGGAATAATCGCTCTGTCTTGTTAAGGTTAAGGTAACATAGCTGTAGACTACATCTCCTGCCTTATCGGTAGCCTCATAGTCGGGAGCAGTGTCCTCACGGTAAAAACGCTTTGTAATAGTTATACCGTTTTCGTCGGGATAGCTGTTGAGATATATTTCACCTGTGCCTGCACCCCATACAGCTTCGCCGTAAATCCACTTATTTCCCTCGCCGTCATAAATCTCACTGCCGTCATAGACGTTAAAGCCGTAATCCTGCATAAGCTTATAGGAGCCGATTAAACCAATCGTTCCGCCCACAATAAAATCGGTATTTATATCCTTGAATTCGTTACGGATATACATTTCAAAGTAGTTATCACGATAAAGAGGCGCCGCACTCTCTATATCCATATAATAATAAATAATATCCGGATTAGCCTTGTCGATTACATAAAGCTGACCGAGACCGCCTGCTGTGGAAAGCATATAGAAGCTTTCCTCATCCTGCCAGAAGCCGTGAAGATTCTCGTAGCCCCTGAAGAAAATGTCCTCATAGTAGGTAAGCCAGATATCCTCGCCGAAATTATCGGGTCTATACCATACCCCAAGGAAGCTTATATCAAAGGTTTCGAAATCGTAGTCCACATTATTGTGAATTTCCTCTACTTTTTCGGCAGTAAGCACATCCTTCGAGGGCTTTACTATACTATAGTGCTTACCCTCTGTATCGGTAATTCTTTTGATAACCCATTCACCCTCGCTGAGGGTTACATATATAACCATATTTACTGTTTCGCCGCCTAAAACGGGGACGTAGGGAACTACAAGGGAAAGATTTTCTTCATCGGAATAACCGAGACGGAAGAAGCAATCCTTACCCGTCTTATTTCTTATAAAATCTGAGCGGTAGTAGCTTTTTGTCTCCTCGTCCACTATAAGCTTCGAGGTAAGCTCATAAAATGCACTGTCGCCGTAATTTCTTTTCTTTTCTTCCGTTTCGCTCATATACTGAAGAAGCTTTACTCTTCCGAAATAGCCCAGCCGTTTTCCGTTGGCAAGGTCGGTAAATATGCTCTTTTCTTCCTCACCGCCGCCTCGTACTACTCTTGTATAGGTGTTACGAAGGTCGCCTGCGTAAACTGTATCGTCATCTCTGTGGCCGGTATTTACGGAATAAACCTTCATAGTATCCGTATCTGATTTTGAAATTCTGTATAAATACGTAAGGTTGTAATCAAGGTACCATAGGTTCACGCTTTCCTCGGTTTCAACAATTCTCACTAATTCACAGGTATTTGTGAGCATATCCTCGCTGTAATCGAGGGTAAGAACGTCACTGCTCTCGCTTTCCGACCATTTTCCGAAGAAGTAATCCTCGTATAAGCCGAGATTCATTTTTTCCTCTAAATCTCCGCCCCAGTCTATCGGGCATACTGCCTCGCCGTAGGGGTCGTTATCCTCGATTATTTCCTCCGTAACAGGCGGCTCTGTCTCTGAGACATCCGTAAGAGAGGGATTTTCCTCTGTATTTATCGGAAGCGCCTTAAAAGCGAAAATTCCGCCTGTAATAACCAGTACCGCAGCGGCGGCAATCAGAAGCGGAGCGGCAGAAAAACGCTTTCTGCCGGCTGATACGATTTCAACCTTAGCGCCCATATAGTCTTCGGAAATATCGCTTTTCTCGCCGATAATTTCAGCCGTTTCATTTATAAGATTTTCGTCAAGCCCTTCGAGAGTCTTGTCCCAGAATTCTTCCCTGTTTTTCATACCTCAACACCCCTTTCCGACAGAAATTTTCTTAAACCGCTTCTCGTACGCGATAGCCTCGATTTTACCGCAGTTTCAGTCATATCCATAACCGACGCAATCTCGCTTACGGACATATTGAAATAATATCTCGCAGTAAATATTCTTGCGGAGGTTCTGTTATCCTTTTTAAGATACAGGTTTATAAGCTGTATGGTTTCATTTGAATCATACTCCTCCTCGAGGCTTCCGCCCTTGGGCAGTATAGTATCAAGCTCGTCATACAGCGCCTCACAGCTCCGCCTCTTTATCCTGTTATACGCATTAACGGCGGTATTTCGTACTACTGCAAAAAGATATCCGCAAAGGGATTCGGGGCGCTTCGGCGGAATAGCGTTCCAAAGCTTTATGTATGCGGTATTTACGCATTCCTCAGCGTCTTCCCTGTTTAAAAGTATGTTGTTGGCTATACCGAGACAGCGTTTTCCGTATTTATCGCTTACCTCAGAAATAGCCTTTTCCGAGCGGTCGAAAAACAGCCCTATGATATCCGTATCCTCCATTTTCCTCAGTCCCTTCTTTCGTTTTCATAATACAGGACAATTATTTTCCGAAAAGGTTGCAGAAATTTCAAAAAAATTTCATCCGAAAATAATACTTTTATATATCTGTAATAATACCATTATAAGACTTATTTTTCAAGCTTTTTTAAATATTACAAATTGTAACTATTTGTAACCGAAATGTAAACTAATTTGCATTGACTTCGCTTTAACAGGGTGATATAATTTAATCATTAAAGGAGAAAGGAAATTTACATATATGAACAGAAAGAAAAGAATTGTTTCGGCATTGCTTGCCTCGGTAATCCTTATTACAGGAGTTTGCGGCTGTGACAGCGGTACACCCTCTCCCGAAGACCCTGCTACGTCCGTTACTTCCGAGTCGGCGTCTCCGAGCGACCCTTCCTCGTCCGTACCCGAAGATACGGAAGTAAACGAGGACGGATTAAAGCTCTTAAGTAACCGTTTCAGAAACGGAGAGGGAAAAATTACCGATATAACCCCCCTTAAAACCGCAGACAAATGTATCGATACGGAAAGCGCATTTCATATAGAAACCGAAGCGGAATTCAGCGTTGAACAGCTTAAAAGCGTCCTTAACGTTTCCCCTGCAGTAGATTTTTCCCTTTCGGCTGAAAATGAAGGCTATAGCCTTACCTTTAACGAGGAGCTTCCCGACGGCGCAATAATACGCTTCGAGGAAAAGAATGATAAGGGCGATACCGCTAACAGCTGGGCTTTTCAGACGGAAGAGGATTTCAAGGTTAAATCCGTGTATCCTGCCGATAAAAGCGATTTTGTATACAACGATACAGGTATCGAAATAACCTTCTCGACTCCCGTTTCCGCTGAAAATGTAAACAGCTTTTTCGAAATAAAGCCTCCTGTTGACGGTAAGTTTCTTACTCACCGTAACACCCTTTATTTCGTGCCATATGATGAGCTTTCCTCTTATACATCATATACTGTTACGGTAAAAAGCGGAATAGCCTCTACCGAAAGCGGCACTCTTGCAGAGGACTATACCTTCTCCTTCCGCACCTCCCAGAACAGAAGAAGCGATTATTTCTTTATAGACGGACGCTCCAGCGAAACCTATCTTGAAGGCGATCCTGCAGTAATTGAGATAGTGTGTTCCGATTCCTTAAAGAATAAGAACTTCGACGTAAAGCTTTACAGCTTCGCTTCCGCCGACGAATATCTCAATACAATGAAAAATGCAAGGGAAAGTCAGTTCGGCTTTGGTAATTATACTGTGGACGTTTCGGGACTTAACGAGGTATTCAGCTCCTCCGAGCCCCCAAAGCCCAATCTTGTGGAATGGAGACCGATGTTTATAACCCTGCCCGATAATCTTACCGAGGGTTATTATATTGTGGATATTACTGCAGGAGAAATAAACCGTCAGGTATTTATTCAGGTAAATCCCATATCGGTTTTCTGCCTTTCTCTCGGAGAAGAAAAATCCTTCTTTATTAACGATACAAAAACAGGCTCAGCCGCCTCGGGAGCAGAGGTAAGCTTCACCATCGGCGGAAAGACCTATACAGGAAAAACCGATTCCGAGGGACTTGTTAATATGGAAATCGAGCCCTGTGAGGACCAAAGCGGTATTCTCGAAATCAAGTATGATAACAGCCGCTATATAGACGTTTTATATATGTCGCAGGCTGAGGAGGTTACATACGACGACCTTTACTATATGTATATGTATACCGACCGTGAAGCTTATCTTACTACGGATACTGTAAAGGTATGGGGCGTAATTCTTCCCCGAAGAAGCGATACGGCTATACCCGAAAATCTCTCGCTCCGACTCGGCTCAAGCGAAACAGCAGGTCAGACCAAGGCTATAACCCCCGAAAAGGACGGTACCTTCTCTGCGGAATTTACCTTCTCCGACCATATCGAAACCTACGGAAATCTTTCGCTTCTCGACGGCGAAAACGTAATGGACAGCAAGTACATACAGATAAAGGATTATGTAAAGCCTACCTACGTTTATGATATAGACCTTCCCGAATATGCAGTAATGCCGCACCTCGACCCTGTTGAGGGCAGTATAACCGCAAGCTACTTTGAGGGGACTCCTGCCGAAAAGCTTTCCTTCGAGGTAACACACGGAGCTAAATCCACCCCGAAAGATATCATTACCGATAAAAACGGATATGCGGATTTTTCTCTTACCTACGATGACGCAAACCGCTGGCAGCCCTACAACAGATATACCTCAATCAGACTCAGCGGTATAGAAAACGAATATTCATCCTCCTATAAATACATTACCGCCTTCCATCGCGATGTAATGTTCAGTTACGATTACGACAGGGATACACGTAATCTTACTATCGAAACAAACAGTATGGATTTCGGTAAGATTCCCGAATATCTCGACGGAAGCAGATATAATTACGACATTCTTAAAGGAAAAGCCTATGATACCGAGGTAGATATCAGTATCACACACCATTGGACTGAAAAGGTAGAAAAGGGCTCTCATTATGACTTTATAGAAAAGAAGAATGTTACCGATTATGATTATGTACAGAGAGAAGAGGCAATCGGAACCTATACCGTTACTACCGTGAAGGGTAAGGGCATTCTTGAAAAGCTTCCTCTCGAGGACGAAAAAGGCTACTACGAATTCGATATAAGCTATAAGGACAGCCTCGGTCAGCAGGTTACGGACGATTTCAGCATCTACGGAAAGAAATATGTTTCCTGGTGGGAAATGCAGTCCAGCTATCTTGTATATACTCTTGTTCCCTACCCTGAAAATGAAGACGGGGATATAGGCTTCCGTGAAAACGAAGCAATACCCTTTAAGCTTGAATGTAACGGTGCGCCTGTAGAAAAGGGCAAGGTTTTCTTCGCCGCATATAAGAACGATCTTATCGACGTAAAGGTTTATACCTCCACAGAGTTCAGCTATAAAACCGACCTTGACAATATTCCAAGCTTCTGTTATGACGGCGCATACTTCGACGGACGTCATATATACCCCATTACAAGCTGGTTTGACCCCCTTATCGCCTTTAACCCCGAGGAACGCAATATAACCCTCGATATCTCCACAGATAAGGAGACCTATGACGCAGGCGATACGGTAAAGCTTACGGTTACTGCAAAAAACACAGACGGAAGCCTTGTAAACGGAGCGGCAGTATCCTTAAGCGTGGTTGATGAAGCCGCCTTCGCCGTAAGAGAGCAGTATGTTGATTCCCTTTCCGACATTTATGAATCGGTATGGTACGATTCCGCTTCATCCTATTACAGCTATATCCAGCACGTTCTTGACGCCTCGGGCGGAGGAGAAAAGGGCGGCGGCGACGGCGAAAATTCTGTAAGAAAGGACTTCAAGGATACCGCTTATTTCGGCTCACAGCTTACGGGAGCAGACGGAAAAACAACCTTTACCTTTAAGCTTGCGGATAATCTTACAACCTGGCGTGCAACCGTTCAGGCAGTAAAGGAATATGAAACGGGAAGAGTTCATTCGGGAAGTACAAAGGCTCCTGTAATAGCTACAAGACCGCTCTTTATTACTCCTATAATGCTTTCCTCTTATCTTACGGGAGACGATGTGGCAGTTTCTGCGAAATGTCACGGTATTGACGCTACCGATACGATAGATATAACCGTTAAGGGAACGGATACCGAAAAAACGCTTACTGCCCTTTCAGCACAGACAGTAAACTTCGGAAAGCTTCCTAAGGGCGAATACACCGTACTTTTTAAGGCGGAAAAGGACGGAAACAGCGACGCTGTGGAAATGCCCCTTACGGTTACGGATACGCTTCTCGAGGTACCTGTTACTAATTCCTTCGACCTTTCCGAGGGCTTGGACATAAAGCCTTTGAGATGGCCTGTAACTCTCACCTTCTTCGATAAGGAATATATGTTCTGTACGGATATTCTCAAGGAGCTTGCGGCGTATCGCGGCGACAGGCTTGATATGAGAGCGGCAAGCGATTTCGCTATGATGGAATTCGGATATATTTCCGAGGAGGATTTCTCCTCTTCCGTTATTACCGAAACCTATGACGGCTTCGCTAAGCTTCTCCCCACAACCGAAAAGGATTCCGAGCTTACTGCCCTTATGTGTGCGGCAGTACCCGAATGCGTCTCGGTAAATCCTGTTGTAAATGCCTTCGATGAGCTCGTTTCCCTCCGCACCTCCGACAGCGAGGATATTTCCATAGGATATATGGGTCTTGCCGCTATGGGCGAGCCTGTACTCGAAGAAGTAAAGACGCTTCTTAAAGAGCATAGCAGTGAATTTGACTACTATGAGAAAATGAGGCTTACCGCCGCTCTTGCTCTTTGCGGCGATTACAACAGCGCTTACAGCTATTATCTCGAATACTGCCCCGAAATAATACTGGACGACAGCAACCCCGAAAATGTTATCGCATATATAAAGTCCGAAAATGAAACACAGATTCAGGAAAAAACAAAGCTCGCACTTATCACAGCTTCCTTACTAAATCTCCGTGAAGCGGAATATTTCGCCCGCTATCTTATAAGCAAGGAGCCTGTTTATGAAAGCTATGCTCTTGAGCTTGTTATTTACCTGAGAAATTACGTACCCGATATCGAGGGGGAGGCAGTATTCACCTACAGCCTTGACGGTAAAACCGAAACAGTAACCCTCGACAGACACAGAGGCTTTACCTTACGCTTCGGCGAGGAACAGTTCAGAAATGCCGATTTCAAGGTTACCTCGGGAGCAGTATACACGATAGCCCGATATGAGGCCCGTATATCCGAAATGAGCAGTACTCCTACCGTTAAGGTCACCAAAACCTTAAGCGGAGACTATACTCCCGGCGGAAAGGTTACTGTCAGAATTACAGCACATAATGCCGACGGAGAGACTCCCGCATATTTCACCATTGAGGATGTTATTCCCTCCTGCGGACGATATATTGAAGATTGGGATGACCACTGCTACTGCTACAGCAGAAGCGGACAGCGTGTATCCCTCTGGACAGACAAATTCGGACGGGCAAGCTACAGCTTCCGTATCGCCACAAGCGGCGAATATGTTGTTGAAGGCGCCGCCGCACAGTCAGACGGAGAATGGGGCGTAAGCGAAAAATCAAGCATTACTGTAACAGGTGATAATGATGCTGTTTAAAATAATAGCGGCAATCCTTACGATTATTATGGCTTCGGGCTGTACCGCCGTAAAAAATGTACTGCCCGAGGAAGCCGTTACGACTGCCTCTGAAGCGATACCCGACGAAAAGGTACAATCGGTTTCCGCAATGCTGGAATGCAGGCACTATACCGAAAACAATTTCCGTCTTTCAGACCTGAGAGGTAGCGCATACAAGGCTGACGGCGAAATACTCTGCGGCGTTGTCCCCCACCACCTTACGGCAGGATATTTTATCTCGGGCTTTTTAAAGTCTGCGGCGGAAAACAGGCGTAATATCGAAACGGTAGTTATAATCGCTCCCCTTCATTACGAAAGTATAAACGGCTTTTCCACCACAGACAGAGACTGGGTAACTCCCTTCGGAATTCTCGAAACCGACAGTGAGATTACAGGTCTATTTAAAGAAAAACTCGGGGCAGTATGCGATGACGAAATGCTTCAGCAGGATCACAGCGCATCCTCCCATATTCCCTTTGTGAAATACTATCTTCCCGAAGCGAAGTCAGCCTGTCTCCTTATCGCTCCTCAAAATGACGGAGCTATTCCCGAGGAAACAGCCCTGCTTCTGTCCGAAATAGCAAAAAAGAAGTCCTGTCTCTTTCTTTTCTCGATAGATTTCTCCCATTATTTAAGCCCCGAGGAAGCGGATTATTATGACGCAATTACTCTTGACGCGGTTTTATCGGGAGACACCGAGGAAATGGAAGCTATGACAAATAACAACGTGGATTCTCCCATATGTCTCAGCGCTTACGTAAGACTGTCGGAGCTTCTCGGCGGGAAAATTACTGCCGCCGATAACAGCAACACCTGGAAAATCACGGAGCTTCCCTATAACAGGGAAACCTTCCCCGAGGGAGTAACAAGCTACTTTACTTTTATAACAACAAGATAAGAAAAAAGCCTGAAGGATAAGCTTTACCGTTCCTTTAGGCTTTTTTGTATTGCATATTTATGGCATTTATGTTATAATACGTAGGTATAATGTTTCAATTAGAGAAAGGAACAGACTGATATGAGAAAAACAAAAATTATATGTACAATCGGCCCTGCCTGTGATAACGAGGAGACTCTTACACGTATGTGCCTTAACGGAATGAATGTGGCAAGACTTAATTTTTCTCACGGTACTCTCAACGAGCATCAGCAGAAGATTGACCTTGTAAAATCCGTAAGAGAGAAGCTCGGACTTCCTATTGCAATAATGCTGGACACAAAGGGCCCCGAATACAGAATCAAAACCTTCGAAAACAAGAAAATAACCCTTAATGACGGCGATACCTTCGTTTTTACAACCGATGATATCATAGGAAATAACGAAAGAGTATCCGTAAACTATAAGAAGCTCACCAATGACCTTGAAGCAGGAGATACTATCCTCCTCAATAACGGTCTCGTTATCTTCAAGGTTCAGGAAATAAAGGGAAACGACGTTATAACGAGGGTTGTTTCGGGAGGCGTTCTCTCCGATAGAAAAAGTATGAACTTCCCGAATAAGCTTCTTAAAAGCGAATATCTCAGCGAGCACGATAAGGCTGACCTTCTCTTCGGAATTAAGAATGATATCGACTTCGTAGCGGCCTCCTTCGTTTCCACAAAGAAGGACGTTACCGATATCCGTGAATTTCTCGACAGCAACGGCGGTAAGGATATAGATATTATTGCGAAGATAGAAAATCGTGCAGGAGTAGATAACATCGATGAAATATGCGAGGTAGCGGACGGAATTATGGTAGCGAGAGGCGACCTCGGCGTAGAAATCCCCTTTGTTGAAGTTCCTTCTATCCAGAAATTCCTTATCCAGAAATGCCGCCTTCTCGGTAAGCGTGTTATTACTGCAACGGAAATGCTTGAATCAATGATACATAACCCGAGACCTACGAGAGCTGAAATCTCTGACGTAGCGAATGCCGTTTACGACGGCTCCTCCGCAGTAATGCTTTCGGGCGAAACGGCCGCAGGAAAGCATCCTGCAGAAGCAGTAAAAAATATGGCGGAAATCGCCGAATATACGGAAAAGCATATCGACTATAAACGCTGGTTCAATACCACAGAATATAAGATTATCAATATTATTGACGCTATTTCCCACGCAACCTGTGCTATGGCTATCGACGTCAACGCAAAATGTATCGTCGTAAATTCCATTACAGGTAAAACCGCACGAATGGTAAGCCGCTTCAGAAGCCCCGCAGAAATAATCGGCGTTACCACTAACGCTAAGGCGTGGAGACAGCTTAATCTGAGCTGGGGCGTTACTCCCGTTCTCGAGGAGGAATATAACTCCCTCGATATCGTTTTCTACCAGTCCCTTAACCGTGCCAAGGAGATTCTTAACCTTAACTCGGGAGATAATGTGGTTTTAACGGGCGGTCAGATAAACGGCCAGTCGGGCAATACGAATACAATAAAGGTTGAGGTTGTAAGATAAGACTCTCATATAAATACAAATACCGCAGTCAGAAAGACTGCGGTATTTTTATCTGTTATGATAATCTCTTGTTTACGAATACGGAGGCCGCTACTGTAAAGGCCATTGAAATAAGTATCTCAAACCAAACAAAAGTATTGTCGCCGATATAGAATACTGCCCATTCGATAGCGGAGAAGAAGGACATATTATAACCGAAGAATGACGCCATATCCATCTGTGTATCCACTATAAGCACAACCCAGAAGCTTATAAAGGTAAGCACAAGGCTCAGCACCGTACAGATAATCTTACCCTTTGTGTCTATGCTTCCGCCTGCAAGCCTGTAGCCGCCGTAAATACTTGCTACGAGGGCAAGACTTCCTATGTAGGAAATATATCCGAGACGTCCGATAAGCGCCCAGACAAATACGCCCAGTACTGCAAAAGTAAGAGCGCCTATAATTCCCATTACAGGGTTACTGTCGGGAATACCCCAGTCTATCGGAGCCACATAAGCGGGAGCGTCAAAGGGTCGGGGAGCAGGCTCCGCTCTCGGGTCGTCCTCGGAGGACATATATCCCGGAGGCGTAACCCCCGAAACCTCCTCAGACTTAGGCAGAGGCTTCAGATATTCCGAAGGAGTAACCGCATCAGGTCCGTTTACAGGCGAAGGCCTGTTATCAGCAGATACGGAATTAGGATTCATAAGAGGAACCTTTCCGTTTTCATCAAGAGGTGTAGGCATAGCGGTAAGCTGGCTGTGGCCTGTTGTAACGGTAGGCTTTAAAACCGTTGACTCGATTTCGGTAACGTCGATATCCTCGCCTACGTTGCTGTCATCCTCGTATTCGGTAACCGCAATCGAAGCGTTGTGACCCACAGGGCCTTCGTTATTTTCGCTGACGGTAAGATCTTCGCCCTTATGTCCCTTTTCATCTATGGGGGTTACCATAAAGCTGCTGAAATCGTCCTTTTCCTCTTCCTTGGGAGCATTTTTCTGCTCCTCGAGATATTCACGCTCGATTTTCTCGAAAAGCTCCGATCTCGGAGGAACATATTCGGGCTTCTCTTCTTCTGCGCCCATCATAAGTCCGCTTACGTCAACGCTTTCGTCTATTTCTTCCTTCTTTACCTCAGTATCATAGCTTCCGTCATAATCGGTTTTCATATCGGTAAGAAGCTCGTTTATATCATCATCGGGAGCGCTTTCTCTTAAAGCCTTTTCCGCCGCTTCGAGAGCTCCTGCGTCAGGCATAAGGGAGTCGAAGGAAAGAGGAGCGTCCGTAGCCTTCGTGTCGGGAAAATCCACAAGAAGCGTCTTTCCTGTCGAGCAGGACTTACAGTACTGTGCAGGAACGTTATTTACCTGATAAATTCCGAGGTCGGTAGTTTTTCCGCAGTCGTAACAGCAGCTCTGATAGAAATTTACTGAAAGGGTATTCGCAAGATCTATAAGAAATCTCTTTATTGTATTTGCATTTCTGTAGGGGTCGTCGGTTTTTCCGAGAGCAACGGCAATTCCTCTGCCCTGTACCTTAAAGTTCTTAACGGTTTCGGAATCGGCGGTAACTCTGTCAGCGAGGTAATCGGCGGCGGTGGTTACTGCATTATAGTCTCCCTCTTTAGCCCAGAGGAGACAGCCGTAGCTTCTCGTCTCATTATTTTCACGTACGGCAACCGCAAAGCCCTTTACACGGCCTACAAGTCCGTCTATCTCCGCACAGTATTCAAGACCGACGGAAACTCCGGTTTCAAGCAATTCTTTCATACTTTTCCTCCAATATATTTATCCGACCTTAATTTTACAATATTTTCGTATTATTGTCAATAAAAATATTGAAAAAGTATCGGATTTGTGATATAATTTATTAGATTAACTGTAACCTGAGAAAGGAGCAGCCATGAGCAGACTTATTAAAGCCAACACCTATATCCCCGTGTCAGCGGAAGCCTTCGAAATGCCTTTTCCGATAAAGCTTGAGCTTTTTTACAGGAATACCCTCCTTTGTGTATACTCCATAAATGAGGACAGGACTGTTGACTATACCTATAATGCAAATACAGAAATTCCGATACTCACAAGCATAGATAAACGTCTCACCATAAACGATATATATTTTCTTATACGTTCAAGACTGCTGCCCGAAAATCCCTTCACGGCACGTATGTACTGCGATAAGCTCGGTCTTTCCGAATATAGCCCCTGGTCAGTAATCGAGAAAACTCACGGCTTTATCCCGATGAATGATTACTGGATAAAGCGAGGGGGAGAGGAAATAACCTTCGACGAGGTAGTTAAGCAGTACTTCGAATTAGGAATATAACGGTAAGGAAAGGGAAAATTATGGATAATACCGCAATAGTATTTGAAAGAAAGGCCAACTATTACGAAACCGACCAGATGGGCGTAGTTCATCATTCCAACTATATACGCTGGTTTGAGGAGGCTCGTATCGAATATATGAACCGTAAGGGCTACCCTTACTCAAAAATGGAGGAAATGGGAGTTATGATTCCCGTTACCGAGGTGGACTGTAAGTACAGGATTCCCGTTAAATTTGCTCAGGAAGTCCTTATCTATACAGGAATAGATTTATTTGACGGCCTTCGCCTTACTATCGCCTACGAGGTAAGGGATAAGGAAACGGACAAGCTTCTTGTCACGGGACATTCGAAGCATTGCTTCGTAAACGCCGAAACCTTCCGTCCTATACGACTTAACAAGGAGCATCCCGAAATGGCGGAAATATTTATTTTAAAAGATAAAGAATAAGGAAAGGAAATTTAACTATGAACGTCTGGCACGATATCGACAGCAAAAGAATTACTCCCTATAACTTCTTATCGGTAATCGAAATATCCAAGGGAAGCAAGAAAAAGTATGAGCTCGATAAGGAAAGCGGTCTCATTATCCTTGACCGTGTACTTTATACCTCTACCCATTATCCCGCAAATTACGGCTTTATTCCGAAAACTCTTGCCGATGACGGAGACCCTCTCGACGTTCTCGTTCTCTGTAACGAAACTATCGACCCTATGGTGCTTGTACCCTGTTACCCTATCGGGGTTATAAGTATGGTTGATAACGGAAAGAACGACGAAAAAATAATCGCCATTCCCTTCGAGGATCCGAGCTACAATGTATACAGAAGCATCGAAGCTCTTCCTCAGCATATCTTCCAGGAAATGCAGCATTTCTTCAGCGTTTATAAACAGCTCGAAGGAAAGGAAACTGCCGTAAACGAGGTTCAGGGCTTTAAGGCAGCAGCCGCAGTTATCGAAAAATGTATCAACAACTATAAGGAAAAATACGGAAGCGATGAAGCTTCCGCGGAGGAATAATTATGCTTAAGACTTCGCCTATGGGCTGGAATAGCTGGGACTGCTACGGCGCCGCAGTAAATGAAGAAACAGTAAGAAAAAATGCCGAATATATGGCGAAAAATTTAAAGCAGTACGGCTGGGAATACGTGGTTGTTGATATCCAGTGGTCGGAGCCTACCGCCGACAGCCACGAATATCACCCCTTCGCCGAGCTTTGTATGGACGAATATTCGAGACTTATACCTGCCGAAAACCGCTTTCCCTCTTCCAAGGGTGGAAAGGGCTTTGCGCCCTTGGCTGAATACGTCCATTCTCTCGGGCTTAAATTCGGTATACATATTATGAGAGGCATACCGAGACAGGCTGTACACCGTAACACAAAAATCAAGGGAACAGATAAAACTGCCCGTGAAATAGCTAAAACAAACAGCATCTGTGTATGGAACTCCGATATGTACGGAGTTGACCCCGAAAAGGAAGGGGCAGAAGAATACTACAGAAGCCTTTTCGAGCTTTATGCAGAGTGGGGCGTTGATTTTATTAAATGCGACGATATAGCGAGAGAGCTTCCCCACGAGGAGAGCGAGCTTGTTATGCTCAGTAAAGCATTACGCTCCTGCGGAAGAGAAATGATTTTAAGCCTTTCTCCCGGCCCTGCGCTTCTTGAAAAGGCGGAGCTTTATAAAACCGTAGCCAATATGTGGCGTATTACCGACGATTTCTGGGACAAATGGGAGCTTCTTTACGATATGTTCTCCCGTGCTGAAAAATGGTGTACCCATACGGGCGCAGGCTGCTGGCCCGACGCAGATATGCTTCCTGTAGGGGCAATACTGCAGGATTACGGCCCCGACGGTTGGACGAAATTTACGGAGGATGAGCAGTATACTATGCTTACCCTCTGGTCGATTTTCCGTTCTCCCTTATTTATCGGCGGAGAGCTTACAAAATGCGATGATTTCACATTAAAGCTTCTCACAAACGAAGAAATACTGAAAATGCATAAGAACGCCCGCCATTCTCATCAGGTAGGCAGAAGAACCATAGGAGGAAACGAATATATCCTCTGGACAGCGGTAAGCTCTCAGGGCGGAAGCTATATCGCCGTGTTTAATGCAGGAGATACGGAAGGCACCCTCCATATCAATACGGAAGATCTCGAAATCGACGGAAAAATCGAAGGCTACGAGCTCTGGAGCGGAGAAAGAATTACTGCGGAGGGCAGTATTTCCGTTACCCTCCCCCCTCACGGCGCAAAGGCTTATTATTACAATGTTGTTTGATGAAGAAATGATGCTTCTCGCTATAGAGGAAGCTAAAAAAGCTGCGGAAATAGGCGAAGTTCCGGTAGGCGCGGTAATTGTGGATGAGTCGGGAGAGGTTATCGCAACAGGCTATAACCTCAGAGAGACGGAAAACCGTCCTACTGCCCACGCCGAGATAGTCGCCATTGAAAAAGCGGCGCTTGTAAAGAAAAGCTGGCGGCTTTTGGGCTGTACCCTTTACGTTACGCTGGAGCCCTGCCCTATGTGTGCGGGAGCGATTATAAATTCAAGGCTGAAACGTGTGGTTTACGGCGCTTTCGACGAGAATATGGGGGCCTGTGCCTCCGTAACGACGCTTATGGATAATAATTTCGGGCATAAGCCCTTAGTAAGAAGCCGTGTTCTTGAAAAAGAATGCGGCGACCTTATGAGCGGATTTTTCAAGAAGCTCAGGTAGATAGAAATAATACTGCAATCTGAACGGAGGTGATGACGATAAACAGGTATAAGGCTCTCGCCGCAAACACAATAATTCTCGGTCTCGGACAGTTCGGTTCGAAGTTTCTCGTCATCATAATGATGAAGTTCTATCAGGCGGCTCTCGGTACCGAGGGCTACGGCGAGATAAACAATATCGTCGATACGGCTGTACTTCTTATGTCCTTCGCTACCCTCTCTATCGGAGAATCGATAATCCGTTTCGGTCTCGATAAGGCCTATGATAATAAACAGGTATTTTCCATAGGTATGAGGGTTACTCTTATCGGCGTTGTGGGCTGTATGCTTTATGTGCCATTTATGGGAATGCTTAGCGGACTACTGCCCGATAATAAGGTTTTCTCCCTTCTTAACGATTACTCCTGGCTGACTGTCCTCTACGTAGCTACGGGAAGCACGAAAAGCTCCTGCGCTCTTTTTGTCCGATCCTCGGGACACGTCAAGCTTTATGCAATAGACGGTATTCTTACTACGGTAATGAATATCCTGTTTAATTTCCTGCTTCTTTTCGGCTTTAAGCTGGGAAATGTGGGTTATATCCTATCCGTAGTTTTTGCGGATATATGCTCAATCGTATTCCTTTTCGTTTCTGCAAAGCTCAAAAACGAAATCATCCTTTTCGGTATCAATAGGGATATGCTTCGTTCTATGCTTCGTTTCTCGATTCCTCTTATACCGACCTCGGTAATGTGGTGGATAACGAACGTACTGAGCAGCTTTATGATTTCCGAAATGCTCGGCTTCTACGAAAGCGGAATCTATAAGGCGGCCTCGAAATTCCCGAGTATGATTTCCATATTCTCGGGCATATTTTCCCAGGCCTGGAATATGTCGGCAATAACCGAAAGCAATTCAAGAACCATAGCGAAATTCTATACCAACGTTTTCAATATTTTCCAGTCTGTTGTATATGTAATTTCGGCAGGACTTCTCCTCGTTATAAAGCCTTTAACAATCCTGTTCTGTGAGCCTGAATTCGCTTCCTCCTACACCATATCCCCCTTTATTATCCTTTCGGTTGCCTTTACCTGTTTCTCTACCTTTATGGGAAGCGTTTACGTAGCCTCGAAGAAATCGGTACGCTCCCTCGTAACCTCCGCTATCGGCGCAGGACTCAACATAATCCTGAACCTTATCTTTATCCATTTCTGGGGGCTTCAGGGGGCAACTATCGCAGGCTTTATAAGCTTCCTGTCTATTTTCGTTATCCGTGCGGCGGATTCGAGAAAGATAGTAAGAATGGACGTAAAGCTCCCTAAAATGCTTATAAATACAGTACTGCTTTTTGCTATGTGCTGTGTAATCTTCTTTGTTTCCGACGAGCCTCTTTATTACGGGCTTCTCGGCGGTTTGTTCCTTGTGGTGGTAATTATTAACTTTAAGGCAGGTATTGACGCCGTTAAAATGGTGCTGAAAAAGGAAGCGGTTGAATAATGAAAAAATTTTATCTGTGGCTTGTAATGTGCCTCGGCGCAGGCTCAAGGGATATAAACGAGCTTCTTTCACGCTTCGAAACTCCCGAGGGCGTTTATGACGCTTTTAAGGAAAATCGCTCGGGAGCAGGTCGCGAGCTTAACGAAAAGACTGAAAAATATACTCTTAAAGAGGCGGAAAAGCTTCTTTCGGAGCTTAATATGTCGGGAATTACGGTTATTTCCATAGACGACAGCCTTTACCCCGAAGCGCTCAGAGATACTGAAAATCCGCCCTGTCTGCTTTTTGTCCGAGGTAATGCAGGACTGCTTAAAAACAAGCTTCTTACCGTCGTAGGCGCAAGAAAAATTACTCCATATACGCAGAGTATTCAGGGTAAAATCTGCGATGAGCTTATAAAGGAATATACCCTCGTTACCACTCTTTCCGAGGGCTGTGACCAGCTTTCGGCAGTAGCCTCTCTTTGCGGCGGAAAGCCCTTTATTGAAATAATGCCCTGTAGCTTTCATAATGAATATCCAAGGTGCAGTAATGTTCTAAGAGAGGAAAATATCAGAAAAGGCGGCTGTTCGATAACCGAGTATGTGTCGAACACCCCCGCTATAGCAGGAACCTTTATAAAGCGAGGAAGAATCCTCGGAGGAATATCTCCCGCTACCCTCGTTTTTCAGGCAGGCAGAGGAAGCGGCGCCGTACGTACCGCCTCATTCTCAAAAGCGCCCTATTTTATTCCGCCCAACGATGTTTTTTCGGCGGATTATGCGGGAGCGGCTTCCTGTATACGGCGAGGAGGACTTCTTTATTTAAGCTGTGACGACCTTAAGGCCGCCTATTCCCACAGCTTTACGGGAATAAGGCTTGAGCCCGAGAAAAAGCTTCCTGCCGCAGAAAAGAGTGAAAAAACTCCCGTTAAAACAGAAAAAGCCCCCTCCGAAAAGACGGAAAATATCCGACTTTCCGAAGAAAGCTTTGAAACCTCTCTTCATTATAAAATATACAGCCTTATAGCCGAAACGGACAAGCCTCTCCCCTTCGACGTTATCCTGCATAAAACAGGCGTAGAGCTGGCAGATTTAAGCGAGATACTTCTCGACCTTGAAATTGAGGGAATAATAAACGCTCTTCCGGGAAACAAATTCGGTCTTAAAAAATAATATCCTCAAATTTTCCCCGTATGGACTTAACAAGCTCCTTCGGGGATAATTTTATCTGTAGGCCTATTTTTCCGCCGCTTATATAGAAGCTTTCCATTGCTTCGGCAGAATTATGTACAACGGTCACGAACTGTTTTTTCATTCCGATAGGAGTACAACCGCCTCTCACGTATCCCGTTACCGCAGTTATATCCTTAACGTGAAGAAGCTCTACGGATTTCTCCCCGACGCTTTTAGCCGCTTTCTTAAGGTCAAGCTCCTTATCTACAGGAAGAAGAAAGCAGTAATATTCATTTTTACCCTTCGCTATAAGGGTCTTGAAGGTTTCGGAGTAGGGCTGGCCCAGCTTATCAGCCACCGCCATACCGTCCACAAATTCTCCGCATTCGTAGCTTCTTGCTTCGTAAGCTATCTTATTCCTTTCGAGAAACCTCATTGCGTTTGTTTTTACTTCCTTAGCCATATCAGTTTCCCTTTAAATGTGTATTATAATATTTCTTAATGCAGGAAAAGCTCTCGTCGCTTAAATCGTGCTCAAGCTTACAGGCATCCTCAAGGGCTACCGCCTCGTCAACTCCCATAGCCATAAGCATTCCTGCGAGAATATTATGCTTTTCGTAGGTATTTTCCGCTATCTCCCTTCCCTTTTCGGTAAGGGAAATATGGTTATACTCGTCAACTATAATAAGACCCTCGTCCTTCATCTTTTTAAGCACCACCGAAAGAGTAGGTCTCGAATAACCAAGCTCGGCACAGATGTCTACAGCGTGAAGCTCGGGTTTATTCTTTGAAAGAACAAGTATAGTTTCGAGATAATTCTCCATAGCTTCTGATACTGCCATAATTTTTCTCCTTTATATTACAGTATTCACGGGATTACCGTCAATAAATGATTTAAGATTATTCTCCGCTATTTCCATAAGCCTGCGGCGGGTTTCCTCCGCTGCCCAGGCGATATGGGGAGTTATAATACAGTTCTCTATTCCGAAAAGAGGACAATCCTCTCTCATCGGCTCGGTTTCGAGAACATCTATTCCTGCGCCCATAAGCTTACCGCTCAGTAAGGCGTCTCTTAATGCATTCTCATCAACAACGGGGCCTCGGGAGGTATTTATAAGAACTGCGCCCTTCTTCATCAGGGAAAAGGCTTCCTCGTTCATAAGCCTTTCCGAACCGCTGTTAAGAGGACAATGGAGGGTAACAATATCGCTTTCGGAAAGAAGCTTTTTAAAATCAACAAATTCAACCCCGTCGCTTAAATATTCGGGTCTTACCGTTCTCGTATGAACGATAACCCTCATACCGAAGGCTGACGCCGCCTTGGCTACTGCCTTTCCGATACTTCCGTAGCCTACTATACCTATTGTTTTACCCGAAAGCTCGTAAATCGGATAGGGGAAATAGGAGAAAACCCTGCTTCTCTTCCAGTCGCCCTTATTTACGGAAGCTCTGTACTTACTGAGATTTCCGAAAAGCTCAAAGATAAAGGAAAATGTAAGCTGGACAACTCCGTTGGTGGAGTATGCGGGAACATTGCATACGGTAATGCCCCTACTTTTCGCATATCCGATATCAACGTTATTGTAGCCTGTGGCAAAAAGTCCTATATATTTTAGCTTTTCTGCGCCCTTAAGCACCTCCTCCGTCATAGGAGTCTTATTGCACAATACAACATCCGCGTCACGTATTCTTTCCGCAGCCCTCGAAGGCTCGGTATATTCATAGCGTACAACACTTCCGTATTTTGCAAAGGCCGAAAAGCTTATGTCGCCGTTAGTAAGTGTATCGCTGTCTGTAATAACAATCTTCATACATATCGTTTCCTTTATTATAATATATAGTATAGTATATCATAAAATCTAAAATATTTCAATAAATAAATGGAATTTTTTAGCTTTTCATTTGTGCAGTTTTTTTAAGAAAATTGTTGACAAATGAAATTGGTTGTGATATAATTAGTTAAAACAGTTTAACACTTAAAAGCGTTACATTTAGAAAGTGATAATCTGAAAAACCCAAAAGAACGGAAAGGAATTTACTTAAAATGGGAATGATATTCAACAGAAAGCTCCCTATCCCTAAGGAAATTAAGGAAATGTACCCCTTAAGCGATAAGGTAGCTAAGACAAAAGAAATAAGAGACAAGGAAATTCAGGATATTTTCAACGGTGTTGATAAGCGCTTTATTCTTGTAATAGGCCCCTGCTCCGCCGATAAGGAAGAGCCCGTACTCGATTATACAGCACGTCTCGCAAGAGTACAGGAACAGGTTAAGGATAAGGTTTTCATCATCCCCCGTATCTATACTAATAAGCCCCGTACAACAGGCGAAGGCTATAAGGGTATGGTTCATCAGCCCGACCCCACCAAGAAGGAAGATATGCTCGAGGGTATTATAGCAGTACGCCGCTTACACCTCAAGGCTATCGAGGATACAGGTCTTGTATGTGCAGATGAAATGCTCTATCCCGAAAATTACAGATATCTTGCCGACTTACTTTCTTATGTGGCTATCGGCGCTCGTTCCGTCGAGGACCAGCAGCATAGATTAACAGCCAGCGGTATGGATATCCCCTGCGGTATGAAAAACCCCACAGCAGGCGACTACACAGTTATGCTTAATTCTATTATCGCGGCTCAGAGCCAGCATACCTTCTTATACAGAGGCTGGGAGGTAAACACAACAGGTAACCCCCACGCTCACGCTATTCTCCGAGGCTATGTAAACAAGCACGGAAATACTGTTCCTAACTACCATTACGAGGACTTAAACCTTCTTCTCGAAATGTATCTCTCGAAGAATCTTGTTAACCCTTCGGTTATCGTTGACTGTAACCACTCCAATTCAGGAAAGAAGTACGAGGAACAGATAAGAATTGCTAAGGAAGTTCTTTACAGCAAGCGTCACAACGACGGCTTAAACAACTTTGTAAAGGGACTTATGATTGAAAGCTATATTGAGGACGGCGCACAGAAGCCCGAGGGCGGAGTTTACGGTAAGTCTATTACCGACCCCTGTCTCGGCTGGGAAAAAACGGAAAAACTCATTCTTGATATTGCGGATTCTCTTTAATAGTGGTATAATAATGGTGCAGTATGTTTTACTGCACCATTTTTATTTTTTACGGGGGAAATATGGAATTACCTATCGGATTAAAGAATATTATCGAAGAAATGGCTTCTCGTATCGATACAAAAAAGCTTGCTTACGCTTCGAGAAATATGACTGAAAAATACAAAAATGAAAGCGGAAACGGAAAAAGACTGGTAAGCGATACTGTCGAAACCGCCGCTTACGCTACAGTAAGAATGCCCGCCACCTTCGGCGCAGTTTCCTCCGCCCTTCTATGGACTAAGGAGCATTTCGACGGCGAAATACATACAATTATCGACGTAGGCGCAGGCACAGGTGCGGCAGGCTGGGCGGCGGCGGAAATATTCGACGAGGCCGAAAAGCTTACCTGTATAGAGCGTGAGGAAAATATGATTTCCTTCGGCAGCAGGCTTATGGAGGAGGGGGACTTCCCTGTTCCTTACGAATGGAAGAAGGCAGATATTTCCTCGGAAAACTGCACGGAAAAAGCTGACCTTGTAACCGCCTCCTACGTGCTGAATGAGCTTAGCGAAGGAGATTGTATAAGGACAGCCGAAAAGCTCTGGGACATAGCCGGAAAGCTTCTTGTAATTATTGAGCCGGGAACAGTAACAGGCTACAATAACATAAGAAAAATCCGTGAGCGACTTATATCGCTGGGTGGATATATAGTAGCTCCCTGTCCTCATTGCGACGCTTGTCCCGTTTCGGAAAATGACTGGTGCCACTTTTCCGCAAGAATTTCAAGAACACGGCTTCATAAGCTCCTTAAGGGAGGAGACGTTCCCTTCGAGGATGAAAAATTCAGCTATATCGCCGTTTCAAAGGAGCCTGTCGAAGGTGCGGAAAGACGAATACTCCGCCATCCGAAAAATGAAAGCGGACATATCGGTCTCTGTCTCTGTACAAAAAGCGGTATCGGGAATATTACTGTAACTAAAAAGGAACAGAAGCTTTTCAAAAAAGCAAGAAAAGCTTCCTGGGGCGACGAAATATAGCAAAAAAAGGTCCCCTGTCAATGACAGGGGGAGAGGAAAATGAATATAACAACTTGGATATATAAACAGACATAAAGTCCATTTATCGGAATTAAAACACCCTTAAGGTGTGGGTTAACAAAGGAAAACTAAATCGATAAGCCGAGTTTTGTCGTTGGGTGAACATCTATCTAATCTTAACGTCGCCGTTAAGCTTGTCTTGCTTTCGCAATGTAGCCGCCTTAATCGAAGTGCGCCGAGCAGGCACATTATTCTCCGAACCAATCGGCGTTGCATCGGATAGGGTTTACATAGCAGCAGTATCTCTACTGCTCCGGTGAGCTCTTACCTCGCCTTTCCACCCTTACCTGTAAAAACAGGCGGTATATCTCTGTTGCACTTGCCCTAAGGTCGCCCTCGGCTGTCGTTAACAGCTATCCTGCTCTGTGATGCTCGGACTTTCCTCAGAAATTTCTTCCCGCGTCCACCTGATTTAGTTTACATTTAGAATAATACCACAAGATATAGTGATTGTCAATACAAAAAAACGGAAATTTTTGAAAAATACCCGATTTTAGATAATACTCCGCCAAATGATGACGGCGATTGATAGAATACGAAAATTTTCGACCCGAATAAAAAAATCGGGAAATAAAATATCCTGACATATAATAAAAAAGAAGAAAGGAAAATAAGAGAAATGAACGAAAAAAATCAAAAAAGATTTCCTGCAAAAAGGCTCATAATCGGCGGTATTACGCTATTTTTCGCCATTTTCGGATTTCTTCTTTCACGTTTCTCCATAGATTTTGCAGACTGGTACGGCTTCAACGTTTATCCGATTATCGTGAATATTTTCGGAAGAATAAGCGGAATTTTTCCTTTCTCCTTAGCTGAAATAATCATCATACTTTTTATACTTCTCGCATTGTTTTCCTTAGGCTTTTTCATTTTCAGACTTATCCGCCTTAAGGGCAGGCGGCTCAGATTTCTCGCCTCCTCCGCTTCGACGGTTTTCGCCGTAGCTTCCTTGATACTTTTCATTTTTGTTTACAGCTGTGGCATAAACTACAACCGTAAGCCCTTTTCCGATTTTTCGGAGCTTACCGTAAAGCCCTATTCAAGGGAAGAGGTCAGAGAAACCCTTATGTATATGATTGATAAGACGAACAGACTTGCGGCGGAAATTGAGCTTGATGAGAACTATCTTTGCGTTATACCCGAAAATATAATGGAGCTTTCCGACGAAGCAATGTACAGGCTGGCGGAAAAATATCCTGCACTTAATTCGTATTATCCGATAGTTAAGCCTGTTATGCTGTCGGAGCTTATGTGTTACGGCCGTATTACAGGAATTTTTACCCCCTTTACTATGGAAGCCAACTATAACACAATGGATATGCCTGCGGAACGGGGCTTTACCCTTTGCCACGAGCTTTCTCATATGACTGGCTTTATGCAGGAGGAGGAAGCTAATTTTATAGCTTATCTTGCCTGCCGCGAAAGCGACAACGTATATATGAGGTACAGCGGATATTCCAATGCTCTTTCCTATCTTCTTTCCGCCTATTCCTCTACCCGACCCGAGGATTTCGGCGAGGTCTATAGCCTCATTAACCCTGTTACCGTTCATCACTTTGTTTCCTACAACGATTTCTGGGACAAATACAAGACGGATTTCGGCGAGGTGGCTACTGCCATAAACGATACATACCTTAAAATAAACGGTCAGGAGGACGGAACTAAAAGCTACGGAAGGGTTACCGACCTGATTATTGCGGATTATCAGAAAAATCTGAAATAAATCCCTTCCCTGAAAAAGATTATTCGGGTATATAGTGAGCTTTTGTAAACTGTTTTCTGATTTTCTATGTAAATATTCTGTTAAATTTACGCTTTTTCTGTTTACAAATGACAAAAAATATTGTATAATGGTTGTATAGTATTTTTACCGAAAGGAAATGATTATCTTGAATAAGGTTTTAATAAAGAAGATTTTTGCGGCTGTGACGGCGGCGGCTGTTATGGCTTCCTTTACTGCAGTAAGC
The DNA here is from genome assembly GCA_045579625.1 of Ruminiclostridium sp. Classification (GTDB taxonomy): domain Bacteria; phylum Bacillota; class Clostridia; order Oscillospirales; family Ruminococcaceae; genus Ruminiclostridium_E. The sequence continues at coordinate 36,998 of JAZNMN010000044.1, forward strand.
GTATACGCCGAGCCCGATATGGTTATAGGCGACGAAGAGCCCGAGGAGGATGTAGAGTACTCCGACGAGGATATTGTTGTTGAGGACGAGGGAGAGGACGCCGAAGAAGAGGAGCCCGAAGAGCTTCCCGAGGAAGATACCGAAGAAACTCCCGAGGAAGGTACAGAAGGCGACGTCCCTACCGACGACGACCTTTTAAACTCGCTACCCGAGCCTACATACACACCCACAGGCGATTTAACAATGTACGCTTCAACAACCATTAACGTAAGACAGGGCCCCAGCACCGACTATGACAAGCTCGGCGTTCTTTACGCAGGCGATAAGGTTACCGTTGTAGGCTATAACGGCGAATGGATGGCTTTCACTTATTCCGGAACAACAGGCTATGTCTTAGGCTCGCTCCTTGCTGAAACTCCTCCCGCTCCCGAAACTACAACCACTACACAGGCGCCTCAGACTGCGCCTCCCGAGACTGAGCCTCCCGTAGAGCAGGAAACCGAAGCTCCCGTAGATACAGATCTCGTAATCGAAGACGACGAGCCCGAAGTTACCGAGCCTGAGGAGGAAGCTCCTACAACAAAGCCTGTAGAAAACGAGCCCGAAGAGGATAAGGAAGATGAGGACGACGACGAGGAAACAGGCGCCGCACCCATAGAAGACGACAAGAACGGCGGCGGACTTCAGGGTATACTTATTGCAGCCCTTTGCGCTCTCGGAACATTTATTCTTGTTGGCGTTCTTCCTGTAGTAATCCACAGAATTCACCACAAGAAGCTTTATCAGTATTAAGAAAGTATGCCGCTTGTTATTACAGGCGGCATTTTCACAGGAGGGTAAATGACATTCAGAAGAGTAGCTCTGTTTTTAATCGCAGTATCTGTTTTGCTGATATCAGCCTGTACCTTTCCGCCCGAATACGTCAGCAAATCCGACACCCGCAGGAAAATCGAAAATATAATGGAGCTTATCAAAAACGAGGACAAAAACCTATTGATTGACTCTTTTTCGCCGGAGCTTAAGAAAAATTGCCGCACGAAACTGGAAATGGAAATTGACAATATGTATTCCCTTCTCGGCGGTAAAATTGTATCTTACGATAAGCCCGAGAACTGCGGTTACGAGGTAGAAACCGTGAACAGCGGCGATATAACATTGTACATATCCTCTCCCGACGTTAAAAACGTAATAACCGACAGCGGAAAGTATTTCCGCTTTTCCGTCACATATACTGTTATTGATGATGAAAATCCCGAAAATATCGGTGTCAGACAGATACTTATTTTCGGCGGAGAGGAAGATAAGTGTCTTCTTAATATAGATGGGGAAAGTTGAAATAATATCAATATAAATAAGCCGCTCTCTTTAAGAAAGCGGCTTATTTGTATTTACTGCATTAAATCAGATCATAGAAGCTTCCCAGCAGGAAGGAGCCTCAAGACCGAACATCTTCACAACTGTAGGAGCAACGTTAGCAAGGCCGTATTCGCCGTCCTTGATAGCGTACTTAACATCCTTGTCGTAAATGATGAAAGGAACAGGATTTAAGGAGTGGGCAGTTCTTACGTTAACCTCGCCCTTCTTGTTCTTTTCGAGCATTTCGTCAGCATTACCGTGATCGGCGGTTACAAGCATTGTAACGCCGTATTCGTCGCAGACCTCCTTAAGTCTCGCAAGACCGATATCAACGGATTCAACGCCGATAATTGTAGCGGCCATACTGCCTGTATGTCCTACCATATCGCCGTTGGGGAAGTTACAACGGAGGAAGTCATACTTCTTGCTCTTGATAGCTTCGATAAGAGCGTCTACGATTTCAGCAGACTTCATCCAGGGTCTCTGGTCAAAGCTTACGTTATCGGAAGGAATTTCAACGTATTCTTCAAGCTCCTCGCTGAACTTTCCGCTCTTGTTACCGTTCCAGAAATATGTTACGTGGCCGTACTTCTGTGTTTCGGAAATTGCGTACTGCTTTAATCCTGCCTTAACAAATACTTCGGAAAGTGTATTTGTAATTTCGGGAGGATTAACGAGATATCTTTCGGGAAGCTTTAAGTCTCCGTCGTACTGGAGCATACCTGCATAGCAGACATCAAGCTTCTTTCCGCGATTGAAGTAGTTAAATTCCTCCATATCGAAGGCCATAGACATTTCGATAGCACGGTCGCCTCTGAAGTTGAAGAGGATAACGCTGTCGCCGTCTACAATCTTACCTACAGGCTCGCCGTTTTCAGCGATAACGAATGCGGGTAAATCCTGGTCGCTTCCTACGCCTGTTTCAGCGCAGAGTGTATCAAAGGCTTCGATAGCGGAAGCGAACTGTCTTCCCTCGCCCTTAACGTGAGTGTTCCAGCCAAGCTCAACCATAGGCCAATCAGCCTGATAACGGTCCATAGTAAGCTTCATTCTTCCGCCGCCGCTTGCGATTCTTCCGTCGAAGGAAGCGTCGTTAAGCTCAGCGAATACATCTTCAAGCTGCTTGATGTACTGACCGCCTGTAAGAGGGGGAACGTCACGACCGTCGAGAAGAGCGTGAACTCTTACCTTAGAAACGCCCTCAGCCTTAGCGCGCTTAACCATATTGATAAGGTGGCTAATATTGGAATGAACGTTACCGTCGGAAAGAAGACCGATAAAGTGCATTGTGGAGTTCTTGTCCTTTGCATTCTGTGCAAGCTCCTGCCAAGCGGAGGATTCGTACATCTTTCCGCTTTCGATAGACTCGTTTACGAGCTTAGCGCCCTGGGAATAAATCTGACCACAGCCGAGAGCGTTATGACCAACCTCAGAGTTGCCCATATCGTCGTCGGAGGGTAAGCCTACTGCACCGCCGTGAGCCTTAAGTCTCGCCATAGGGCAGTTTTCCATCATCCAGTCAAGTGTGGGTGTATTCGCTTCGGTAACAGCGTCTCCGAGACCTGTCTTAGAGAAGCCGACACCGTCCATTACTACTAATAATACGGGTTTTGCCATTTTTAATTTCTCCTTGATAATGTTAATTGCTAAAACAACGGTTATACCTCGCCGATTACTCTCATAACACAGCTTGAATCTGTATCAATAATCCCTTTTTCATTTGTGTACAGCCGAATTTCACAATCGGGATACAGCTTGTGAATAAATTGGGCGTAATACATCTCGGACATTCCGTCCTTTTCCTCAGGGCATTCAGTGCATTCTATCCCATAAGCCTGTTCAAGCTCATCAAAGCCCATAGGAAATGTTATTCCCTGAAAAAGCTTCTCCTTCTGAACACCGTCTATCATAAAAACGCCGCCCATATTTTCAAGGTCTTCTTCATCTGTCATATTTCTGAATTCAAAAGCGTATCCGCCGCCAAATGAATCCTCAAAGCAATGCACATTATACCAACCGCCTGTAGCTTCGCCATACTTATCAGTCAACTGTGAATATGTCATTCCTAATTCGGAAAAAGCTTCGCTGTTGAGCATAACTTCTACAGTACCAGATTCAACTGCTTCATTGATAGTGCAAGAGGGTTCCGACGTAACAGCAACAGAGCTTTCCTCGGAAATATCGTAAGCCACAGGGGTAGTGTGAGCTACCGTTTCGATTTTATCCGAACAACCTCCGACAACTGATACAATAATCAGAATTAAAGAGATAAAAACAACCTTTTTCATAAATCAGATATAACCTTTATAAAGTATACGATTGTAAATCAGCCCTGTTCAGCAGCCTTGATGATTGTTGTGAAATCTGCTGCCTTTAAGGAAGCGCCGCCGATAAGACCGCCGTCAACGTTCTTCTTGGAAACGAGCTCAGCAGCGTTTGCAGCGTTCATGGAGCCGCCGTACTGGATTGTGAATGCTTCCGCAACATCAGCACCGTAAAGCTTAGCGAGTGTAGCACGGATAAATGCGCAAACCTCTTCAGCCTGGTCAGCGGTAGCAGTCTTACCTGTACCGATAGCCCATACGGGTTCGTAAGCGATTACGCACTTCTTGAGGTCATCAGCGGAAATGCCGAAGAAGTCAAGCTTAATCTGACGAGCGATAACCTCTTCAGTAATGTTGCATTCTCTTTCCCAGAGAAGCTCGCCAACGCAAACGATAGGCTTTAAGCCTGCTTCGAGAGCAGCCTTTGTTCTCTTGTTTACAGTTTCGTCGGTTTCAGCGAAGTACTGACGACGTTCGGAATGGCCGAGTACTACGTATTCAACGCCCATTTCAGCAAGCATATCTGCGGAAATTTCGCCTGTAAAAGCGCCGCTCTTTTCGAAATGGCAGTTTTCAGCGCCAATCTTGATGTTTGTGCCTGCTGTTGCGGCAAGAGCTGTTTCAAGGTTTGTGAAAGGAACACAAGCCACGATTTCAACAGTCTTGATATCAGCAACCATACCCTTAAGCTCTTCGAGGAGAGCCTTAGCCTCGGGTCTGGTCTTGTTCATTTTCCAGTTACCTGCGATAATTGCTTTTCTTGTTGCCTTGTTCATAATAAATACCTGCCTTTATATTATTTTACTGTTTTGATTTTTGACCTTTTACGTGCAGTTTTCATAGCGTTCTGACATTCATCGCCATTGTTTATGAAAATGTTGATGTTTTTAGGAACTGCGGCCTTTACAATAAGTAAAAGAAGTAATATTCCTGCCGCCGATAATATTACAATTCTGCTGTTTTTATCAGCCATAAGCGACTTTATTTTCTCAATAACCTTATCCATAAATACTACTCCCCTTCCTTTTAAAAACAAGTACAGGCGAACGCCTTAGCATTCGCCGCACTTATATTAAAGTCTTGATTACTTATCCTGGATTACGTCGATACCGGGAAGAACCTTACCTTCGAGGTATTCGAGGGATGCGCCGCCGCCTGTGGAGATGTGGCTCATCTTATCAGCAAAGCCGAGCTGTACAACTGCTGCAGCAGAGTCGCCGCCGCCGATAATTGTTGTAGCTTCAGCCTCAGCGAGACCCTTAGCTACTGCAATAGTACCCTTAGCAAGAATGGGGTTTTCGAATACGCCCATAGGTCCGTTCCATACAACTGTCTTAGCAGCCTTAGCTTCAGCAGCAAAGAGATCCATAGTCTTAGTACCGATATCGAGACCCATCATATCAGCAGGAATCTTATCGGAATCAACAACGGATACTTCAACAGCAGCGTCGATAGGATCGGGGAAGGACTTTGTGATTGTTGTATCGATAGGAAGAAGGAGCTTCTTTCCGTTCTTTTCAGCCTTAGCGATCATTTCCTTACAGTAGTCGATCTTTTCGTCGTCAACGAGAGATGTACCTACCTCGTAGCCCTTAGCCTTAAGGAATGTGTAAGCCATACCGCCGCCGATGATGAGTGTATCACACTTATCGAGGAGGTTGGAGATTACGTTAAGCTTATCAGCAACCTTAGCGCCGCCGAGGATGGCAACGAAGGGTCTTTCGGGAGCTTCAACAGCGTTTCCGAGGAATTCGATTTCCTTGTTCATAAGGTAGCCGACTGCTGTTTCCTTAACGAACTTTGTAACGCCTGCTGTGGAAGCGTGAGCACGGTGAGCGGAACCGAAAGCGTCCATAACGAACATTTCGCCGTCAACGAGAGCAGCGAGTTCCTTAGCAAAGTCTTCGCCGTTCTTTGTTTCTTCTGCACCACGGAAACGTGTGTTTTCGAGAACTACGATTTCGCCTTCGTTCATTGCCGCAACAGCAGCCTTAGCGTTATCGCCTACTACTGTATCGTCCTTAGCGAAAACAACCTTTGTCTTTACGAGTTCTGCGAGTCTGTCAGCAGCTGCCTTAAGGGAGAACTTGTCCTCGGGACCGTTCTTCGGCTTACCGAGATGTGAGCAGAGAACAATCTTAGCGCCGTTTTCAACGAGCTTGTTGATTGTGGGGAGAGCAGCAACGATTCTGTTGTCGTTTGTGATAACGCCTTCCTTCATAGGAACGTTAAAGTCAACTCTTACGAGAACCTTCTTGCCCTTGACCTGTAAGTCTTCTACATTCTTTTTGTTAAGCTTTGCCATTTTAAATCTTTCCTTTCGGTTTATTTAGGGGCGAAGGCTTATGCCTTTACCCGCCCACCATATTTTACCTCTAATATTGTATCAGATTTTATAACTTTTTTCAATAGGTAAGAGAAAAATTTTTGTTAATTTTTTAATAATTTTGCAGAAATTTTCCCGAGCTTACCTTATGTTCATTTTTGCGTCGGTTATGTACGGAATAATACTTCGGATTTTACGGGATTTTTTAATATGAATATACAGCTGTGCTTCTGAGCGTTCCATCGGAAGCATAACTATAACTTTTTATAACATCACCGTCAGAATTATATTTATATGTAGTGAAATTATAAAGTGTTCCATCGGCATTATAAAAATTCATTTTTACTATTTCTCCATCAGTATTGTATTCATTTGTATAGTATGCATCAATTGACCCATCATCGTTATAGTAAGTACCCTTTATTTCCTTACCGCCAGAATTGTATTCGTGTATAATGCGCCTATGCATTCCTTGTGAGTAAAAACAATCTTCCACCATTTTGCTGCCCGAGAGATCGTATTCGCATGTTCCGTAACAATCAATTGTTTCAGCATCCCTATAACTGGTATATTTTTTAATTTTGCCTTCAGAATCGTATTCGTATGTAGTATACGAAAAAACCGAACCATCCGGATTGCAGGAGCTGTACTTCATCTTGTTACCATCAGAATTGTATTCAAACAAATCATAAATCCGTAATGTTCCATCTGCATTGCAATAGTTACACTTAACCAGATTACCGTCTGAATCGTATTCGTATGTTTGATAACTATCAAGCTCTCCGCTCGCACTATAGCTATCCATTCTTAATATTTTTTTATTCGCTTCGGTAACTTCCTTAGTTTGTTCATCCGCAGTTTCTTCCAACGCTTCAGTTTCAACGGATTCCTCAGTAGCTTCAGTTTCAACGGATTCCTCAGTAACTTCTGTTTCTGCGGCTTCCTCGGTAACTTCTGTTTCAACGGATTCCTCAGTAACTTCAGTTTCAACGGATTCCTGAGTAGCTTCAGTTTCAACGGATTCCTCAGTAACTTCTGTTTCTGCGGCTTCCTCGGTTTGACCATTTCTGTTAATTATGTCGGTTGTTATGGTTGCGGTTTTGCCTGCAGTAAGCTCCTCGGTTTCTTCCGCTGTTGTTACAGCAACAACACCCTCCATAACCTTAACCGAGGTTTCATTTGTTTCGGGGTCGTATGTTACGGTGAAAATTGTACCTCTTACGCTGAGTGTGGCGTTAGGGGTGTATACCTCAAAGGTTGAGCCGTCGGGAAGCTTATTGTCTATAGTGAAAAGGGATTTACCGTAAAGCATTTCCACAGTAATATTACCGCTTTTCTCGTTTCCTGAGGAAAGAAGCTTAAAGGCGGTATTCTCCTCAGCTACAATGTGCTTGTCGCTATCGGCGAGAAGCTCTAAAAGAGAAGCGTCGCCTACCTCAACCTTATCTTCAGAGATGAGCTGTAAGCCCTCGAAGACGTTCATTTTTTCCTCTCGTTCGACAGTTACTGCACCATCAAAGCTTTTCACCTTGATTAAGCGGTATACCTCACCGCTGTTACAGCCTCCGATAATTGTGAGTACTGCAAAAACAGATAATACAGCACAAATAATTCTTTTAGTGAGTTTCGTTGTCATAGTTATGTACCTTTCGGAATGTCGGTTATTTTTTACGGGGCTATTATAACACAGTCTTATCAAAAAACCAACCGCCGCAGAAGCCTAAAGCTTCTGCGGCGAAAAACCGTGAGCTACTTACTTAGAGGAGTTTTCGTAGCTTTCGATCATCTTCTTAACCATCTGACCGCCTACGGAGCCGACCTGCTTTGCAGTAAGGTCACCGTTGTAACCGTTATCCTTAAGGGGCACGCCTACTTCGTTGGCAGCCTGCATCTTGATATTGCTTAAATTAGCGTTCTTGTTATTCTTAGACATAATAATATTT
>JAZNMN010000045.1:0-35532 GCA_045579625.1 Ruminiclostridium sp.
GAGATGATACCGAGTACAACTGCCACGATAGCGAAGTAAGCCCACGCCATAGCGGAAGAATAACCGTAGTCCCATGTCTTGATGTAGCCCATTACCTGCTGCATTACGGGGTTATCAGACTTGATAAACGCGTCGATTACAGTATAGATAAGGTTTACGAAAATCATAGGAGAAATTGTGGGGAATGTAATCTTCCAGAAGAATTCCCATCCTGTAGCACCCTCCATAGAAGCGGCTTCCTTAGCGGAGGTCGGAATCTGCTGGAGTGCGGAGATAAAGATAAGAATCTGGATACCGGAATCCCAGATAAGGTTAAGGATAGTACCGGTAATTTCCTGGAAGGTATCCGCCAGCGACTGACTTATGTTATTAAGTCCCATGAACTGGAGGAATTCCTGAACAAAGTCGGTTTTGAAGAGGGCACTGAACTGTGAAGCGTCCGAAATACCCTGTGACAGCATGTCACCGTTGATAACTCCGAGTACAGGACCTGTCGCAATAAGTACCGGCAGGAAGAATACTGCACGGGCAATTGTTCTGCCCTTGAACTTTCCGTTTAAGAGGAGGGCTACGAAGAGGGCGAATACGAGTACGAGGGGTACTGTATAAGCTGTCTCAACGAGGGAGTCCGCTAAGTTCTTGGGGTAGTCGGGGTTGATTGTGAATGCCCACTTATAGTTTCCGAAATCGTTCCATTCGGTATAGATACCGGGGGAGCTCATTCCGTATGCGGCCATTTTCTCTGTGTCGCTTGCGCTGACCATTTCGGTCTTACAGAGGGAGTACCAGAGGGACTGGCCGAGGGGGATAAGGAACATATAGATTACACCCACGAGCCAGAGCGCTACGAAGCCGTAGCCGTAAAGACCCTTCTTTCTTTCATAGGAAATCTTAGAGGTCTTTATTTTCTTTTCCTGACGGGGCTTTCTTCTTCTTATGTCTACCTCGCCCTCTGCGTTAAGTGCAGCGGCGGAAGCAGTCATATGAACTGCTGCCTTACGGGGAGTCTCAGCCACCGCTTCCTCGGCGGGAGCCTCGGTTTCGGGAGTAGCATCATTCTGTGCGATTTCCTCGGTATTTTCTACCGCTTCATTCTGCTTTTCTAATTCAAAATCGCTCATTATTCACTAACCCCCAATCCGTAACCGCCCATATCGATAGTCTTACCGTCTACCTTTATTTCTGCGGTTTCTGTATTTACATAAATAGTCTTTCCGTTATCGAAGGTGGTCTGAACCTCGTCCTCGCTTAAGATTTCATACTCTGTAATCTTAGCGTCGGAAACGGAGGAGATAATATCGTCGAAGAGCTTATACTCCTTAGCGGCATTATCAATCCAGCCCTGATAATAGGTGTAGTAAAGACTGTCATATTCGCTGTCTGCGAACTTGTTGGGACGCTCGTACATCATTTCGTAATGTACGGGAGTACCTGTTGCGAGAGCGAGAAGTCTTAATTCTTCTGCATTAGCACTTCTGTTGATAGCCTTTGTTGTATAAGGAACGAGTCCGTGAAGAACCATCTGTGCGAAAGGAATATCATAATCGAAGATGTCGTAGTTAGAAGAATAAAGCGGAACATCCTTTATATAGTCGGAATACTTGAGAATATACTGGTTAGCATTTTCCGTAAGAACGGTAAAGCCATCGTCCTTAAGCTTCTGATAACCGTTTTCGAGTATATCAATTGTATCCTCTCTTACGAAATAAACTCTTCCGTCCTTATTATGGCGGCTGAAGTCGCTGTAAAGAGTGTTGGAAGCCTGATTGAGAGAGATACCTGTAGCTCCCTCAGCCTTAAAGGTATCGGAAAGCTTATTGAAGATATCCTCGAAATAGTAGGGAGAAAGAATTGTCCAGGACGCCTTGATAAGATGAGGGAGACCGAAGGCGAGCTCGAAGGGAGTCTGTGTAGCGTATGCCTTTGTGATCTGCTTGGAAGCATTCAGTGTAAAGGAATAGCCGTTACCGGACTTCTTGAATTCCATAATATCACAGCTGGGGAATACCTCGTAGCCCTTTTCTGTAACGTAGTTATAGAATTCCTGATAATCGCCCTTTCCGCCGAGAAGTCCCGAATACTGGAAGTTGCAGGCGATATCGCCTACGATACCTGCAGTATTGAAATCCTCATAGATTATCTTTATATCGGTTACGCCCTTTTCTTCTACGAGCTTGATAATCTCGAGCGCCTGCTTATAAGTAGTAGCGGCAGTCTCAATCTCAACGGGGAAGCCTAAAACCGACTGGGTCTTGGTTGTACCGCCGTAAAGAGTGAGGTAGAAGGGAGCGCTGTCGGAAGCTGTCTTTTCGGTAATTCCGAGCTCATTCATAAGATAGCTTCTGTATGTATCCGCAACATCCGCATAGGATAAATCACCGCTTATGGGATAATAGGTTGTGGATAAATCGCCGGTCTTTATACCGTTACCCTCGAATACTGTAAGAGGCTCGTTTTCGTTACCCATATAGTACTTATCGGTAGTTCTCAGGTAATATTCAAACCAGCAGTTATTAAGGTCGGTAACGTTCTGACCTGTAACAGCGGCGTGGATAATACCGTAAGCGTCGCCGTCGGTAGAAATAGCAACAAGACCGTTGTCATTTTCGCCGTTTTCGTTGATTCTTGCGATAACGGGCATTGTTACGTCCTCGATAATGGGATCAGCCTGAAGTAAGCCTACTGCAAGATCACGGCCGTAAACCTTAGCCTCATAGGTGTTGTTATCACCGTTGGGCGCACCGTTATTGTAGTTGATAACAGCGCCGGAGCCGTCGGGAACGATCATATAGCCGTCCTGTGTACGGTCGGTACCGCCGAGGTTTTCGAGAACGTTAACGGATATAATCTGGTAACCTGTATTACCCTCTTCGTCCGTTTCGGGTCTTCCCTCTACAATCCGGGAAGCGGGAACGGTAGCGGTAAAGCTTCCGTTATCGTTAATTACTACCTCGAGAGGTACGGTAATATCATATTTCTTGTATCTGAAAGTAAATCTTACGCCGTTTTCAATCTTATCCAAAGACTTTTCAACGTTGTTATCGTAGGCTCTTGCAGTTTCAACAGCCTTACTCTCGGTACCTACTACATCGATAGAGAGGAGAGTGCTTCTTCTGCTGACCTGTACCTTATTACCTTCGTCTGTGTTATAGAAGCTTGACCACCAGATATAGCCGTTATCCTTATTTTCGACTGCGAAGGTATATTTTTCCTTGTCTACATAAAGACCGAGCTTGTTATTTTCGGCGATAAGCTCCATAGTGCTGAAAGCCTGTTCCTCGGTTACGAATGTACCCGTTTCCGTAGTAACCTCTTCAGCAGCAGCTGTCGTCTCCGCTGCAGCGGGCGCGTCCTCGGCAGATTCCGACCAGATCGGAACGGCTGCGGAAGAAACGGCTATGATTGCTGCAAGAGAAGCGCATAACAGCTTTTTCCTTAATTTAAGCATTTTTACACCACCATTTTATAAATTCAAGGTTTTGATATTCTTCGATATTACGCTAAATACTGAAACGATACATAAGCTCGGTATAGATAGCATAGACGAAAACGAATACCTGCTGGAATAATGTCAACAATAATACTGCAAGGAAGAGGATTATTGCCATAGCTACTACGGTAAAGAACATAGCCGCAAGGGTTTTGGGGAGAGAGTACTGATGAACGGTTTTCATAGCCGAAATCATAAGTATAATCGACCAGGCAAGACCCAGATATCTGAAGAAGGTTATAAAGCCTTCTTCTGTTCTTAAAAGGAAGTTACTTGCGATAATGATAATAACTTCGCTGACTAAGTACGGGATTAAGGCGTAGGCGGAAACACAAAAGATATTCTTCATAGTTCCTTCGCCGTCGAATAATGTACAAAGCGACCAGTTTCCTACTACCCAGGTAAGGAAGAGGATAACCGAGGAGGAGAAATAAGGGATAATATTGAATACCTTAACGTAGGTATCGTTGAAAAGGAAGCCTGTAAGCTGGGCGCCGCAGACGCTTATGATAAAGAAAGCGGCGATTATTACCCAGGCTACCTTCATATTATAGCCCTTTTTCCATCTTAAATCATCGTAGCCCTCGAAGGGGTGCATTACTACATAAAAAGGCCATTTCCATGCAGGTAAATCCAAATCAAATCTCATTACTTGGTACCTCCTTTTGCCTTTTTCTTTTTAGCCTTATTGATAAAGCTGAGTACTGCGATAAGAACTACGATTGCGAGGACAGCAATAAGCATCCAGGTAAAGTTAGCTCTTATAAATTCAATTCTGAAGCTCTTGAAGGCTCTGTTATAGCCGCCTCTTGAGTTACGGTAGAAGTAATCGAGGGCAGTACCGTAATCGCCCTGGTTAAGATAAGCGTTACCTAAACCGATATAAGCGAGCCAGTAGTTAGCGTCTCTTCTTAATACTTCCTCCCAGGGGCCCTTTGCTTCATCGTAAAGACCCTCGTTAAAGAGTGCGATAGCCTCCTGAACGATTGCGCCGAATTCGGTCTGCTTGAAGGCAGTAATGCTGTTCTTACGGGAGTCTACTACATAAACCTTTCCTTCGTAGGTTTCGATAGCGGAAACCGAGGTGAAGGTACCCTTCTGTGTACCCTTGGAGCCGAAGATGAAGAGAAGGTCACATTCGTTAGTATACTGGAACACGCGTCCCGTAGCGAAATCGAGAAGATAGATATTTCCTTCCTCGTCGATATCCACGTCTGTGATAGCGGAAGCGTAGTTCTTACCCTTATAGTATCTTGTAGCGTAATCGCCGTAGGTATATTCGTCATAACCGAGGTTTGTGAAGATATTTGTACCTGCGGGGTTAAGCTTCTTAAGTACGTCGGTATCAGCCGACTTATTTTCGGTAACGGTATAGATAAAGCCTTCCTTATCTATATCAACGTTGGAGATTTCCATAGCTACCGAACGGCGCATAGCGATAATCTGTTCTCTCGAATAGATAAGCTTCCAAAACTGCTGAGCTATTACTTCTGCAGTAGCTTCTACTCTGTTGGCGCCGTAATAGCCGTTAAAGGAGCCGTCGGCGGAGAACTGAACCGCACCCTGTGTAATAGAGGGGATTACAACGTAAACGTTGAAAGCGCTGTCAACGATAACCTTATTGGGGTTGAAGGTAGTCTTGGCGTCGTAAACGTCGCTTGAAGGACGTACATATTCCATAACTATTTCAAGCTCCTCGTTGAAGGCTACTACTCTGTTATTTTCGTAGTCGGCAACATATATAAGTGTAAGGCCGTCGTTATCGGTTCTTACATAAACACCCTTAGGAGAGCTGAAGTTTGTCTTCTTGATCTGGCTTTCGCTTTCGGGGAAGGCGTCGCCATAAGTAAGGGTATCTATAATCTTACCGTTCTTAAAGGTTTTATCGGTAACAATAATTCTGTTGTTCTTGCTGTCTGCGATATAGAAGGTACCGGTTTCCTGATGAACGAAGATATCGTTAGGCTCGGAGAGAGCGCCGACGCCGAGGTCAACGCCATCATAAACCTTATCAACTACGAAACCGTTCTGTGAGGGAATCGGGTCGCCCCACCAGTCGTAGTTATATCCCACGAAAGGTTCATCTGCGGAAGCAGCAGTAGCAAAAGCGGTTACCGCTATTGCAGCCGTCGCAAATACAGCCGTAAGTTTTTTCATAAACGGCATCAAAATCATTCCTTTCTTCATAATTTACTAATCCTTAAGACCACTCTGTGCCATAGTTTCAACGACTGAACTCTGACAGAGGAGGAATATCAGCATCGGCGGTATCATCAGCACTACCGTTGCCGCAGCAGCAACACCCGCACGGGCAATACCCGAGGCACTTATCTGCTGTAATACTGTAGGAATAGGTTTTAATGCTTCGTTATAGATGAATGAATAACCTGTAATCTGCCAAGCGCCGTTAAAAGCGAAGATCATAAGTGTGAGCCAAGCGGGCTTAACGTTAGGCATTACGATCTGCCAGCAGATTCTTACCTGACCTGCGCCGTCGAGATAAGCCGCTTCGATTAAAGCGTCGGGGAGCTGGCCGATAAACTGTCTCATAAGGAAGAGACCCATAGAGGTTGCTATGTAAGGGAGAGTGATTGCGAGATAAGTATCGATAAGACCGATTGTTGCCATTACGATATACTGCATTATATAAAGTACAGTACTTGTAAAGAGAAGGGTTACCTCGATAATCTTATTAAGCATCTTTCTTCCGGGGAAGTTTACCTTTGCGAGAGCGTAAGCTGCGGAAGAGGAGAAAATGAGCTGTGCTACAGTAACTACGATAGCTACGAATACGGAGTTAAAGATATAACGGCTGAAGGGAACCCACATATTTGAAGCAGTATTTATAAGGTCAACGTAGTTCTGGTTTGTAGGAGCCATAGCGTAAAGCTTAGGCGGGAAGAGGAAGAGCTCTTCCGGGGGCTTTATGGACTGAACTGCCGAAAGATAGATCGGGAACAGCATAAACAGTCCGAGTAAAACTAAAAATATGAATATGGCTATATCGCCGCCGCGGCTTCCGCCATACTTTTTTCTGGATTTTCTTATCCTCATGACTACCGTCCTTTCGATTTTTCAATAAATTTTTTAGTCAAGGAACTTTCCGAGCAGCTTCTTGATTGCCCAGTTAGCTATAAGCATTACGGCGAATAAGATAAAGCATATTGCTGAGGAATAACCCATTTCATATCTTATGGAGCCGTAGTCGAAAGCGTGGGTCATAATTGTATGACCTGCGTAGTCGGTAGTCGGGAATGCAGTAAGCATACGTCCGATATCGCCTGCTGTGAAGGAGGAGGTAATCTGCATAACCGCAGCGAACATAAGCTGGGGTCCCATAGCGGGGATAGTTACGTAGATAAGCTCCTGACCTCTGTTCTTGATACCCTCGATAGCGCCCGCCTCGTAACGGTCACGGGGAATACCCTGGAGACCTGCACGGATTGCAAGGAAGCCTGCGCCGAGAGCCATCCAGAGCTGAACCACGATAAGAACGCCCATAATGTAGTTAGCGTCGGTAAGCCACTGAATAGCGCCGTTTGTGATACCTAAGTCGATTAAGTAAGCGTTTGCGATACCGTATGTATCACCGGAGAAGATGAGCTGCCAGGTAGTATAGATATTACCTGCAAGAGTAGGAGCGTAGAAAACGAAGGTAAAAATCGTTTTAAGCGGTCCGGGAAGCTCATTTATAAGCCACGCCAGTATAAAGCAAAGGAAGTAGCTTAATGGTCCGGTTACAACTGCGAAAACGAGGGTATTTTCGATAGCCTTTAAGAATACCTCGTCCTCGAGGAAGAGAGAGTAGAAATTACTTAATCCTACCCATCTCGGGAACTCTGCCATATTGAAGTTTGTAAAGCCCATAGGAAGGGAGATACAAACAGGAACGATCATAAAGATAAAGAATAATACGAAGTAGGGAGCGATAAGTCCGTAAACGCCCTTATTCTTTTTCATTTCTCTCAATGTGTACCGGAACTTATTATCCTCGATATACATTGACTTTTCATTAGTAGCCAAAACTCGGTTCCTCCTATATTATTTTTAAGAGATTTACTTCTTAAAGAGATTAAGGTCTTCGTTCTTTCTTGTGATTTCCGCGTTGATATCTCTGTTATAAGAAGAAAGAGCGTATCTCGGGTTCCAGGTGTCGTTTACAACAGCTCTGAACGCATTCTTTACGTGACGTGTTGTAGCGTAGGAAGCGGGGATGATCGGAATTTCCACAGTCTGAGACATCTGTGCGGAAATCTTTTCATATTCAGAGTTTGACCAGGGGAGCTGTTCGAGAGCGTTTATGTTTGCAGTATCGAAACGTCCCATCTGTCCCATCTGTCCTTCGATTGTACGGCCGTAACGGACCATAACCTCATCGGAGGTGAACCACTTGATAAAGGACCAGGCCGCATTTACATCGGCACACTTCTTGAAGATTACAGCACCTGCGGAGCTTGAGTTAGCCGCGTGAGTAATCTCGCCTGTCTTATTGCCGTTAGCGTCGAGAACGTGAGTACCGGGAACAAGTGTGAAGTCCCAGAGACCCTTGATTTCGGGAGCGGAAACGGTAAGCTGGTTATAGAAGGTATAGTTGTTGATAATGATAGGCATTTCACCTGTTCTGAAACGGGTGAAGGGGTCGTAGGTCTGTTCGAAGTCGTAGATTGTGTAGAAGTCGGTCCACATCTTGAAGGCGTCTACTACATCCTTCTTATCGTAGGTGGTCTGTGTAAGCTCGTTATTATACATATTGTTGCCTGTCTGGAGAACGAGCATAGAGAAGGTATCACCCGACTCGAAGATTGAGCTTGAAAGGTTGGATGTAGGCTGAAGCAGTCCTACTGTAAGGTAAGAACGCTGGAGAACGGGGATAATATCGATAAGCTCATCCCAGGTTTCGGGAACCTTATCGACGCCGAGCTCCTCTAAGATATCCGTACGATAGAACATCATAGGGAAGGTCTGGGAAACGGGGAGACCGTAAACACCGCCGTTGTAAGCGTAAAGGGTTGTAATAGTATCGGTATATCTCGATTCTACAACATCGTTATAGTCGTTGAACTTGGATACGTCTACGAGAAGGTCTCTCGCCGCACACTGGATCGGGAAGTCGCCGCCTAAGAATAAAGCGATATCGGGACCCTTTCCTGCAAGAGTCGCTTCAAGGATAGCGCCCTGTACAAGGTTGATACTTGCGTGAACGCCTGTATTATTCTGGTTGAAGTCGTTATCTACGAGGTCCTTAACTACGGTAGCCTGGTCACGGCCGAGGGAAACCCATACGTTAAGGGACTTTTCGGTAGTATCGGAAAGCATTGTGTAATCCTCGAAGAAGGAGCCGATGAAGGCCTGGAAGCCGAAGGCTAAATCCTCGAAGAAGTTGCCGTTAGCTCTGCTTGGTTCCTCGTGACAGGTCATAACCTCGATATAGTCGAGCTCGAGAGGCTGGTCACGGTAGTCTCTCATCCAAGCGGATACAGCGGAAATATAATCCTTTAATGTACCTACCATAGAAGGAATTTCGTCCTTCTTATCACAGCATCTCTGAAGAATTACTGCAAGAGACTGGAGAGAGGAAGCTTCGGAGCCCTGTCCGAGCTGTTCGATATTCGCCTTTTCTGCGTAAAGGGTATCGATTGCATTTTCAAAGGTAGGAATTAACTCGGGAATCTGGATATCAACGAGATAGTCATTGTATTCGTCGGGGTCGGGACCCGTAATCATAAGTATTCTTCTGTAGTAATAGTTAAGGGTATAAACGAGATCGTCGAGACGTCTCATAACCTCACCGATGTCGCCGGGAACAGCTTCCATTGTAATGGTATGTTCTCCTGCAGTAAGATAAAGGTAAACATCGTTTCCGTTATCGTCAGTTACTGTCTGTGCGTACCAGTTAGGGTCATACTTAAAGGGAACTACGTCGAATTCCTTGTTGGGAACAACTCCGTCAACGTAGATACGTCTGTTGGAATAGAAGCCTCTCATAGTCTTCTGTCTTGCCTTGAAGGAGAAGGTGTAGTAACCGTCTGCGGGAACGGTAAACTTCCAGGTTATAGCCTGTGTTGCCTTCTTCCAGGTATCAAGTCCGATAGTATTATATCTCTGCTTGGTGGGGTGGGAAGGGCTTGCGAGGCTGGAGGTTCTGTCGAATGTAGCGTAAAGAGTGGAGGAGTTCTTGTATTCGGGGGATTCAGCCTGAATAAGAATTGTATTTGTGCCTATTTCGTTTGTACCGAGAGCTAAAGCGGGAGTACCCTGAAGCTCGCTTTCGGAGGGAGCGGAATAAGCGGGAATCTCATCATAATTCTTAAAGGTAAGGCTCTTAAGAGCGAAGTTAGTTCTTATACCCTCTAAGGTAAGAGTATGAGAGCCCTTTTCGAGATAGAATATGTAGGGATAGTTGAATAAGCCTTCCTTATCCTTAACGGGATAGGTTATCCACATATCGAGCTCCTGCTGTGTAGGCTTAAGCTCGTTATCCTTACTGTCCTTCTTTATTTCGGAAGCGTCCTCCCAGTATCTGTCAAGGCTTATATCGTTACAAGCCACGAAGGGATACTCGCCGTCGATACGCATTCCGATATCGATAGTGGTACTTGCGCCCGAAATCGTATAATAGAGAAGCTCAAGGTTATAGATACCCGTCTCCTCAACATCAAAGGTATAGGTTACGGTACCTCTGTTGTTTGTCCATACGAAGCAGTCCGACTTACCCTCATAATCGGTAATCTCGTAAACAGGCTCAACGCCTTCTACGCCTATACCGGTAACGCCGTTCTTAGCCTCGATGACAATTTCCTTGTCGGGCTTATTCATACTGCCGTACTTTTCGTAGTAGGCGCTGTATGTAGCGTCCCTGTTACCTGTGTTCATAATGTTGGTAATGGTCGAAACCTCTTCTTCCGCCGCCTCATTATTTTCCGCAAAAATACTGATCGGCTGTGCTGTAAGAACTATGGCTGCCGTAAGAATAAAAGCTAACGTTCTTTTTCTTCTGTTGCCCAAAATAAGCTCCACCTTTCTTTTAGTAACTGATTTAAAAGACATTACTGTCTATAGATAGAAATTTTATCCTCCTCGAGCTCGACTCTTACCCTGTCGCCGCCCTTAATTCCGAGTTTATTAAGATAATCCTTCGGAATCTGGAGTCGCCCTGCCCTATCGAGAAGAACGAGCTCGTCGTGCTGACTCTCCTCCATAGCGCGGATTTCCTCTTTCTGTCTTTCGCTGAGCTGTTCGAAGGAGATATCCGAAAGGTCGGTTTTCTTACGGATAAGCTCGCTCGAGGTCTTACCGTCCCTTATGGCTACAACTCTGTCGATTGACTTTGAAAGATTTGTATCGTGAGTAACAATAATTATTGTTACGCCGGTTTCCTTATTAAGCCGCCTGAATACCTCGAGGACATTATTTGCAGTCTTGGTATCTACGGCGCCCGTCGGCTCGTCAGCCAGCAAAAGCTTCGGGTTATTGCTCAGCGCTATGGCTATAGCTACTCTCTGCTGTTCACCGCCCGACATCTGTCCGAGCATAGAATTTTTTCTTGCCGAAAGGCCTACCATATCGAGAAGCTCCTCCGCCCTCTTACGCCTGTTGTTGTACCCGCTAAGCATCATAGGCATTTCAACATTTTCGATTGCAGTAAGATAAGGTATAAGGTTTCGTGCATTATTCTGCCACACGAAGCCTACGGTTTTTCTTTTATACTCGATAAAATCCTTATCGGTAAATTTAAGCATATCCTTTCCGTCAACGAAAAGGCTGCCTGCCGAAGGTCGGTCAAGTCCGCCGAGCATATTAAGGAGGGTAGATTTTCCCGAGCCCGAGGCTCCGACTATACCCATAAGCTCTCCGCGCTCAACCGTAAGGTCAAGCCCCTGAAGCGCCATAACCTCTACGTCCTTCGTCTTATAGATTTTAACTAAATTGTCGCATCTCACCATTATATTTTCGGGAGGCGCAAGTAAAACTTTCTGTGGCATCACACACTCCTATATATATATTATAATGGTATATCGTTCGTAACAACGCTTTTAATTTCTCCGTCCTCTAAGGTATAGACAACATCAGCCAGCTCCATCATCGCTTCATCGTGGGTCGTCATAACTACGGTAATACCGTCGTCGTGGACGAGCTCACGGAAAAGCTTAAGTACGGCTACGCCTGTAGCGGAGTCGAGAGCGGCAGTAGGCTCATCGGCGAAAATTATCTTCGGCTTGTGTGCAACAGCTCTCGCTATAGCTACTCTCTGCTGTTCACCGCCGGATAATTCTCCGGGCCTATGCTTCATACGCTTACTTAGTCCTACTCTTGCGAGGCATTCCTTAGCTCTCGAGGCTCTCTCGGATAAGGGATATCCTGCTAAACGGAGAGAAAACTCTACGTTTTCGTAGGCAGTCATCGTAGATATAAGAGCCACAGACTGAAAAACGAAGGAAAAATCCTTTCGTCTTAGCTTATCCCTCTGTGAATCGGAAAGCTCTCCTATATCCTTTTCGCCGAAGTAAACGTTTCCGCTGTTTTGCCTGTCTAATGCGCCGAGAATATTTATAAGGGTAGTCTTACCTGAGCCTGAGCGCCCTCTGAGACAGACAAGCTGGCCCTCGTTTACTTCAAGATTAACATCCTTAAGCGCATAAACGGTACTTCCGTCGCCTATTTTAAACTCTCGGGTAATATGCTCTGCTTTTAAAACTTTTTCCATAAATTTTCCCGGTTTTTTACTTAAAATACTGAATTTAAAACGTTTTCTCGAAATAGCGGAGACACAACTCCACACTATTTCTCATATATTATATCAAAAAATGGGTGTCTTGTCAATATTTATAAAAAGGTTTTAACTGTTCCGAAAGTATTGCAACGAAATAAACAAAGGTGTCAAATTTATGGCTAAAAATAAGCTTTTTTCATCATTTATGTACATATATTGTTGTATTTTTTACAATTGTATACAAGATATAGATTACTTAATAAAGTCATAATGTAATCGTTTTAGAAATTTTAAGTAAAAGTATATAAATTTGTCATAATATTTTCTATATCCATAAATTTTTTATTTGAGGATTTTTATAGCCTAATGAAAAAACCTCATCAAAAACGATGAGGTTTTTATTTATGTATATTCGGAATAAATAGTATTTAGTTCCATTCGATAATGCCGACTTCTTCTAACACTTCTTCGTATGTCTTACCTGTAACTTCTTCTGCATTTAACGGCGTTTTTCCATCTACCCAATCCTGGAAGGTTCTGTAATAACGACCATTTATGTAAATGAAGTTGCCACCAGCCTCTTGCATCCATTCGGCATCCTTTATTTTCTTACCATAAACGTTTGTTGCATCTGTGGGTATATCGTCGCCCCATTCAACGTCACTATAATCCTTTACAGGCTTCAGATTAGCGGGATTAAATTCCCAAGGGGCTATTGATTTTTCTGTTTCAGCAGGCTTTTCTTCGGTTACTTTTTCAGTCACCTTCTCTGTTATAGCTTCTGTGACCGCTTCGGTTGTAGTTATAGCTTCGGTTGTGGTTGCCTCGGTTGTAGTCGTTGCCGCTGTTGTTATTTCGGTTGTTGTAGTTGTAACCTCGGTTGTGGTTGCCGCTGTTGTTGTAGTTGTAACCTCGGTTGTAGTTGCCGCTGTTGTTGTTGTCGCTTCGGTAACTTCCTCGGTAACCGATATATCAGTAGTTTCCGTAACTGCCTTATTTTCTGCGTTATTTCCACAGCCTGCAAGCATAACTGCCGATAATGCCAAAGCTGTTGTAGCTAAAGATAATTTTTTCTTATTCATAAATTTCCCTCTTTGTTCATTTTTTCACATTATATCACTCATAAGCTTTTGTGTCAACCGTAGTCTACTCCCCTATAAACTCCCTTATCCTATCTATATCCTTCATAGTATCCTCATACCCCTCCTTATAAAAAGGTACAAGTATTTCGGACTTTCTTTCCGTTCTTCCTATACCGTGAGTATCCGAGGGGGAGATAACGAGGGCCTTACCTTCTTTTTCAAGCTCATAAAGCTCCGAAAGCTGGCGGTTATACATTTCGTGTCTTACCGAAAGCTTTTCCGCAAGAAGCGGATACTTCGGATAAGCCGTTTTAACCAGTGCAGAAAGCTTCTCCTTACCCTTCTTATAGCCTCTCGGCCGCGTAAGTATTACTATTACCTTATCACATTTTCCCTCGGTCATAGCATATCTGTAGGGTATCGAATCGGTTATTCCCCCGTCCATATAAAGCCTGCCCTTTATTTCAACAGGCTGAAATAAAAGCGGAAGCGCACAGGAGCCCCTTAATACCATCCATTTTCTGTCTTCGGCAGGAACCTTCATATATACGGTTTCACCTGTTTCTATATCGGTAAGGGCGCCGTAGGCCTCCTCGCCGTTTTTTCTGTATTCCTCGAAATCGAAGGGTACGAGCTCATCGGGAATACTGCCGAAAACGAAATCAAGATTATAATATGAACGGTTTTTCCTGTTTAAAAGGTGTTTTACCCCCATATATCTTTTATCCGCCATATATTTTTCCGCTATGGTGAGATTTCTTCCCGACTGACGGGAGATATAGGAAACTCCGTAGGAAATTCCTGCGGAGGCCCCCGCTACATAATCAAGATATATTCCGCTGTCGAGTAATGCGTCGAGAACGCCGCAGCTATATATGGTACGGCTTGCGCCGCCTTCGAGAACAATTCCTGTTTTCATAGTAAGCCTTTCTTTATTAAAATTCAGGAGTCATATCAAGGGTCTCACAGCCCTTTTCCTGAATAAATCCTTTAATTCCGAGGGACGCCGCCTTATCCACTACCTTATCATATTCGAAGGAGGTAAGCTTTCGGTTTATCTCGGGAAAACCGATAGCGTCGTAACAGGGGGTGTACTGCCTCATAATACTTACGAGGGGCGTTTTTTCGGGAAAGGTCTCCTTTATCCATTCCATAAGTATGATACTGTCCTTATAGCCCTTCGGGAGTACGAGGTGGCGGATAATTACGCCTTTTTCGATAATCCCCTCCCCGTTTATTATGCAGTCAGGCTGCTGCTCCGCCATTTCTTTAATGGCTTCGGAAGCTCTCTCGAAATAGTCTCCTGCCTTAGAATATTTAAGGGACATTTCACTGCTGAAATACTTAAGGTCGGGGAGATAAACGTCTACGAGTCCCCGAAGTCTTTTAAGAGCCTCGACGCTTTCGTATCCCCCACAGTTGTATACAACGGGTATAGTAAGCCTGTCCTTGATTTTTTCCAGCACCTCTGCGATTTTATCGGAATAATGGGTAGCTGTTACGAAATTTATGTTGTGGACTCCTTCGGCTTCGAGAGAAAAAATAATTTCGGTAAGCTTTTCCGAGGAAATATTCTCTCCCTTAAGACCGTGACTTATAGGATAATTCTGGCAGTACGCACACCTCAGGTTACAGCCCGAAAAGAATACGGCTCCGCTTCCTCTTGTCCCCGAAACAGGCGGCTCCTCTCCGTGATGCACCATAAACCTGGCTATTCTTATTTCTTCCCCTGTACCACAGAAGCCCTTATTCAGTCTCCTGTCGGTAATACAGCCTCTCGGACAAAGCCTACAGCCAGTCATTTCCCTTTTCAAACTCCTTTATAAAGTTTTCGGCCTTCTCGAAGGCGTACATTATTTCCTTTCTGTAGGAAGGACTGTTCCTGTACTGTTCGAGGTCAAGCTCCGCAAGCTTATGACAAAGTATTACCACAGAGGAAAATCTTTTAAGGCTTATAAGCCTTTTCGTGTATTTCCAGTAGCTGTCTATAAGCCGTTTTCTCATATACCTTTTAAGCTCGTCGTTGAATGTAAATACGCTTTCACAGGTTCCCGCAAGAGAGGCTACCGCATAGAAAACGCTGTAATTCTTCATAAGCTCGGAAAGATCCCATACGTTTATCTTCGGAACTCTTACCTCCGCCATCTTGAATATCATACTTACGAACATATTTGCTATTTCGATACCGTTACCGTTACTTATAATATTTATAAGCTCGCTGGCGGATTCGGATATTTTCTTGTCCTTTTCGGCGGAATCGGGAAGAAATACCGTATCGGAGCCGAAAAGATCCTCTAAGGAAAGACCCTTGTTCGTAATAGCGTATAATGCAGTAAAATTAAGTCTCAGCTTCGTTTCCGAAAGGTCGGCGAAGGTATACATTTTCCTTCGTACAAGCATCCTGTTTATATCGTCAAGGTCGGCGGGACGATTATTAAGCTTAAGGTCGGAGCTGAAGCGGCGGAAATTATACTTATCTATAAGCTCCTTATTTTCCAGCACTCTTCTCATAGAATATCTTACTGCGGCGAGCCTTACACATTCATAAATATGCTCGGCCTCCTTATTTAGCCCCTTATCCTCCGCCTTGTTTTTTTCATATTTTTCATAGATTTTCCTGTTAATCTTACTGAAATCGAGGGAGGTATCTATTATACTAAGGCTTAAGAATACAGGCTCACCTATATATACCGTATTTTCCGAGCCGTATATATCTATGAGCTTTACTGTATCGCCATTATAGAGTCTCCTTAATATAAGCGCAATAATTATAGTTTTAATCTCCTCGGGAGAGAATTTACTCCTGTATTTTCCGATACATTCCGAAAGAGGCTTTTCCCCGAAAAATACAAGGTCAAATATATTTATTCCTATTTTTTCCGAGCAGAGTACGGTATTCCTGCCGAAAATGAAGGGAAGCATTTTTTCAAGATATTCACAGGCTTTTTTATCCGAAAGTATCTTCCTCGGCGAAAAAAAGAAGGATATTATATTTTTAGGTATTGCAGTAACCGTAATTTTCATAATTATCCTCCTTTCCTTTTTAAATCAGTCCGTTATAAATTTCGCTTTTCGAGTAATCGGTCTTTTTAGCTATTTCCTTTGCGGCGGCGGAAAGCTTCATTCCTTCCTCGGTAAGAGCCTTTGCCATAGCTATAGCTTCCTCGAGAGTTACCTTATCGGAAATATCCTCTTCCGTTTTACCCTCTATAATAAGAACAAATTCCCCCTTAGGAGTCTTATTCTCATAGTAAGAAACCATTTCCGAGATTGTTCCTCTTATTACCTCCTCGTGGAGCTTAGTAAGCTCTCGACAAAGAGCTATTCTCCTGTCCCCGAAGGCCTCAAGCATATCCTTTAAGGTATAAAGAAGCTTATGAGGAGCCTCGTAAAAAATAAGGGTACGCTTAAAATCCTTTACTTCTTCGAGATGAGCCTGACGCTGTTTTTTTGTAACGCTTAAAAAACCCTCGAAGGAAAAGCGCGAGGTAGGAAGGCCTGATATTGCAAGAGCCGACATAGCCGCCGTAGGAGAAGGAACAACGTTTATCTCTATCCCTCTTTCGGCGCAGAGCCTTACAAGATCCTCGCCCGGGTCGGAAATACAGGGCATTCCGGCGTCGGTAACTATAGCGCAGTTTTCTCCCTTTTCGATCCTGCCCAGTATATATTCGCCCTTTTCTCTTATGTTATGTTCATAGTAGCTTATAAGGGGCTTTTGTATTCCGAAATGAGTAAGAAGCTTTAAGGTTACTCTTGTGTCCTCCGCCGCTATAAAATCAACGCTGTTAAGGGTTTCTACCGCGCGGGGACTGAAATCCGAAAGATTACCTATAGGCGTTCCAACTACATAAAGCTTAGCCATAAAATCTGTTCCTTTTATTATAATAAAGATATAGGATTATTTTAACATATTTGTTCATAAAGTTCAAGATAATATTATTTCAACAGCCTTTGAATGTTAAAAAAATAGCGTAAACAAGCCTTATTTTAACATTTTCAACGTAGTTTTCAACTGTTCATAGCGTGAAAAACAAAAAATCTCCTTAGTTTTCCACACTTTCAACAAGAAAACCTGTTGAAAACCCTATTTTTACTGTTTGTTAAATTTTTACCCTTATATTTTAAATACAGTTCGTATAATTTTCTACCGGATTTAATTTTTGTAAAATCTCCAAACCCTATTGGTAAAGGGCTTTTTTCAGGCAGAGAAAAATCACCCGAAAAATCCTCTTTTTATGTATAATATTATAAATGGAATTTTTTCTTCATAATTCATTGAAGAGGTTGAAAAAATTACCCGCTTTAGTTTAAGAAAAGGCTTTTATACCGCCTAATTTTAACACTTTCAACGTAGTTTTCAACAGAAATACGCTTTAAGCATAATTTTTCTAACCGAGTTTTCAACATTTTCAACAGGAAACTGCGGAATTTAATGATTAAGTTACAGTTTGGTGACAATAATACAAATAGTAATCATTTTATGGCTGTACGTTATAATTATTACAGTACTGCCATATACAGGAAAGGAAAAAATATGAGAGGTGTAAATAAGCTTGTAGTTGAAATAAAGTCGGACGGAGAATATTTTGAAAAGGCTCTTTTATTTCTTAGACCCGATAAAAGAGACGCGCCCCAGAAGGAGATTTCCGACGGTGCTGAAAAGCTCCTTAATAAGATAAATACAAAAAAGCCCACGAAAAAACAAAGCCTTATTCCTGCTCTTATAGGAGTAATAACCGGCTCTGCTCTTTCCTGGGGCATAGTTTTTCTAATCGGAATTATACCTTAATTTTAAGGTATCCGTGCTTACGTTGCTGATATAGACCGTATCGCTGCATACTATTATACTTTTAGGCATATCCAGGGAAACGTAATATATTTTTCCGTTTTTCTGGCATTTTGACAGATATTCGTTCATATACTTCTGAACCGTTACCTTTTCTATATCGAATATTCCTACTATTTCTTTTTTATGAACAGTAACATCACTGCCTAAATGTATATACATATTTCTCCTTATTATAAAAGGCTGAAGGTGCCCTTTTCCACGTTCCATATACTTGCGTTATCATATTTTTTTATGTCAGAAATATTACAGGAAGTAATAAAAGTCTGAAAATTGTCTATATGGCTTGTTATAAAGCTTCTTCTGTATTCGTCAAGCTCGCTTAAAACGTCGTCAAGAATAATTATCGGAACATCCTTACTCTTTTCATAAATCATTCTTGCCTCAGCAAGCTTAAGAGCCACAGCTATACTTCTTATCTGACCCTGTGAGGCGAAATCCCTGGAGGGTACTCCGTTGATAAAGAAGGAGATATCGTCCCTGTGGGCGCCTACTACAGTATATTTCATTTTAAGCTCTTTTTCGAAGGTTTCCTTAAGCCTTTCCATATAAGTACTGTACATAAGCTCGGAATCCTCGGTACTGTAAGGAATATCCTCCATTATTGTACTTTCGTATTTCATAGAAAGACTTTCATCGGATTTATTTATTCTTCCGTAAAATTCGTTTGCATAAGCTGAAAGAGTATTGAAATACTTAAGCCGTCCGCACATTACATTTACGCCCAGCTTTGATAAAGTATCATTCCAGCTTTCAAGCATTATTCTCGAATAATTAAGGTCATAGCCCGAGAGATTGAAAAGAAGGTTGTTTTTCTGTCTCAGGGCTTTATTATATTCATAAAGCTTAGAATTATGAACACGGTTAATCATATTTGATACAAAATCAATATAATCCCGTCGTTTTTCAGGATTTCCCTTTACAATATATAAATCTTCGGGTATAAAAATAACATATCTTAACGCTCCGTATAATTCTTCTGCACTTTTCATTTCGAGACCGTTAAAGGTAAGCTTTATATTACTGCCCTTCTGAATATAAAGGATAGTATTTTCCTTATCGGGAAGGTTATCGAATGAAAAAGTAAGCTCGATAGCCGTTTCATTTTCATTTATATCCGTACCGAAGGGAATAAGCTCGGAAGCCTTTGGATTTCTGAAGCTTTTTCCGAGACAAAGAGAAATTGCCTCGCAGATATTAGTTTTACCCTGTGCATTACTGCCCGTAAAGATATTTATCTTAGGATTAAAACTAAATTCAGCCGAGGCTATATTTCTGAAATTTTTTACAGAGAGAGCTTTTATTATCATTCTTCTATTTTACAGATAAATTCTTCTGTTTCCTCTTCAAAGTTCACGGTAACCTTATCGTTATTATAAAGCTTCTTTCCTCTCATCATACAGACCTCGCCGTTTACCTCGACGATTCCGTCGGTAATCATAAGCTTGGCCATACCGCCTGTTTCGGCGATATTTCCGAATTTAAGGAACTGTTCGAGCTTTATAAAGGGAGGATTAACTTTTATTTCAGTCGCCATAATTTTTCCTTTCAATTACTTGTTACGAACAGGAAGAACTATTCCTACGAAGCTTTCATCATCGAGAGGCTTTACTCTTATGGGAGAAAGAGGGCCTGTAAAGTCAATTTTTACCTCGTCACATTCGCTGTTTCTTAAAGCGTCTATCATATACTTAGCGTTAAATGCAATTTCAAGCTTTTCACCGCCGTACTTTATAGCGAGCTTATCGCTCATCTTACCGAGAGAGGTTTTTATCTCGATATCGAGATTGTCGTTTTCAAAGGTACAGATTACGGGACACTTATAACGGTCTGTATTTAAAAGGAGAGTTCTGTCGAGAGACTGGGAAAATTCCGAAGCCTTAACTATTGCAGTAGATTTCTCCTCAAAATTCATAATTCTGTCGTAGTCGATAAAGCTTCCCTCAAGTAAGCGGGAAATTATCATATAGTCATCCTTCGAGAAGCAGATCTGACTTCTGTCGATACAGATAGCAACCTTTTTATCGTTACTTTCGTCGGATAACATTCTCATAAGCTCACCGAGAGTCTTTGAGGGTACTACGAAATCAATATCGTTGTAGGTAACAGGCTCTACTCTTTTAGCCATTCTTACGCCGTCAACGGAAACAACGCTTAAAACGTTATTTTCGATATGGAACTTACTGCCCATATGGACGGGCTTTATATCTGTAGTAGCTATAGCGTGGAAGGTCTGTCTTATCATACTTTTAAGAACCGATTCATCCACATAGAAGGTAATATCATTTCTGAGCTCGGGAATATTAGGATACTGGTCTCCGCTTACGCCGACTACGTTAAAGACTACCGAGCCGGAACGAAGAGTAACATTAACACCCTTATCGGTAGAAATCTCAACAAGTCCCGCAGGCATCTTTCTTATCATTTCTCCGAAAATCTTAGCGTTTACTACTACCTCGCCCTCTTCTTCAGAAGTAGCGGGAATAACCTTACATTTAATTCCCATTTCAAGGTCATAGCCTGTTACGGTAATAACGCCTTCCTTAAGATTTATTAAAACTCCCTCGAGTGCAGGAATAGGAGAACGTGATGAGCTTGCCTTAGAAGCATTTGATAAAGCTTCCGATAAAGTATTTCTGTCAATTGAAAATTTCATTTTAATTATTCCTTTCGCAGAGAAAAAATAAAATTAAAAATAAAATATATTATTTTAGTTTTAGTAATAGGGGCGGGTAAAACGTGGAAAACCTTATTTTTTACCTGTATTATGCAGTATTTCCTGCTTAAAACACGGTTGATAAAAAATGGAAAGTGTTAAAAGAACTTTCAACATTTTCAACTTTAAACCTTTCAGATTCAACCGTTGATGAAATGTTGAAAGATACGGGGAAAACCCGTCCTTAATTGTCCGTATCAGACATTCATATTTCCTATATTTTTAATAAGGTCGTCTACCGTTGCTCTGTAAGCGCTGTCCTTCTGCATTACCTTTTTAACCTTATTTGTTGCGTAAACTACGGTAGAATGATCTCTTCCGCCGAATTCCTTACCGATAGAGGTATAAGAAAGCTCGGTAACCTTACTTATAACGTACATAGCTACCTGACGGGCGGTAGAAACCTGAGAATTTCTGTTCTGGGAACGGATTTC
The DNA here is from genome assembly GCA_045579625.1 of Ruminiclostridium sp. Taxonomy (GTDB): domain Bacteria; phylum Bacillota; class Clostridia; order Oscillospirales; family Ruminococcaceae; genus Ruminiclostridium_E. Next base: position 21,282 of record JAZNMN010000045.1, read on the forward strand.
CTCGGGAGAAACATTGAAAATATGGCTTACCTCCGTTATAACCTTTTCTACCGTTACGGGTATAGGCTGATGCTCGGTCATAACGTCTCTTATAATATTCTGTGCCATAATAAGAGTAGGAGTACTTTCGGTAAGCATAGTTATAGCGTTCATCTTAACTATAGCTCCCTCAATCTGACGGATATTGTTTTTAAGCTTGTCCGCCATATATTCCATTACATTATTAGGAATCTTAAGATTTAAAAGCTCTGCCTTTCTCTTTATGATAGCGAGTCTTGTTTCAAATTCGGGAGGAGTAATATCCGTTAATAAGCCCCATTCGAAACGTGTAATAAGTCTTACCTCAATATCATTTATTTCCTTAGGAGGACGGTCGGAGGTAAGAATTATCTGTTTACCCGATCTGTGTAATTCCTCGAAGGTATGGAAAAGCTCGTTCTGTGATTCTTTTTTTCCTGCGAAAAACTGTACATCGTCCACGAGAAGCATATCCGCGCTTCTGTACTTATGCTTGAAATCGTCGGTAGTAGAGGTTCTGACGCTGTTTACAAATTCGTTTACGAAGGTTTCCGCTGAAACATATACTATATTATATTCGGGATGACGAAGATTTACTTCATTTTTTACTGCGCATAAAAGGTGAGTTTTTCCGAGGCCGGGCTCGCTGTAGATATAAAGAGGATTGAAATTCTTCGAGGTTTCGAACTGCTGTCCCTGTGCGATAGCCTTACAGGCTGCACAAGCGAGACGGTTACTTTCGCCTATTATAAAGGTATCGAAGGTATGTTTATAATTGCTGTTATGCTCCTTATTCTTCATATCTATGAAGCGTGGATCGTAAACCGGGTCGGGAATAGGATCGACGTGCTTTATCATATCAACGGAAGGATTAGGCTCGTGTTCTTCCTCATTGGTAAGATATTCTATTTCTACCTCAAAGCCGAGAATTTCCTTAAGCTGCTTCTTGAATATGTAATCGTAATGCTTTTCCACCATTTCCTTTACATAATCGTTGGCAATAAATAAAACAACCTTATTATTATTGAGCTTTACGGGCTTTATAGGGTCTATCCATAGTGTTCTTGCAGTATCGGTAATATCGAGCTGACTTTTCATAAGCTCAAATATATCGCTGAACGAGTTCATTTTCGTCAATCCTTCCATTCATAAAAAATAATAGTGATACTTAAACACATTCTATCACAAAAATATGTATTTTGCAAGTAAAAACCTCATATTTTTTAATTATTATATACCATTGCTATTATCTATAGTATATAAAGGGTGAAAAATATAAGAAAACACTTGATTTTTTCCTTTAAATAGTTTATAATATCATAGAAGCTCTTGAATATGAACACAGACCCTGTGCAAGGTCGTGTTGTGAACCATGTCAGGCGGGGAACCGAGCAGCATTAAGCAAATTTCGGCCTGTGCGCAGCAAGCCTGTGTTCATACTCAAGGGCTTTGTGTTATCTGAGGGAGGAGGGTTTTATTTATGTATCTTGCATTATACAGAAAATACAGACCTAAGACCTTTGAAGACGTTATTTCACAGGAGCATATTACCACCACCTTAAAAAATCAGCTTAAGAATGGTCAGAATGCACACGCTTATCTTTTTACCGGCTCAAGAGGTACGGGAAAAACTACCTGCGCAAAAATACTGGCTAAGGCTCTTAACTGTCTTAATCCTGTGGACGGTAATCCCTGTCTCGAATGTGAGGCCTGTCGTTCGATAGAAGCCGAAGGCTCTGATGTTACGGAAATAGACGCCGCTTCGAATAACGGCGTTGACTACGTTAGAGAGCTTAAGGAGGAGGCTGTCTATGCGCCTATAACCTGTAAGTACAGGGTCTATATAATAGACGAGGTTCATATGCTTTCTACTCCTGCATTCAATGCGCTTTTAAAGCTTATCGAAGAGCCTCCGCCTCACGTAATATTTATTTTTGCTACTACCGAAAATCATAAGGTTCCCGCAACAATTCTTTCCAGGTGTCAGCGTTTCGAATTCAGGCGTATAGACATAAACGAAAGTAAAAAGCGTCTTATCGAGATTTCGGAAAAGGAAAACGTAAAGCTTTCCGATGAAGCGGCGTTTTTAATCTCAAAAATTTCCGACGGCGGAATGAGAGACGCTCTTTCTCTCCTTGACCAGTGTTTATCGGTAAGTAATGAAATTACCGCCGAGGTGGTAAGGGAATGTGCGGGGGTTTCGGGAAGCGATTATCTTTTCGAAATAACCGACAGGATTGAAGAAAAGAACGTTACGGCTGTACTTAAGATAATTGACGAGCTTGTATGCCGTTCAAAGAATATAAACCGTCTCCTTGAAGAGCTTATCGGTCATTACCGTATACTTATGCTTCTTAAGGCAGGAGCAGATAATTCCGTAACAAGAATTTCCGAATCCGAGCTGCCTTTATATAATAAACAGGCTGAGAAATATACTCTCGAGGAAATAATGAGATGTATTTCTGTTATAAGTGAATTTTTAAGCAGTATGAGCAGGGCTGTAAATCCTGTTTTACATTCGGAAATGTGTATGATAAAGCTTTGTACGCCGAAGCTTGACAGCGGTGAAAAAGCCTTATCGATAAGAATAGACGAGCTCGAAAAGCTTCTTAAAAATACAATAAAGAGTATAAAATCGGGAGCTGTTATAGCTGAGGAAAGTATCGAAAATGAAGTGGCAGAAGCCTATTTTCCTGCTGAGGAAGCTGTAAACGAGGCTGAAAGTGAAGAATATATTCCTCCCGTTTACGAAGCGCCCGTTATAGAAAGCAATTATAATGAAGAGCCATTTGAAATAAAGCTTCCCTTTGAAGAAAAGGAAGCTGTTGAGGAAGCTCCTGTTCCCGAAAGAAAAGAGGAAACTCTCGCCGAGGCTATCGAAGCCGTAAAGGAACAGAAAAAGGAAGCTGTAACGAAGCCTTCCGAAAATGACAGCGAGGAAGATTTCGGAGAATATAAGCCTCTCGAGGAATGGAATGAAATAATTGAAACTATTCCCTTTTCGGTACGTATTCTTATAAGCGATACTACTGCAAAAATTAAGGGAAATACAGTTCTTATCGAAGGCGGAGAGCTCTGCGTCGGATATGCTACAGGCGATTTCAGACAGGATGTCCAGACTGCGGTTTCGAAGGCTCTCGGAAGAAATGTAACTATCGTCGGTAAAAAATCCGAAAAAAAGGAAGAGGATATCGACAAGAAGGTTAATGACTTTCTCGATTTCGCAAGAAGTCAGGGAGTTAACATAAAGGAACAATAATTTAATTACGAAAGGAATTAAAAAAATGAAAGCAAGATTACCTCAGGGATACCAGAATAAGGGTATGGGAAATATGAACAATATGGTTCGCCAGGCGCAGAAGATGCAGGAGGATATTCAGGTTGTACAGGAAAAGCTTGAACAGACTGAATTTACCGAAACAGCAGGCGGCGGAATGGTAGAGCTTACTATGACAGGCGGCAGAGTTTTAAAGGAAATTAAGATTAACCCCGAAATCGTAGATAAGGACGATATCGAAAGCTTACAGGATGTTATTGTTGCAGGCGTAAACGCTATCTTAACAAAGATTGACGACGAAAGCGCAAAGGAAATGGAAAAGGTAACAGGCGGAGTAAGCTTCCCCGGACTTTTCTGATAAGCCGATATGTCTGAATATAATTCTCTTCCTCTCGTTACTGCGGCGGAACAGCTCGCTAAGCTTCCGGGAATAGGTATGAAAACCGCACAAAGGCTTGCATATTATATGCTTAATCAGCCTGTGGAGGAAATCGAAGAATTCTGCAGCGAGATTTTAAAAGCGAGAAAAAGCGTTCATTGCTGTAATGTCTGTCAGAATTTTACCGATAGCGATACCTGTTCTATATGTAACGACGACAGGAGAAATAAGAAAATAATCTGTGTTGTTGAAGCTCCGAAGGATGTTTCCGCTCTCGAAAGGGCGGGCGGCTTCGGCGGAGTTTATCACGTTTTACACGGACTCCTCTCCCCTATGGACAATATAGGTCCTAACGATATCCGAATACCCGAGCTTATGAGAAGACTTTCGGGAGATATCGACGAGGTTATTATGGCGACTAATCCGACGGTCGAGGGCGAGGCTACCGCTTCTTATATTAGCAGGATGATTAAGCCTCTAAATATTAAGGTTACCCGTCTTGCCTACGGACTTCCCGCCGGGTCGGCTCTCGAATATGCCGATGATGTAACGCTCCAGAGGGCGCTTGAAAACAGAAATGAGTTATAAAAATAAGACTGTACTTTTAAAAAGGTGCAGTCTTTTTTATATGCTGATTATGTTTTGATAAAAAACTTACTGCATTCATTAAAAAATTAAACATTTTAAAAAGTAATGTATAGACTTTTAAGAAAAAATAGTTTATAATAAAAGTGTATATAGTTTTTTATATAAAAAAATGACGACGAAAGGAAAACAAAACTATGACACAGGAAGAATTAAAAATCCGTGAAGAAATCTGTGAGGTGGGCCATAATTTATGGCAGCTCGGTATGGTAGCGGCTAACGACGGAAATATTTCCGTTAAGCTTGACGACGATACCTTTTTAGCTACCCCCACAGGTACAAGTAAGCGTATCTTAAAGCCCGAAATGCTTATTAAGATGAATAGTAAGAACGAGGTTATCGAATGCCCCGAGGGCTTCAGACCTTCCTCCGAATTTAAAATGCATTTACGTTGTTATAAGGAGCGCCCCGATATTAAGGCAGTAGTCCACGCTCACCCTCCTGTTGCTACAGGCTACGCTATCGCGCATATTCCCCTTGACGAATATACAATGCCCGAGGCTATAATCTTCTTAGGCTCTGTTCCGATAGCTCCCTACGGAACTCCCGGCTCTGAGGAAGTTCCCGACAGTATCGTACCCTTCCTTCCCTATCACGATACTATCTTACTTATGAATCACGGCGCTCTTACCGTTGGCGCAGATTTAACTCAGGCTTACTACAGAATGGAAACTCTCGAGCATTTCGCTAAGGTAAGTCTTACTGCCCGTCAGTTAGGCGGAGCAAAGGAGCTTCCCCGTAATAAGATTGACGAATGCTGTGAGATAGCTAAGGCGTTCCCGATAAGACACCCCGGATTCAGAAAATATAGCCTTTAATACAACATATTGTATTTAAAAGATATAGCTTTATCTACATATTGAATTTAGTATGTTAATGTTCCACGTGGAACATAGAAGGAGTTGTTATAATGGCAGTTTCATTTGATGAAATTATGGGTAGAACAGTCCTCGTAGTTATTAAATCTCTCGACAGAAATAAGAAGGAGTTAAGCCGTCGTGAGTTTTTAGGCGAGGTTGTGGAATGCTCTATAGAATACGGAATAGTTATCCGTGATACGGCTACAGGAGAAAAGTCGGCGTATCCTCCCGAGCTTAATAACTTTATTCCTGCCCGTCCCGGACTTTACACACTTACACCCAGCGGTATATCGGTTATGAATCCCGACTATACCTGTGTATGGAAGGTATATCCTAAGACTGAGTAAAATGTTCCACGTAGAACATAGAGAGGATATGATATTATTTATAAAATAGAAAATTATGATGTAATAGTCGTGGGCGCAGGACACGCAGGCTGTGAGGCAGCACTGGCGGCTGCAAGACTCGGAATGAAAACGGCTGTTTTTGTGCTGTCCCTCGACGCAATAGCAAATATGCCTTGTAATCCCTGTATAGGCGGCTCGGCTAAGGGTCAGCTTGTTTGTGAAATAGACGCTCTCGGCGGAGAAATGGGAAAGGCGGCGGACGCTACCTTTATCCAGTCGAGAGTACTCAACAGAGGTAAAGGCCCCGCCGTTCATTCCCTTCGTGTCCAGTCCGACAGAACAAAGTATCACGGCTATATGAAAAAGGCTCTTGAAAATGAGCCGTTACTTTCGGTAAAACAGGCTGAGGTAACCGAGGTATGCGTTGAGAATAATGAGGTTACGGGAATAATGACTAAGCTCGGCGGCTTCTACGGAGCTAAGGCAGTAATTATAACTACGGGAACCTATCTTAACGGCGCTATCCATATCGGAGAGTTAAGCTATTCCTCGGGTCCAGATAATGTCTGCCCATCGGTAGAATTAACTGAAAACCTTAAAAAGCTTGGACTTGATATAAGAAGGTTTAAGACAGGTACTCCTGCAAGAGTACACAGACGCTCAATTGATTTTTCCGTTATGGAGGAACAGGGCGGAGACGATGAGATAATCCCCTTCTCCTTCGATAACGAGCTTCCTCTCGAAAATAAGGTGAAGTGTTACGTTACCTATACGAACGCCGAAACCCACAAGGTTATCCTTGATAATCTCCACCGTTCTCCCCTTTATTCGGGAAGAATTCACGGTGTAGGGCCTCGGTACTGTCCGAGTATAGAGGATAAAATCGTCCGTTTTAAGGATAAGGAGCGCCACCAGCTTTTCGTTGAGCCTATGGGTCTCGATACAGACGAATACTACCTTCAGGGTATGTCTACTTCCCTTCCCGAGGATGTCCAGCTCGCCTTTTTACGCACCATAAAGGGTCTCGAAAATGTTGAGATTATGCGTCCTGCCTACGCTATCGAATATGACTGCTGTAATCCTCTTGAGCTTTACGCTACTCTCGAATTCAAGAAAATAAGCGGTCTATACGGTGCAGGACAATTTAATTGTACCTCGGGATACGAGGAAGCGGCGGCACAGGGACTTGTTGCAGGCGTAAACGCTTCAAGAAAAATTCTCGGAAAGGAACAGGTTATTCTCGAACGCTCAAATTCCTATATAGGAACGCTTATTGACGACCTTGTAACTAAGGGATGCGTCGAGCCTTACAGAATGATGACCTCACGAAGCGAATACCGTCTTATTTTAAGGCAGGATAACGCACCCGAGAGGCTTACTGAATTAGGCCACGAAATAGGTCTTATTTCCGAGGAAAGATACGAGAAATATCTCGATATGATGAAACAGGTCAGCGACGAAATAGAACGTATTAAGCGTACAACTGTCCACAAGAGCGAGGAGCTTAATGAAATGCTTATAGGTAAGGGTACTTCTCCCCTTACTCACGGTATAAAGTTTATAGAGCTTCTTAAAAGACCACAGGTTTCCTATAACGATATAAAGCCCTTTGATAAATACGCTCCCGATTTACGTCCCGACATAATAGGAAAAATCGAGGTAAGTATAAAATATGAGGGTTATATAAAGACCCAGCTTTCCCAGATCAAGGAGATGAAGAGACTCGAATCGAAGCTTCTTCCTACGGATATTGACTATAAGACGATAAGCGGACTCCGCCTTGAGGCACAGGAAAAGCTTAACCGCCATAAGCCCCTTAATATCGGACAGGCAGGAAGAATTTCGGGAGTTAATCCTGCCGATATATCGGTATTACTGATATGGCTGGCTTCGAAGTCAGGAAAGGAAAGCGAAAATGATTGAAAAATTCAAGGCGGCGGGGATAGAAATTACCCCCGAACAGTCGGAAAAGCTTGAAATCCTTATGGAATTTATGCTTGAATACAATAAGAACGTCAATCTTACCCGTATAACCGAGCGTGACGAGGTTATCGAAAAGCATTATATCGACAGTATTCTCCCCCTTACCCTTTTCGATGTTCCACGTGGAACGAAAATTGTGGATATAGGTACGGGAGCAGGCTTCCCTTCCCTTCCTATGAAGCTTTATAGGCCCGACCTTGATTTCACGCTTATTGACAGTCTCGGAAAAAGAGTAAAATATCTTGACCTTGCCTGTGAAAAGATAGGGGTATCCTGTGAAACCGTTCACGGACGAAGCGAAGAGGTAGCGAGAAATAAAAAGTACCGCGAGATGTTCGATTTCGCTACAGCCCGTGCTGTTGCGGCACTTAATGTACTTTGTGAATACTGTCTGCCCTACGTTAAAAAGGGTGGATACTTTATTGCTTTAAAGGGAGCCGAGGATGAAACCGAAGCCGCCGCAGGAGCAATAGAAAAGCTCGGCGGAAAGCTTGAAAAAGTAATAAGATACGAGCTTCCCGGCGGCGATAAAAGATGTCTTATCGTAATAAAGAAGATAAGGGAGATTTCCTCCGTTTATCCGAGAAACAGCGGGGTTATAGCTAAAAAGCCCCTTTAAAAACATAAACCCCGAAAGGCGGCAGAAATGAAAAGAAACAGATTTAAAAGGCTTATAAATACATTCATAAGTAACTGGAGAATTGCGGTAGTAGTAATAGTTCTTACTACAATTTCGGGATATCTCCTTTCGGCTTACGGTCTTACGAAGCATTATGTTACAAATATGGATGTAATAATAACGGACGGAAGCGGAAACTCCGACCCTGTTAACGCTGCTACTGCAGTATTATTATTCAGAAGCCCGAATATGTACAATACCCTTAACGAGGGTCTCGAGGTAAAGCATACCTACGAGGAATACGACAACACCTTTACTGTTACTCAGGAACCTGGAACAGGCTTTTTAAAGATAGGGGTAGACGCCTCTACTCCCGAAAGGTCATACGCAATGGCAAATCGTTATCTTGACGCTATGCCCGACGTACTCGGCGGCTACATAGAAAAATCGGGGATTACCGTTATTTCCGAGCCTGTAGCTCCCGTAAATCCCGTATTTCCCAACGACGGACTTTTCGTACTTATCGGCCTTGCCGCAGGAGTACTTATCTCCGTTATAGGTATTCTTATAATATGGGCGCTCGACAATACTATTACCTCGGCGGATAATCTTTCCGAGCAGTACAACATTCCCGTACTCGGAGAGCTTATGGATTTTGACACAGAAATTGACTACTTAGGAAGATGACCTATTGAGAAAGGAAAATAAAATGATAAGAAGTATGACCGGCTTCGGCCGTGAGCACAGAGTTATCGGCGGAAGAGAATATCTTGTTGAGATACGCTCCGTAAATTCACGCTACTATGAATTCAACGCTAAGCTCCCCCGCCAGTATATGTACCTTGAAGAAAAGCTCAAGTCCCTCGTAAAGGAAAAAATAAGCCGAGGAAAGGTAGAGGTTTCCCTCTCGGTTTACAATATCCAGGGTAAGGAAACTGCCGTAACGGTAAACGAGCTTGTGGTAGAAAACTACCTGAACGCTATGCGGGAGGCAGGAGAAAAGTTCGGACTTAAGGACGACCTTACCTTAAGCTCAATCTTCAGAATGTCCGACGCCTTCAACGTAGTTCGTGCCGACGTAGACGAGGAAGAAATCTGGTCGGCGGTAAAGGAAACTGCCGAAGCGGCTCTCGCTAAGGTTGTGGCAATGCGTGTGACCGAGGGAGAAAAGATGAAGGCTGACATTCTCTCCAAGCTTTCAAACATTGAAGCTATGATTGAGAAGGTATGCGAATACTCCCCCGAGACAGTAAAGGCTTATCGAGAGAGGCTTACTGCTAAAATGACGGAAATTCTCGAAAACAAGCAGATTGACGAACAGCGTATTCTCTTAGAGGCAGGAATTTTCGCCGAGAAGGTTGCGGTTGACGAAGAGACCGTAAGACTTAAGAGTCATTTCGCCCAGTTCAGAGGTATGATGGAGACGGAAGAGCTTGTAGGAAGAAAGTTAGACTTCCTTGTGCAGGAGCTTAACCGTGAGACAAACACCATAGGCTCCAAGGCTCAGGATTTACGCATCACAAGAATTGTTGTTGACGTAAAGAGCGAAATCGAAAAGATAAGAGAACAGATTCAAAATATAGAATAGGGCGGAAGCCGCCCGGCCGGTTCCTGCCTTTTGAAGGTATCAGCTTAATCGGCTGATGATAAACGGCAGGGGGACGGACCTTCATCTATATGTATAACGGTCAACGTTCAGCCTGTTCCGTCGCACAGTTCATATCGTAAGAATAAAAGAACAGCTTTGGTGACGTGGAACACATCATAAAAGTTCATAAATTACTGAAACAAGAACAAACAAGCGGAGATTGTAACAAATCTCTGCTTGTTTTTGTATATTTAATGTCGAGATATACAGAAAGTATAAATAATAAGAGCATTTCAGGGAGAAAGGGGCTCTGCCCCCTACCCCGCAAGCCTTTGAAAAGGCTTGACCTAAACTTTTATATACGCAAAAAACGGACTATAGCCCAAGCTACAGTCCGTTTATTTTTTCTATAAAAGGCTTATTCCTCGTCAGCCTCTTCCTCGTCGGAATCCTCGGCCTCGTCAATTTCTTCAGCCTCGTCGATTTCCTCGTCCTCAGCTATAACCTCAGCCGCTTCTTCCGCCTCAGCCGCAAGGATATCAGCCTCATCAGCCTTCTCAACAGCCTCGGTCACTTCGGTTTCGTCGTGCTCGGTACGGGTGAAGGAAACTACCCTGTTATCGTCGGTAAGTCTCATAACCCTTACGCCCCTCGCGTACCTGCCCATAACGTTGAGGTCGTTGGCACGGATACGGATGATAACGCCGTCACTGCTGATAAGAATAACGTCGTCGTCAGGGCCGAGAGCTCTTATGCCGCAGACATAGCCCTTCTCCTCGTCAACCTTATAGTTGAGAACGCCCATACCGCCTCTGTTTCTTAAGGGATAATTCTTTAATGCAGTACGTCTGCCGAGACCCTTATCGGTAACGGTGAGAATAGTCATATTCTCGTCGTAAGCCTTTGTTGCGCCTACAACATAGTCGCCGTCACGAAGCTTTATAGCCTTTACGCCTGCCGCAGTACGACCCATACTTCTTATCTTATCCTCCCAGAAGGTAATAGCCATACCGTTATGGGTAGCGATAAGAACGCCCGAGTCGCCCTCGGTGAGATGTGCCGCCGCAATTTCATCGCCCTCGGCGAGAGTTATTGCACGAAGACCTCTCTTACGGATATTCTTGAAGGCAGAAAGCTTTGTACGCTTGATTTTACCCTGCTTGGTGACGCAGACAAAGTACTTATTCTCGGCGAAATCGGCGGTTTTCATCATAGCCGCTATTCTTTCGCCTTCCTCTAACTGCAGTAAGTTTACAACGTTAGTACCTCTGCTCTGCTTCGAGCCCTCGGGAATTTCGTAGCATTTAAGCTTATGCATATTACCGAGATTTGTGATAAAGAGGATATTATCGTGGGAGGAGGAGATAAATACATTTTCTACGAAGTCCTCGTCCCTCTGCTTCATACCCGAAACACCTCGGCCGCCTCGTCTCTGGAGGTTATATACGTCTACAGCCTGTCTCTTAAGATAGCCGAGATTCGTATATGTAATAACGCTTTCCTCTACGGGAATAAGATCCTCGATATCTACCTCGCCGCTTACCTGTTCGATAGAGGTACGTCTTTCGTCGCCGTACTTCTTTCGGATAGCCTCGAGCTCCTCACGGATAACGCCGTAAATCTTAGCCTTATCACCGAGAATTTCGATAAAGCCCGAAATCTTATTCATAATTTCAGCAAGCTCTTCCTCAATCTTTTCCTTTTCGAGACCTGTAAGCTGAGCGAGTCTCATCTGTACGATAGCGTCAGCCTGCTGCTCCGAAAGACCGATTTCCTGCTCGAACTTTATATCCTTATACTTTTCGTCCATAGCTCTTGTTAAAAGCTGGGAAAGGTCGGCTTCGGCGAAACGCTCCATTAAGCGATCCTTACCCTCCTGGACAGTCTTACTCGAACGGAGAATAGCGATAACCTCGTCGATATTATCTATAGCGAGCATAAAGCCCTGTAATAAATGGGCGCGGTTTCTTGCCTTTTCAAGGTCGTATCTTGTACGGCGCTCGATAACGTCAACCTGGAAATCGAGATAATGGGTAAGCATATCACGAAGGGGTAAAACCTTCGGAACGCCGTCTACTAAAGCGAGCATTATTACGCCTACGGTATCCTGAAGCTGTGTATAGGAATAGAGCTTATTAAGGACAACGTTAGCGTTAGCGTCACGCTTTAATTCTATAACGATTTTCATACCCGTTCTGTCGGATTCGTCACGAAGAGTAGAAATACCCTCGATTCGCTTATCTCTCATAAGCTCTCCGATAGACTCTAAAAGACGGGTCTTATTTACCATATAGGGGATTTCGGTAATAACGATACGGGTATGGGTCTTTTCCTCGACTATTTCGGCTCTGCCTCGGAGGATTATTTTACCTCTTCCCGTATAATAAGCGGAGCGTATACCCGAATAGCCCATTATGATACCGCCCGTAGGGAAATCGGGCCCCTTGATACAGTTCATAATGCTTTCTATAGGAGCATTTTCATCGTCGATAAGAAGGTTAAGAGCGTCGATAACCTCGCCTAAGTTATGGGGAGGGATATTCGTCGCCATACCTACGGCAATACCTATACTTCCGTTTACGAGAAGGTTCGGGAAACGGGAAGGGAGAACGGTAGGCTCCTTAAGCTTATCGTCATAGTTTGTTCCGAAATCTACGGTATCCTTATTTATATCCTGAAGCATTTCGTTGGCGATTTTCGAGAGCCTTGCCTCAGTATAACGGTAAGCGGCAGGCGGGTCGCCGTCAACGGAACCGAAGTTACCGTGACCGTCTACCATAGGATAGCGAAGGGAGAAATTCTGTGCGAGACGAACCATAGCGTCGTAAACTGATGAGTCGCCGTGAGGGTGGTATTTACCGAGAACCTCGCCGACTGTATACGCACATTTTCTGTAGGGCTTATCGGAGGTATTTCCTGCGTCGTTCATAGTGTAGATAATACGTCTGTGAACGGGCTTTAAGCCGTCTCTTACATCGGGAAGCGCACGGGAAATAATAACCGACATAGAGTAGTCCAGGAAGGATTTTCTCATTTCCTTTTCGATATCTACCTGGATAAGCTTTTCGTTAGGGTGGATAGATTCAACGTAGTCCATTTTTTCTTTTTTCCTTTGTTTAGATAGCGTGAACGCTGTATTTATGCAGTAAGCGCTTTATCGGCAATATAGCCTTTAAGCTTTACGAGGGTTTCCTCGTCGATACATCTTTTAGGGATAGCGTAGAAGGAGCTTCTGTTAAGATAGAGGTGGAAAAGCTTTTCGTCCTCATAGAAGGTTACTTCCGTTTCGGTTAAGCGGTAAACGCTTTTTTCGATTTTGGTATCGTCCCTTACCTTCTCGGGGTCAGCGGCAATTTCCTTAGCCGCCTCGCTTCCCTCTTCTACGGGAATAACTCCGTGACTTGTTATAGCTACAACCTCGGTTTCTTCTTCTTCGGCTATTTCCGTTTCAATTTCGATTCTGTCGCCGAAAAAGCTCATAATATAGGTTTCCTGCCCCATATCTCCGATAATGGAGAGCATTTTCTTTCTTATAAGAACAGGCTGTATCCAGTTAAAGAGAAGTATGCCTGCACCGAGACCGGTAGCGATATAGCCGAAGGGGCTTGTGGGATTTTTTAGGATAAGATCGACGCCGAGAACGATAACGATAAGATAAACTATCGTATAGATAATTTTCTTTTTAAGGGTGTAGGTATTCTGAAATTTAATATATGCCCTTTCGATTTCGTCGTTGCTCATATCGAACTTAAGACTGAAATTTTCTTCCATTTATTGTCCTTTCCTGAACGTCAGTGAACGGTATTTCCCGTTAAGAGGATTATTGCGAGGGCTATGGTAGCTATCGTAATAATGCCCGATATTACGGCGTCGCCTTTTTTATTTTCCTGCAGGAACTTAGGGATACAGAGTCCTGCATAAACGCCGCCGGAAAAGAGTATACCCGAAGCGGGGAGCGTAAAGTCTCCGCCCGTAATCAGTATAGCTACACAGGCCAGCCATATAATGAGAAGTATCCACTTAAATACCTTTCTTATAGGCGCACAGAAATCCGAGGGCTCGGTATCTATACTGTCGATAACGGATTCGTGTTTTTCCGTATCGGCATATATTCTTTCCATACGTTCAAGCTTTTTAATCTGCAGTTCGTTATTTTCTTCCGAGTTCATATAAAATTACCTTTAAATATCGAGGTTTTCAACAAATTTAGCGTTAGTTTCGATGAATTCTCTACGGGGCTCTACCTTATCGCCCATAAGTATCGAGAAGATCATATCAGCCTTAGCTGCGTCCTCCATGCTTACCTTAAGCATAGTTCTTCTTTCGGGATCCATTGTTGTTTCCCAGAGCTGTTCGGGATCCATTTCACCGAGACCCTTATAACGCTGAACCTCTACCTTAGCGTTATTTTCTCCCGCAAGCTCGTTAATATAAGCGTCTCTTTCCTCGTCCGAGAAGGCATATCTTACCTGCTTGCCTCGGAAAACCTTGAATAAGGGAGGCTGTGCAAGGAAAACGTGACCTTCCTCGATAAG
>JAZNMN010000046.1:0-31974 GCA_045579625.1 Ruminiclostridium sp.
TATTTTACCATAATATTTTCCTCTTGGCTACTGCCACTTGAATTTGGTAAGACTTCCCTTGTTTTTAAGCTCGGGAAAGCCCCATTGTCTCAGCACCTCATAGGCCGCCACAGCAACGCTGTTCGAAAGATTGAGGCTTCTCGCCGCTTCGTTATCTATCATCGGAATTCTGACGCAGGTATCCTTGTTGTTAAAAAGAAGCTCCTCGGGCAGTCCTGCGTCCTCACGGCCGAAAACTATGTATACCTTATCCTTGTAGGAAACGTCGCAGTAATTGTTTACTGCCTTAGTGGTAAAATAGTAGAATTCACCCTCGCTGTTCCTGCCGAAAAAGTCCTCGAGCCCTTCATAATAGGTAATGTCGAGCAAATGCCAGTAATCGAGCCCTGCGCGCTTAAGCTGTTTATCGTCTATTTCGAAGCCCATAGGCTTTACTATATGAAGTCTCGCCCCCGTAAGAGCACAGGTTCTCGCTATATTTCCCGTATTCTGGGGTATTCTCGGCTCTACAAGCACAATATTAAGCTCTATTTCTATCACTCCCAAAGGGTATTTTTATAAGTATAGCACAATTTCAAGGCTTATGTCAATATTGACATATTAAAAACACATACTGCCGCAATACGTCAGTGATTTCTGTTGACAAGCCAAAAGTCAGGGGATATAATAAGAAAAAGGAGGCAAGTAAATATATGAGCGAAAAGACACTTAATCTTATATGGAGCCTTAGCCTTACAGTGATAGGCGCGGCTTCTCTTGTGCTTGCAGTAAGCAATATAATCGGAGCAGAGCTTCCCGATATCCTGACCCGTATCTTAGTTATAGCCGACCTTATCGCTCTGCCCTTTCTGATTTTTTCTACAATAAAGAAGGCTGTCCGTAAAACGGAAGGCTCAGATAAGTAAAGTAAATGCCCCGTAAGCTATATACGCTTACGAGGCATTTTTTAAAGTATCAGCTCGTTATATTTCCATTTTTCTCCGTCGCTTGTGACAGTAAAAATATGCTTTGTAATACTTCCGTCTCCCGAATCGAAATCTATCGAGGCGGTTATATTATTCTCGCTCTGATATACAGGACGAGCTGTTTCGGGAAGACTTCCGCCCTTACGTACGGTCTCATTCCCGTCTCTTTCGTATATATGTCCGTCCGCTTCAACTATAAAGCCGTAGGCGGAATTTATTTCCTTCGCCCTTTCAACAATCTCGGCGGAATAAAATTCTCCCATATAGCTCCATAAATCCTCGAGAGAATGACATTTTCCCGTAAGGAAAGCCGTATAGGAATCGCCCTTTTCGTCAACAAAGGCTTCTATTTCCGTATCCGTCTCGAAGGGTATAAAATCCTCGAAAAGTATGCTGAAATTAAGTGCAGTATCATAGGTTTCGTCGATAAAGCTTCTGAAATCATCATCGGTAAAAACTATAGTTTCTCCGCTTCGGTCGAAGGAAGAAAGATAATATTCATATTCGTCCTGACTCAGAAAATCTGCGGTCTTGACGTCGTAAGAGCCGCCTTCCTCTTCCGTAAGCGAAAAAGCGGCAGGACTGTGTATTCCTTCCTCGGAGGCCTCCTCGGGAACCGCCTCACGTACCGCGTGAGCTTCTCCTACAGCAGGCGTCTCCGCTCCCTTCGTTGTGCTTATTACAACCGCAACGGCCGAAACTATACATACTGCCGCAGCGATATAGCCGTAACGAAGAGCGGTAGTATAAAAACGGGGCTTCTTCCTTTCCGCTTCCTCTTTCATCATAAGTGAAACCTTATCGAGAAGAGCGGAAGACGGAGTTATTCTGTCAATGTCATTATGCAGTTCTTCTTTAAACATCGAATTCAACTCCTTCAAGTAATTCTTTAAGCATAGCTCTTCCGCGCGAAAGCCTTGCTTTTACGTTAGATTCGGTACTTCCTGTAGCGGCGGCTATCTGCGCCACAGTAAGATCCTCGTAATAAAACAGATATATTGCGGTACGATATTTTATGTCAAGCTTTAAAAGTGCGTTAAGTACTGCCGTACGTGTTTCCGTATTCTTAAGACCCACGTCCTCGGAGCCCTCGTTCGGGTCAGGCTCGGCATAATCCCTGTGCCTGTTCCAGGCGGAGGTCAGAAAGGATTTCGAACAGTTCACGGTTATCTTGATAAGCCACGCCTTTCTGTGTTCCTCGTCGTTATATGTCTTGTCAGCCTTAATGTACCTGAGAAATACCTCCTGAAAAACGTCGTCCGCGTCCGTAGAGTTACCTACTCTCGAATAGGCGAGACGATAAACCATATCGGCGTATTTCCGCATAACCTCTTCAAAGCTTTCCTTCGTGCACAAGGAAAGTTCCGCCATATTCTCCTTACCTTTCTGCAGGAATTTCAATTCCCGCCTTCAAGCTTCAAATTTAACACTTTGTTCAGGCTCCCGGGGTTACAAAAAAATAAAATTTTTATAAAACTTTCGTGTGCCGCCCGTTAAAGTTTAGTATACTCATAGGCGGCAGGATTATTATTTCTCGTAAAGCCTGTTTTCATATACGTTTCATTATATCATAACGAAATATTATATTCAAGTACGGTCGCTCGGCAATATTTTTAAAAAAATTCGGATTTTTTCCTGTTTTAAGCTAAAGTTTGGGGAATTTATGACGATAAAACTATTGTAAAAGATTATCTCTGTGATAATAATATCTGCAAAATAAACCAATAAAGGAGTTGACAATTTATGGAGATACGTAACTTAAAGGTTAATTCGATTAACGCTTACAAAAAGCTTACAAAAGCAACAGCGGTAAAGAAGAACGACGAAGGCGTAAAGAACGCTGTAAATACCGATAAGGTAGAATTCGACTTCGGCCGTTACCTCGAAGCGGCAAAGGCTAATGCGGCAAACCGCACCGAAACAGCGGCAAGCGAGGAAAGACTCGCAGCTCTCGCAGAGCAGTATGCAGGCGATAACTGCCCCGTAAGCGCAGAAGCAGCGGCAGCAGCAATTCTCGGCTAAGAAAAGATATTTTCAGGAGGTTCGGAAATGACGGTTCAGGTCGCTAAAGAAGTGATTGCTTTTATGGAAAAATATAATATGCATTTCGAGGCGTTATCCGCTTTCGTTTCCGAAAAAAGGGCAAAGGTTATCGCCGATGAGCTTACGTGGCTTTTAGACGCTCTTAACGTTGAACAGAAATTCGTTATGGAGGGAAACGATCTTGAGGCTAAAAGGCTCGCCCTCTTCGAAAAGCTCGGAATTGCGGGAAGAAAGGCTAAGTCTCTTCTTGAGGAATGTCCCGAGGAGTATAAGGCTAAATTTTCCCTTGAATGCGCCAATATGGAGAAATATGTTGACTACATAAAGGCTACAAATGCAGATATTATCGATATAATTGAAAGAAAACTCTCGATTCAGGAAAAGCTCGCCAAAAGAGGCCCTTCCACAGTACAGACCTATAACGGTTCGGGTACTAAGGTAACGAAGCATAACACCTCAGGCGGCTTCTTCAGCGAGGTATAAACCCGTAAACGAGAGAAATAAACTCTCTTTCCACCTGAGAAAGGATTGATTGAAATGCGCTCAACATTTTTAGGCTTCGAAGTTTCCAAGCGTACTATCCAGCTTTCACAGAAAGCCCTCGATATTACAGGCGGTAACCTTTCGAACACACAGACAGAAGGCTATACAAGGCAGAGAGTCGATATAGGCTCAAGCTATCTTAATAAATATGCAAACTGGCAGACAGAAACCTCGCGTATGTCTCTTGCGGGACAGGGTTCTGTCGCTTTCGGCGTAAATCAGGTAAGAGACCCCTATATAGATAAGCGCTACCGTGAATCTACTTGCTATGTGGCAGAATACAGCACCAGCGCCGAAATCCTCAAGGAGGTCGAAACCGTACTTGATAATATAGATAACGAGGGCCTTACCGCTAACCTCGACGCATTTAAGGACGCTCTTTCGAAGTATGCCGAAAAGCCCGACAGCGAGGAGCTCGCAAGTATCGTAAGAAACCAGGCTTATAATATCACAAACTTCCTTCATACATACCAGAGCGAGCTTGAAGAGCTTAAGGAATCGAACCTTGAATCCCTCTACGCTACAATGGATAAGACGAACGACGTAATAAAGGAAATCGTCGAATACAATAAGGCTATCGTAAAGGAATACTCTGTAATAGCGGCGGGAAAACTCGCTGCAGGAGAATCGGTAACGGGCTCTTACGGACCTAACGAAATGCTTGACGCAAGAAACTTACTTATCGACGAGCTTTCCTATATGGGAAATATTACTGTATACGATAACGCCGACGGCTCCGTAAGAATCCTTATGGACGGCGTAGAAATAATCAACGGCGAAAAGTACGAACAGCTCTATATGAGAGGCAGCTCCAAGAAGGACGAGGGACAGTATTCCTCCGAGCTTCTCCGTGACTATTACGCTTATGATGCGGCAGTACTCCGCTGGACAACAGGCGAGGACGCAACTCCCGCTTCGGGAGAGCTTAAATCCTATATAGATATACTGAACGGTAACGGCGTTTATAAAACAGGTTACCAGAACGACTCCTACGGTATTCCCTACTATGAGTCAACAATCGACGCTTTCGCAAACACCTTCGCTAACTTTATGAACCATTTCAACGGTGCTACCGACGAAAACGGAAATGTTATCGACGCCGACCGTCTCCTTTTCTGTACTAAGGATTATCTCGAGGGAAGAGAAACCTACGAGGACGTGGATATGACCTCGGAGAATATCCGTATCGCCGATTCCTGGATGAAGAACGCTACTATGCTTGGCGAGGTTAAGAACGAAGCTACAGGCCTCTGGAGCCTGAGCCTTGACGGTAACCATATCAACAGCCTTATCGTAAGTATCGAAAGAGAACCTATGAAGTTCGGCGGAAAGGGCGACTACGAGGGAACGGTTTACGACTATCTCCTCTTTATAAGTAACCGCCTTGCCCAGAATATAGATTACCACGAAAGCCAGTATGATTCCGCCTTCGCTACCGCTAATGCCCTTTTAGACAGCAGAGACGCTGTTTCGGGCGTATCGGAAACCGAAGAAGGTATAAATATGCTTACATATCAGAACTGGTATAACGCAAGCTCGAGAATGATGACGGCTATGGACGACGCTCTCGACAGACTTATAAATAATACAGGCCGTGTAGGCTTATAATCAATTTTTTGCTTACTGACAGGAGGTTTTTCCTATGAGAATAGCGGGAGGTACAATCCGCCGTAATTATCTCCGTAATTACGAGAGAAATTACTCTGATAAATATAGATCCGAAAATAAGATTTCCACAAACCGCCAGTTCGTGCGTGCCAGCGAAAATCCCATTTCCGCCGCTACTGCACTCCGAGTAAGAAAATCTCTTGCGGAGCTCGAAACAAGCAAGCGTAACTTAGAATCCGCCGATTCTATCTACCAGATTGCCGAAAGCTCGATGCTTACCATTTCGGGCATCATTCAGAATACATACGAAAAGCTTGTTGAAGGCGCTCACGGTACAAGAAATCAGGATGACCTTGAAATTATCGCCAAGGAAGTCGAAAACTATGCGGAAGAAATGGTACAGAGCCTTAACGTAGACGTTTCCGACAGAAAGATTTTCGGCGGCCTCAATAACGAAACAAATGCATTCAAAATAGAAGCGACTGCTCTCGGAGACAAGTTTATCTCCTATAACGGAGTACCGATTAACTCCTCCTCCGACCCTAACAGCTTCCCCTTCAGCGGTACGTCCTATCTCGATATCGGTATCGGTATGGCAGTAAACGGCGCTACCGACCGTATCGACGACCAGACCGCGCTTCCCATAACCTTCAACGGTGCGGAATGTACGGGCTGCGGCGTTAAGAGCAGACAGGCGCTTATCCACCTCGATTCAATCGGCCCCGGCGTACCCTACAGACTTAACGTAGCGGCAGGCGGCGTAACCAAGGTTATAGACTTCAACGGCGGCGATACAAACCAGCAGACTGTTGAAAACATAAACGAAGCCTTAAAGAACGCATTCCAGATGACTCCCGAAATAAGCGCTGACGGAAGTATAAAGTATCTTGAAAATATTGAGGGCTATACCTCTACAGAGGTAAGAAACTACAGCAACGCCACCATTTCAGGGACTCCTGCCGTAGACCTGGCAGGAATGCAGCCCGGCGACTATTACTCTCTTGAAATTACCGCTAACGGAAAGACAAGAGTAATCGACTTCGAGACGGCGGATAACGTAAACGTAACTCTCGATAATATAAGAACTGCGCTTAACGAGAGATTCGGCGAGGACGACGCTCCCGAAATCTATTCCGACGGTATCTTCCTCGACGCGGCGAACCTTCCCGCAGACGTAAGCAATACCAGCGATTATACCAACGACGTTACCTTTAATGCTGACGGAAATATGAACCTTGCGGCTCTTACTCCGGGAGAACAGTATACCGTAAACGTAAACGGTAAGAAGCTTACCTTTACTGCAGGAGCCGACGTTGACGCTACCGTAGAAAATATAAACGAAGCCTTTGCTGAATCAAACGCTTTCGGCATTCCCGAGGTTCCCTACATTAACGCAGGCGGAACTCTCCTCCACCCCGACGACAGCGTATCGGTAATCATCAGCAACTACTCCGACCTTGGAGATCAGGTTGAATATACCGAAATCGAAGGCTATTCGAATAATATTATGCAGCTCGTTCTCGACGCGGCAAAGGCTTTAAGAGACGGCGACCAGCAGCTTGTAGCTCGCTACGCCGACCTTATCTATGACGCACAGGGCTCTCTTTCCATAGCTATCGCCGAGCTCGGTACAAACGATAAGTTTATCGAGTTCAATCAGGACAGAATTGCCGAGATTACAATAAATCTTCAGGAAAGACAGAACGACCTCGAAATCACAGACCTTCCCTCCGAAATCACAAACTGGAAGGTTCTCGACTCAATTTATAACGCAACGCTTCAGATGGGCTCATCTGTAGTATCAATGTCGATTTTCGACTATATCAAGTAATCCGAGAAAGGGGATGACAGACGATGGTAGAACATAATCTGCTTGATATTACGACAGTACCGATTCAGGTAGAAATAAATATTAAAAAGGGTGAGTTTGTCAACCCTAAAGCGGGCAATCCTGACCGTGCTCTTAAAATGGATATAAAAACTAAGAACGGAGAGCTAAAGATTCACTCAGAATTGCCGAAAATAAAGATAGATACCTATGCCGCACGTTCAAGTATGGGCTACGGACAGCTTACCAACGGCGATATGATAAAGAAGGTTTCAAGCGAAGGCTTCTCCCTCGCCTATAAGGGTACTGCACGAATAGTACAGGACGGAAACCAGCTTGCAAAGGGCGCTTCTCCTGCCGATATAGCGACGCAGCATAACCGCGCAGGTCAGACTATCCAGACTATTATGGACTTTATCCCTAAGGAAGGCGCAGACGTAACCTTCGATAAGGGCGTTCTTAATATTAACTATGAAATGGGCGACGTGGGAATCGACTGGGAAAACGCGGCAGTAGTTCCCTTCGAATTTACCCCGGGAAGAGTTTTCTTCGAGGTTACACAGATGCCCAGCGTTACGGTAGAATATACGGGCGATCCTATCTATGTTCCGCCCCAGTCCGACCCGAACTATACTCCTGCTCTGGATACGAGAGGATAAATTTTTAAGAAACAGGGAGGTTTCGTTATGAAAAAGATTGAAACAAGAGATTTCGGTGAAATCGAAGTAGAGGAAAGCGCTCTCTTTGATTTTCCCAACGGCGTTTATGCCTTCGAGGAGGAAAAAAGCTTCGCTCTTCTTAATCCCCTCGGAGCAGGAATCTACCCTATGTGGCTTCAGTCCGTAAATAATTCATCTCTTTGCTTTATAGTATTCGACCCCGAGCTTATCGACGAGGGCTTTACGGTTGTTCTTAACGAGAGCGAAAAGAAGCTTCTCGATATAAAGGACGATTCCGAGATAAGATGTCTCGTTATAGCTAAGGTTCCCGAAAACTATAAGGAAACTACAGTTAATATGAAATCTCCCATAATCATAAACACCCGCAATAACAGAGCTATTCAGGTTATTCTTCCTATGGAATATCCCTTCCGTCTCCCGATATACAGCGAGGAGGTGGTATAATGCTGGTCGTTACAAGAAAAACTGAAGAAAGCATTATTATCGCCGATAATATTGAAATCGTAGTACTCGAGGTAAATAAGGACAGAGTCAAGCTCGGTATTACTGCACCAAAGGACGTAAAAATCATAAGAAACGAACTTAGGGACGCACAGGACGCTAACGTAGAGTCCTCGAAGGCTGTTTCTAAGGCAGCCATCGACGCCCTCTTAAAAATGAGTGCTACGAAAAAATAAACCAACCTACCGAAAGGATTGATGTATATGTCAGACGTAATCAGAATGAGCGGTATGAACTCCGGTCTCGATACCGAGGCTATCATAAAGGCTTTAACCGCAAACAGCAAGCTCAAAATCACAAAGCAGGAGCGTAATATCCTTAAGTATAAGGCACAGCAGGACGCTTACCGCGAGGTTATTTCCAAGCTTACAAATTTAAAGAACAGCTATTTTGATATTCTTAAAAAGGATACATACCTTTCAGGTCAGACTATGTGGAACAAATACGCTTCCAAGACATCTATAGACGGTCTTGAGAAGAATATTGCAGGCTTCACAGCTTCCACATCCATCAACTCAATGGCAGGCGAATATAAAATCAAGGTTAATAAGACCTCTACACAGGCTAAAATTCAGGGCAGCTCCTTAAGCGACGGCGCAAAGATTGACGCTTCCGCTTTAACAGAGGGCGAAAACTACGGCGTTTCCGTTACCGTAGGCGACGAAACAAAGAACATAAGCTTTAAGGGCGGTGCTACTGCCGAGGAAACGATAGAAAACCTCAATAAGGAGCTTGTAAAGGCTTTCGGAGAAAGTAACTCAAGCGCTTCTACAGCCTCCTCTAAGGGTCTCGTTTACGTTGACGATTCGGGTAAGTTCGTTTCCCGTGCCTCTAAGGGTATCTCCATTTCGGGAATAGGCACTATGACAAGCTCCAACAGCCTGGATTTAAGCGGTGTTGCCACAGGTAACAACAGCCTCAGCTTCCAGGTAGGCGACGAGGTAGTAAACGTATCCTTCCAGACTCTCGCAAGCGATTATTTCAGCGATATCTTCGACGAAAACGGCGCAATCAAGGCTGACGCAGACGAAGAAAAGGTCGCTCTTTATAATCAGGTCAAGGATGACTACGTTGAATCCAAGAAGTATGAAGAATATACAAGCTGGTCGGAAACCGCTTCCGACGAGGATAAGGAACAGCTTTTAAATCAGGCGTTTACCGAAGCCTCCGAAAAGCATCGTTCCGAGTATCTTGATAAGTATCTTGCAAAGGAATATATAACATATACCGAAAATCTTGCAGAAAGCGAAACAAAGCTTAATCTTGAGGACTGGAAGGCGGCTAACTTCGTTGACGGCGATATGGACAACGAGCTTTATGCAGGCTTCCACGACGAATATTACGATAAGACAGAGCTTTCAGCCGAACAGATTACCGAACGTAACACAAAGGTAGAAGAATACCTTCAGGATGAATATGCAAAGTATACAAGCGGCGGCGGTGCAGACGATTATGACACCTGGAAGACAGGCGTTATGGCTGACACCGAAGGCGACGTATACAAGGGTTATCAGGAAGTATATGACAGCGTAAAGCCCGAGGAAGGCTATGAGCTCAATAAGGAAATGTGGTCTGAGCTTACATACAACGAATATGAAGCCTTTAAGAGCACTTTGGGTAATGTAAAGGAAGAGAATCTTACAATTACAGCTCAGAATATCGTTGACCACTATAACGAAACAAGCTTAAAGAACAGCATCGGTAATCTCGAAACCGCAAGCGGTATCGAATTTGATGTTGAAATAAGCGGAACAACCGCTTCCATTACTGCCAAGAACAGCGACGGCGAATTACAGAATGTTTCCGTAACCTCCGCTTCGGGCAGTACCAATAACTTCGGAGTAACCTCCGCTACCACCTCGATCTCCCAGATTTCCAATTCCACAACTATTGCGGATCTCGGAATCGCTGCGGACGAGAACGGAAAATACAATTTTACAATAAACGGAAAGGACTTCTCCTTTAGCGGAGATACCACCGTTAAGGATATGATGAAGAGCGTAAACGCTTCCGACGCGGGAGTTAAAATGGCTTATTCATCCCTTGAAAATGCATTTACAATCACAGCCAGCGAATACGGTACAGGAAGTAAAATCGAGATAAGCGGAGACGCACAGGGACTTCTCAGCGGTCTCGGCCTTATGGCAGGCTCCCAGTATACCGAAGGCTCCAACTTAGAGGTTGAAATAAACGGCCGTCTTATCGAAAGCGACGGTAATTCCGTTGAGGTAGACGGAACAACCTTCACCTTTAACGCAGCCAGCGAAGGCTCGGAATTTACAACTTCAATTTCCAAGGATACAAGCGCTATCGCCGACACTATCAAGAAGTTCGTAGAGGATTACAACAAGGTTATCAAGGAAGTTTACGAAATGCTGGACGAAGAGCCCGAGAAGAAGTATTATTTCCTTGCTGACGCGGATAAGGAAGAGCTTAATCTTTCCGAAAAACAGGAAGAACAGTGGGAAGAAAAAGCGAAAAAGGGTCTCCTTTATAACGACAATACGATAAACTCGATAATGTCTAAGCTCCGTACCTCCCTTATGGGCTCGGTAGAGGGCGCTGACGGCTCAATGTTCGCACTTTCAAGCCTCGGTATCACTACCGCTACAGACTGGAAGGAACACGGAAAGCTTATTATCGACGAGGAGAAGCTTACTGCCGCTATCGAAAACAATATGGACGATATCGCCGAGCTCTTCTCCGATTCCGAAAACGGAATTATGAATAAGTTTGCCGCCGCTCTCGAAGGTGCAGTAGGCACAACGGGCGACAAGGGTACTCTTATCAATAAGGCCGGTCTTGCTACAGGCTCAACAGCCAAGGAAAACCAGATCTACGATATGATAAAGAGAACCAATGATAAGATAACTATGCTCAAGAAGAGATATGAAAGCGAAGAAAACAGGCTCTGGAAGAAATACTCCGCTATGGAAAGTATGCTCTCTACCCTTAACAGTCAGTCGGCTTCCATATCGTCGTATTTCGCATAATTAAACGGAAGAAGGTTACGATTATGATAAATGCATATTCTGCATATAAAAAGCAGTCCCTTACAACTCTTACCCCTATGGAGATTGTTGTAAAGCTTTATGATGAAGCGGAAAGACAGATGAACCGTGCCATTCATTACATAAATGAGAAGAATTACGAGGATTCGAATAACTGCCTTAAAAAGACTCAGGATATAGTGAACGCTTTACGTTCCGTTCTCGATATGGATATCCCCGTGTCGAAAAACCTGGACTCTCTTTACGATTTCTTCAACAGACAGCTTATAACCGCTAACGTAAAAAAGGACATAGGTATAATTAACGAGCTTTTACCGATGTTTGCTGACTTAAAGGAAGCCTTCTCGGAAATTGCCAATGCGCCGAAAGCGAATGTAGGTTAATTTATGACAGAAAATATTAAAAATCGTATCATTTCCGATATATCGGAAATAGAAATCCTTCTCGGAAGATATGTTTCCGAAACTACGGAGATACTTACGACGGATATCGACGAAACTCTTGAGGATATTACCGCCCGCCGACAGGAAACTGTTTCCCTTATCGGCGAAAAAAGAGCGGATATAGACGAAGCTTCTCTTGAACTGGACGATGAGGAAAAGGCGATAATTAAAAAAATTATCTCTAATGCCCACGTTCCCCTCGGAATTTCGAAGGATTTAAGAGAAATTCATAAGGCCTCGATGAAAATGCGTTCCGTGCTTATTACTGCACAGGAAAAGGATAAACAGGCGGCCTTAAGAGTTGACGCAAGAGTAAAGGAGCTCCGCTCCGAGCTCGAAAACGTAAACGACGATAAGCGTAAGGTTGACCTTTATTCGGGAAGTAAGCTTACAAATAAAAAGGGCGGCTCATTTGACAGCCACCTTTGATCGTGCTATAATATATGCCGCAGGTTATTTATCCTGCGGCATTAAATTTTACATAAGGATACTAAAAATGATAATCGATACACACGTTCACGCTTTTACCGACAGTATTGCGGAAAGAGCAATGGCAAAGCTTACCGAAACCGCAGAAATTCAGCCCACCACCAACGGAACAGTCTCGGATATGAGACGGCTGCTTAAGGAATGCGGAATCGACTACGGCGTACTTCTTCCTGTAGCTACAAAGCCCACACAGCAGACCACAATAAACAACTGGGCAAAGGAGGAATACCGTGACGGAATAATTTCCTTCGGCTCCGTTCACCCCTTCGCCGAGGATGTGGAGGAAGAGCTCGAAAGAATAAAGTCTCTCGGCTTAAAGGGTGTAAAGCTACATAACGACTATCAGGGCGTATTTATGTTTGATGAAAAATGCGGTAAAACCTATAGGAAATGCGAGGAGCTTGGTCTCCCCGTAGTTTTCCATATGGGCTTCGACCCTATATCTAAGTACGTTCACAGGGCTATGCCCTACGACCTTATCGAGCTTACGGAAAAATACCCGAGGCTTAAGATTATCGGCGCACATATGGGCGGAGTAAACGCCTGGGAATCCGTTTATAAGTATATTGCAGGTAACCGCAATATCTACCTCGATACCTCCTTTGTGGCAGGACATATAGACCCCGACCTTTTCGCCGCTATAGTGAAAAAGCACGGTACCGACCGTATCCTTTTCGCAAGCGATCTACCCTGGAGCGATCCACGAGAGGAAATAAAGCTTGTGGATAACCTTAAAATATCCGAAATCGAAAAGGACAGGATTTTCTGCCGAAACGCAATAGAGCTCCTCGATCTTAATATTTAGTTACATAAAACAGGACTGTACTATATCATAGCACAGTCCTGTCTTTTTAATCCCTCCGTCGCAGACGGACACCTCAATTATTCATTGTTAAATCTTCATTATTCAATATTCGCTAACGCTGTTCCGCCCCATTCTACTAAGGTAAAGCCCTTTCTTTCATAGCTGGGAAGAATCTGTTCGGGGATATCTACTGCCTCATCGGAAGGATAGAAGCTCATAAACACTCTTATGCTTGTATCGGGCGCAGGAGTAACGGTTAAGGGTACTGCCGCCGAATATTCCACGGTGTGGAAGGTGATAACGTTGTACTCGTTATCCTCCATTAAGGGAAGCCAGTATATAATAAATTCGTTGGCTTCTCTCGCCGTAAGACCGATATGCATAAGCTTCTCACGAAGGAATACTGCCGTATCCTCGCCCTTTACCGAGAAGCCCTCATTCATACTGAATACGCTTTCGCTCTCCCCTTCCCAGTAGAGACAGTAATACTCATTATTGTCGCTGTCGAAAAGAGTACCGTCGGGCATAGCTGTAACGCTCCAGCCCTCGTTGTACTCGGGATAGGTACAGGTAAGCTCTCCGCCGTCACGGAAATTCACCTTAACGTCAACCTCTGTTTCCTCTTCGGGATAGAGATAGATAACGGGCTTTGCGTAATCGCCAAGGAAGTCATATATAAAGGTTTCTGTTGTGCTGTCGTATTCTCCGAGGAAGAAGGCGTCTACAAGATAAGCGATATTATAGCTGAGGTCTCTTTCGCTGAGCTCGTATTTTTCCGCCGTGCCCTCGCTTCCGAGCCAGTCGCTGTAGAGATAATAGGATTCCTCTATATTCTCCCTGCAGTAATTCTCTCTTAAGAAGCCGTAAAGCTCCCACATACCGAAGGTAGCGGTTACTCCGTTATAGCTGTAATACTCGTAAGGGAAGTCCTCCTCAGGGCCCCAGCTTTCATCATAATAAGGGTCAACTCCTACAGTAACCTCCGGGACGATCTCCTTACCCATATAATAATATTTTGTTACAGCCTCTTCGCCCTCGCCGATAATCTCTTGTGAGAAGATTTCTATAGCTTCGAGCTTATCTCCCTTAAGCTTATAGACATAGTCGGTTTCATTGTCATTTCCGCTTTTTCTGTTTTTATAGGAGGTAGCGAACCAGCCCTTTGTTCCGTCCTCAAGGGTGGTAAGTCCGAGATAGTTTGATGTGGTGTAAACAACCATATGTGCGTTATAGATAGTATCTATGTATTTCAGTCCCCCGTCGGCTACCCTGTATACGTCAACCTCGGTTCTCCACGCATTATTATAAATGTTTTCGTCACGGCAGTTTATGATTTCGGAATGTAAAACCTCAGGCATTCCGTCGAAATCCATATCAAGAAGAGTGATACCGAAGGTATTTTCTGTATTAAGCTTATCGAGGTTATCTATAATACCGTTATAAACCTCGGTCATTTTAGGGTCCTTATCGGGATCGGTTACAGAAAAGGGATTATTCAGTACCGAGTCGGTATCCTCGCTTAAAAGGAGAATTTCCCGGGCATAGCCCTTGTTGGTATAGCCCTCTCTCGTGTTATAGCGGCAGAATATATCTCTTAAACAAAGCTCCGCATAAACATATTTATCTGTGTTTTCCCAAGAGGGAACAGTATTGCTCTCTACGGAAAACTTAAGTGTATCGGCGAAATATTCCGTTCCGTTTATATCGAAGGTCATATCGTCAAGGTCGTGATTAAGAAGCGGTATATTGTACATATAGGCAGGGTCAACGATAACCTCGTAATGCTTACTGTCGTAGGCATCCGTACTTATATATTTAACGAAGGCCTTTACATTGAATTCTCCGTAAATGTGATAGCCCGTTTCATAAGCGCCTACCTTTACGCCCTTTTCCGTTACGCTGTCGAAATATACCTTAGGCTCCTCGAAATAAATTTCACGGTCGGAGCTGTCGGTTCTTTCGTAGTATTCTCCTGATTCGTATTCCTTAGCTCTTGCCCTCTGGAGGATATTGCCGCTGGAATTTTTGCCGGTAGTTCCGCCGTTACAGCTTTCTCTCACCATAGTATATTCCCCTGCGGCGAAGGACAGCTGGTTTGGTCCCGAAATCCTGTGGCAGGTATCTTCCATATTAACGGGAATACATAAAAGCTCGTGGTCATTTTCCGCTACGAAATCGAAGCTCTTTATACCGTATTTTCTCTCGGGTAAATCCCAGAGCTGTATCTCCTTGGGCTTCTCCTCAGCCTTTTCGGTTTCCGATACTGCAGTAGTTGTCTCGGCGGCAGCAGGCGGCTCTGTAGTACTTACAGAAGCCTCTGTCTCTCCGCTTGCTTCCTGTGCAGGCGTACCGCCGCACGCCGACAGCATTACTGCACAGGAAAGCAGTAATGCTGAAAGCTTCACACTATTTTTCATAATTTATCCGCCCCCTCTTTTTTCTTGATTTTACTGCAATACTACAGAAAAGTCAATAGATTTTGTTAAATTGTAAACAATTTGTAATAAACTGCCCCGAAAAGTTACAATTTGTTACTATTTGTAACCTTTTCCACCATTTTGTAACCTTATTTCAATTGACTTTTAGAGGGGTTGATGATATACTTGTATTGGCTTATTTAATATAGTAAGCCGATAAAGAATATCAGGAGGAAATGTTATGTTTTGCCCGAATTGCGGTACGGAAGTAATCGGTAACGGTAAGTTCTGCAGGAAATGCGGCACTCCCCTTACTTCTGACGATGTGAAAGAAAATGTAACCGAAAAGGTAGAAACCGCTATAGAAAATGTTGTTGAAAATATAGCCACCGAGGCTCCCGTTGAGGCAGTCCCCCAGGCTCCCGAAATGCCTGTGGCGGGCGAGATGCCTTCTGCTCCCGAAATGCCCTCTGTTCCGGGGATTATCCCCACTGTTGCAGAGGAAGCGGCTCCCACTGCAGAAGAAAAGCCCGCACCCACCGAACAGCCTTCGGCGACCTCTGACCCTCTCGACTTTACACCCCTTGTTGCGGAAGCAGTTCCTGCCCCCGAAAAGAAAAAGTCGAAGAAGGGACTTATTATAGGAATTTCTGCAGCGGCAGTAGTATTAGGCGGTGCGGCTGTGGGTTATTTCGGCTTCCACGACGATATAACAAGACTCATTATGGGCGACGCAGGCTATGCCCGAATGATTGAAGCGAATTCCTACAGCGAATATCTCGGAATGAAGAACCTTGATACCGGGGAGCTCGATAAGGCTCTCGCCGAACAGTTCACCGCTTCCGCTTCCGAAATCCCCGGAGCCAATGTGGACAATTATAATGCACAGAGCTATATTTTAGACGCTTACAGCAATAGCTTCAGCTCTATCAAGGATTTATTAAACGGAAATAACGGAATTTCCGCCGATGTTTCCTTAAAGTTCAATATGTCCGAGGATATACTTAAAATGCTTGACGAGGAAATGGAGGATGAAAAGGTAGGAATTACCTTCTCCGACTATCTTGAGCTTATGAATAGCCTTAAATACAGCTATTCTATAGCTACAGGAGATACTAATCAGGTAGTTCTCGGCATTTCCGACGATATAGGAACGCTCCTTTCCTCGGAGATTTATTTTGACGATAAGACGATAGCCCTGGCCTTCCCCGAGGTTACGGATAAGCTCTTGACAGCAGACCTTTCGGAAGCCTTCGGCGAGAGGCCCGACAGCGACAGCGAGGCTGACGCTTCCTCGGAAAATACGGCACTTACCCCCTTCGATGAAGCACAGGCAAAGCGTATCCGTGAAAAAATAACCGAGCTCTATCTTAACTACTTCGAAAAGGGCGCTATTACTATAGAGAAGGATTTCGAATTCATAAACGGAAATATTTCTCTTAAGGGAACTGCCGTAAAGACAGAATTCGATTCTATCCTTCTTAATAACCTTAAAACCGAAATAAAGGATTTCCTTTATAACGATACATACATCAAGGGCTATTTTACAGGAACTCTCGGTATGAAGCAGGCGGATTTCGACCTTCTCTTTACCGATAATCCCGAGGATAAGATTAACGGAAGATATGTTTCGATAAACCTTGTTGATAAGCATAATAACGTTATCGGTAAAAAGGTTGAATTCTATGACGACGATAAGGAATCGAGCCTTATTATGGAATGCCTCAATAACGATAAGGAGGCCGTTTTCCTTGCTAATTCAAACGGCTCTAAGATCGCCGTAAGAAATACAAAAACCGACGACAAGAACGGCGTATGCAATTTAAAATTCTCTCTCGGCGGCGGTACAAATCCCCTCCTCTCCACACAGGCGGTAAGTATCGATATTATCTATTCCGACTATGAAGAGACCGAATATTTCGGAAATAAAATTCCTACAGGAACAGTTACAATAAAGCTTGCCGAGGACGATACCCTCATAAGAGGTACTGTGGAGCTTATGTCCTCTCTCGGAAGTATTGCGGATAAGTATAAGGATAAATCCGAGATTGAGGAAGAGCCTGTCCTTGACCTTATGGCAGTAAACGAGGATTCCATAATCGGCGGAAGCGATTCGCCGAAAACCGAATCCGATTTATCCGAACAGGAAGTAATAGAGCTCTTAAAATCCCTCGTGGATACCGAGTTAACCTATACCTGTAAGAGAAACGGGGAAAATCTTGACGTACACTACAGCCTTTCTATGGGCGAGCTTTTAAGCTATGAGGTTGACGGGGTAATATCCGTATTTATGAAGAATGTGGAAATGCCCGATTTAACCAACGCAATAAATATGGAAGCGGACAACGATGAGCCCCAGTATGACCTGGGAATGGATCTCCTTAACTATATTAAAAAGCTTGTTTCGGAAAGAGAATCCCTCGGTAAGATAATAAACGTAAACGATATTAACGACGCAATCAAGGAAGCGGAGGAAGGAAAGCTCTATAAGGAAAAGTATTCCGGTTATTCCGAATACTCGAGCCTAAGCGTAGCTAATAATTACGCTTCCGCCATATACGAAAGCGTTGACGCTTCGATTACCGACATACTCTTCGAAAATAATGCCGAAGGCGGCGGAGTAATAAAGCTTTACTTCGATAAGGAAGGTAAGGTAACCGTTATAGATGACGCAGGCTTTTCCAATACCGACTTCACTGCTCTTCTCGGAGAGCAGGCAGAAAACTGCTATGCGGAAATTACTCTCGACTGGAAGCACGTTTCGGGCATAGGCGTAACAGCAGTATTGACCGATTTACCTCTTGAAGGCCTTGAAAACGCTCCGAAATGGTATAATTATCAGGACGGCCTTTACGACTGGGCGGATAAGGAAGGCTATATGGGCTACTATGTGGCAGGAACCTACCCCCTTCTTAAGGAAGGCGCTCCTACCGCCGAAGCTAATGCATTAAACCTTGACTCCGACATTGATAAGCTCGAAGAATACGCTAAGACAGCAGGCCGCTTCTCGGAAAACTATCTCAAATCGAAAGATTATACAATTTCCGAAAACAGCGACTATATCTCCCTCGTTCTCGAAAAGTCCACAGCAGGCTGGCAGGCGCAGAGCGCTTATATCGGAATTTGGGAATATACCGTTGACGAGGTATTTGACCCGAGCTTCGTGGCTCTCTATCTTGACGCAATAAACAGCAGTACCGATATGGAATCGGTAGGCGGAGATGTAAGAGTAGAAATCTTCTTTGACAACGTAAAGGACGATACGGTTAAAAAGCCCGTTATGACAGGCGTAACCGTAAACTTCGTAAAGGATAACGATAAATTCTCCAATTACGGTAAGCCACAGTGTGATGATTATATCTCGGGCACCTTCAGCTGGACAGGAAAGGAATATCTCTGGGATGACGCAGAAAGCGGTTATTACCTGGGAGCGAACGGAGCTGTGTTCCCTCTGGGTACATACTGCTCCTCTACAGGCGCCCCCCTTATTCCCAACAACCTTCTTCCCGGCGACTATGTTCTCGGTCAGGATATCGTAAGCACCTATAACTACACAAAGACCGACCCCTTTGATATCAACGGCGTCTGGACGGTTACTTCCGTAAACGGAATTCCTCTTGAACAGTTTGCTGAGGAAAACGGTTATAAGGTTTCCGACCTTCAGAAAAATCTCGTTATAATGAACGGCGAAATAGAGGTAGAGGATAAGGACGGCTATAAAATCTATCCGATTACAAACGAGGCTTACGGCTTCCGTCTCCATTACGACGAGGCCCGCTTCGCGGATTTCATCGTTGATTCCGAAAAGCGCACCTTAACCTACGGAGATTTACTTGACGGAAGAATTGAGGCCTACTTCGAATTTACCGAGGGCTATAACTTTATCGATAACGGCGTGCTTAAGCCCGAGGGCGACTTCGACGTAACCGCTCTGAGCGGAGAATGGATGCTTGTTTCTATAGGCGGAGTTGCGGCAGAAGAGCATTCAAGCTCAGCAACCGAATATACGATAACAATAAACTCCGACGGAAGTATAAAGGTATGCGGAGAGGACGGCTATGTTGCAGTTCCTACCTATTCGGGCTTCAAGGTATGCCTCGAGGGTATAGACTACGCTATATGGGAGCTTTCCTATGACGAAAATACCGATACCTTAACGGACAGCACCAACGGAGCTGAAGAAATCTATCTTTTTGAACGCAAAAACTGATAATATAAAAGCCCCGGGCAGTTCATCAACGAACTGCCTGAGGCTTTTTTAGTGGCTATACCGCTATTTTATCTCTTATCAAGCTCAACATACTCTTTACGAGGCTGGACATTCATATAAGCGGGACGGATTATCTTCTTTCCGTTTATAAGCTCCTCTATTCTGTGGGCAGACCAGCCTGAAATACGGGCTACTGCAAATAAAGGAGTATAAAGCTCGATAGGAAGACCGAGCATAGAGTAGCAGAAGCCGCTATAGAAGTCGATGTTTGCGCTTACGCCCTTATAGATACGTCTTTTCTTGGCGATAAGCTCGGCCGCGAGACGCTCTACACTTGCATAAAGGTTGAATTCCTTCTCCATTCCCTTTTCCTTGGCGAGCTTCTCCACGTAGCCCTTGAAAACCTGAGCTCTCGGGTCGGAAACTGAATAAACTGCGTGACCCATACCGTAGATAAGGCCGCTTCTGTCGAAGGCCTCCTTATTAAGAAGCTTTTCGAGATAAGCGTTTACCTCGTCCTCGTCCTCCCAGTTCTTAACCTCCCTCTTAAGCTCGTCGAACATATCCATAACCTTAAGGTTTGCGCCGCCGTGCTTGGGGCCCTTAAGGGAGGAAAGCGCCGCCGTAATAGCCGAATAGGTATCCGTACCCGAGGAGGTTACAACGTGAGTGGTGAAGGTGGAATTGTTTCCGCCGCCGTGCTCTGCGTGAAGTACAAGGGAGAGGTCGAGAACTCTCGCTTCGAGAGCTGTATACCTGCTGTCCTCTCTTAAAAGGTGCAGTATGTTTTCCGCTATGGAAAGGCTCTTATGAGGACGGTGGATAATAAGTCCCTTACCGTCGTAATAGCGCTTAGCGTGATAGCTGTATACTACCAGCATAGGGAAAAGCGCAATAAGCTCAAGAGACTGCCTTAATACATTGGGTATTGATAAATCGTTGGGGTTATCGTCGTAAGCGTAAAGCGTAAGAACACATCTCGCAAGGGTATTCATTATATCATCGCTGGGGGATTTTAGAACTATGTCTCTTACGAAGGAGGAGGGAAGCTGTCTGAAATTCCCTATCATTCTTACGAAGCTGTCAAGCTGTTTCTTATCGGGAAGCTTTCCGAACAACAAGAGATAGGTGGTTTCCTCGAAGCCGAAACGGTTATCCTTCATAAAACCCTTTATTATATCCCTTACATCTATTCCTCGGTAATAAAGCTCGCCCTCACAGGGCTCCTCTATCCCTTCCGCATTCTTTTTCTTCGAAACTATTTCCGATATTTCGGTAAGTCCCGTTAAAACGCCCTTTCCGTTAAGGTCGCGAAGACCGCAGTACACGTTATGCTCAAGATAAAGCTCGGGGGTGATATTGCTGTTACCTGTGCAATATGACGCCAGTTCCTCTATCTGCGGCGTTACTTTCGAAAATTCGTAATGTGAAGCCATATCTTACCTCCTTAAAATACTTCTTTTTTTGGATATATACATTAAGTATATCATAAATCATAATAAATTGCAAGTTTAAACTTACCTCAGGCTTCGATGACTTGACAAAAAGCCTGTAATATGTTAAAATGCAGTTAATACATAAAGCGTTGACGGGAATCAGTACGTCCGATACTCTTCTTCAGAGAGCCTGCGGCAGGTGTGAGCAGGCGGAGAGCCGAACCGAATACATCCCTGAGTGACTTGCTGAAAGCGTAAGCGATTAGGCGGTACGGGTAAGCCCGTTACAGCTTTCAAAGGTCGGATTTTTCCGATAAACTGAGGTGGTACAGCGGTAACACGCCCTCGGACTGTTAAACAGTTCGGGGGCTTTTTTGATAAGGAATCCGACTCAGAAGGAAGAACGCCGCCCGAACCGAAGGGCCTGCGCCCTTCCCCGAGCCGCCGCTCCCCCTCCCAAAAGCACAGCGCTTTAAAAACACAAAAATTATCAATATGCTCCGTTCTCCATATATAGGCGGCGGCACGGACTCTTGAAACGCCTGCGTTTCAAGGGGGTTCGGGCGGCTTTGCGGGTATTTCGGGGGACTGAAGGAAAGGAAGATTAAAATGACACTTTACGAAGAATTACAGCGCAGAGGCCTTATCGCCCAGGTAACCGACGAAAAGGAAATCTCCGAAATGATAAATAACGGAAAGGCTACCTTCTATATCGGCTTCGACCCCACCGCCGACAGCCTTCACGTTGGCCACTTTATGGCTCTCTGCCTTATGAAGCGTATGCAGATGGCAGGAAATAAGCCCATAGCCTTAGTAGGCGGCGGTACAGGTATGATCGGCGACCCCTCCGGTAAGACCGATATGAGAAAAATGCTTACCAAGGAAGATATCGACCATAACTGCGAATGCTTCAAAAAGCAGATGAGCCGTTTCATCGACTTCTCCGAGGCAAAGGCTGTTATGGTAAATAACGCAGACTGGCTCTTAAAGCTCAATTATGTTGACGTTTTAAGAGAGGTAGGCGCTTGCTTCAGCGTTAATAAGATGCTTACCTTCGAATGCTACAAGCAGAGAATGGAAAGAGGCCTTACCTTCCTTGAATTCAACTATATGATTATGCAGAGCTACGACTTCTACCAGCTTTTCCGGAAGTACGGCTGTAATATGCAGTTCGGCGGCGATGACCAGTGGGCAAATATGCTCGGCGGTACTGAGCTTATCCGTAAAAAGCTCGGTAAGGACGCACACGCTATGACTATTACTCTCCTTCTTAATTCCGAGGGTAAGAAAATGGGTAAGACCGAAAAGGGTGCAGTATGGCTCGACGCCGCTAAGACTTCCCCCTACGATTTCTTCCAGTACTGGAGAAATGTTGCCGATTCCGACGTTATTAAGTGCTTAAAGCTTCTTACCTTTGTACCGATTGAGGAAATCGAGGATATGGAAGCTAAGATGGAAGGAGCCGCCTTCAATAAGGCTAAGGAGCTTCTCGCCTACGAGCTTACAAAAATGGTTCACGGCGAGGAGGAAGCTGAAAAGGCTCTTAACGCTGCCAAGAATGTATTCGGCGGCGGCGGAAACTCCGATGATATGCCTACTACCGAAATCGGCGCAGAGCTTCTTACCGACGGAAAAATCGGTATCGTTGACCTTCTCGTGGCTTGTAAGCTTGCTCCCTCGAAGAGAGAGGCTCGTAACCTTATAACAGGCGGCGGCGTAAGCGTTAGCGACGCTAAGATTACCGATGTAAACGAAATGATAGCTCTTGATGATTTCGTAATTATCAAGAAGGGTAAAAAGGTATTCCACAAGGCTAAGAAGGCCTAATACAGTCAGTAATTCACAGAGCTCGTAAGGGCTCTGTGTTTTTTTATCGTCATAATCTTATCCTAATAATTCCCTGTTCCGGCATACAGCTTTGTATGTCGGAATTTTTTTATTTCCCCTCCCCGTTTCGACAGGTTTCACAGCATAAAGGGGGTATAATACTATAAAACGAAGTATAAAGGAAAGGATTTAAAAATGTCAGTTCAATTCAGCTATGATAACAACAAGCTTACTGCCTCATTAAAGGGCGATATCGACCATCACGGCTCCGCTGAAATGAGAATACAGATTGACGGAGAGCTCGAACGGACTACGCCGCCGCTTCTTACTCTCGATTTCGGCGAGGTCGGCTTTATGGACAGCTCGGGTATCGGCCTTATCCTCGGAAGAGCGAGAAAGGTTTCGGGCTGGAACGGGAAGGTGGTTATAACCTCTCCCTCGGACCAGGTAAGAAAAATTCTGAGGCTTTCGGGCCTTGAAGGTATGATTAAAAAAACGGAAGGAAAATAAGATAATGCAGGATATTACAAATTACGCAAAAATCGTTATACCCGCCTACTCTAAAAATGAAGGTCTGGCACGAATGTTCGTTTCCTCCTTCGCCTCACAGCTTGACCCCACCATCGAGGAAATAAACGATATAAAGGCAGCCGTCTCCGAGGCTGTGACAAATTCCATAGTTCACGGCTACTGCAGTAAAATAGGCGATATAACTATTCTTCTCAGGATACTCGGAAACGATACCCTTTACATAAAAATTTCCGATAAGGGCATCGGTATCCCCGATATAAAAAAGGCTATGGAGCCGCTTTTTACAACCTCCCCCGAGGGGGAGCGTGCGGGGCTCGGCTTCGCAGTTATGGAAAGCTTTACGGATAAGATTCGCGTTACGAGCAGGGTCGGAAAAGGCACAGCCGTAACGCTTATAAAGAGGCTTAACGGACGGAATGAACAGACTGACTGACGAATTTATCGAAAATAATATGGGGCTCGTCCATTCCCTCGCCAACCGCTTCAGGGGCAGAGGTATAGAATACGAGGAGCTTTTTTCCGCAGGCTGTATGGGTCTCGTAAAGGCGGCGAAGGGCTTCGACGATGAACGTGGGCTCTGCTTTTCAACCTATGCCGTGCCTGTAATTTTAGGCGAGATAAAACGGCTCTTCCGCGACGGAGGTACAGTAAAGGTAAGTCGTGGCCTTAAGGAGCTTTCCCTGAAAATTACAAGGTATAAGGAGAGCTGTAACAAGGACGGACGAGAGCCCTCTATAAGCGAAATAGCCGAATACTTCGGAGAAAGCTCCGAAAATGTGATTGAAGCGATAGCCGCTTCCCAGCCCGCTATTTCTCTTACGGAAACCGACGAAAACGGAAGTGAATTCGATATACCCGTAGAAGCGCCCCAGGTCAAGGCTACCGAGCTTATCGCCCTTAAACAATGCCTTACTACACTTCCTGCGGAGGACAGACAGCTTATCTATCTTCGCTACTGGAAAGGAAAGACCCAGAGTGAGACAGGAAAGCTTCTGAATATGACTCAGGTACAGGTCTCCCGCAGAGAAAAGAAAATACTCTCGGGCCTTCGGGAAATGTTAGTATGAGGCGAGCCGCCTCGGGCAGTTCCGCACATATTTATGCTTTATTTCCCGATTTATTCCCGCGCAAGGAGCATTTGATAAATATATTCTCTGACTTTGGCGAGCCTGATTAACCAAGCTCATTCCATACTTTCTTCTTAAAACAGCAAATCTCCGCCGTCCCTCATAATGAAGGACGGCGGAGTCTTTTAAAATGCTGTCGTATTGCCATAGCTTGCGAATTACGGCAATACGCTTATACTGACTTAATCGGAAATTCTGATATCGCCCGACATAATACTTGCGTCTACATTGTGAACTATAGAGCCGCCGTAAATGCCTTCGGAGCTGCTGGTTACCTTGGTCTTTGTTCCGCCGAGATCTATCTCAACATCGCCGGACATCTTGTCGAAATCGAGAGCTACGCCCGAGCCCTTGGGAAGCTTAACGTTACAATCGCCGCTTACAAGGTTGATTTCAAGGTCGTTAGCCCATTCCTTATAATCGAGATTTACTGTTCCCGAGGTAGAATTAACGATAGTTCTGCCCGAAATTTTTTCGGCAGTAATATCGCCGCTTACGGTATTTACTTCTATATTATCGGCGAGGAAGCCGCTTATTTTATGAGTTCCCGAGGTATTGTTGAGAACAATGCTGTGAGCTCTCATATTTGTGCGGTTAGTAAGGGTAAGATTACCCGATATTGTATTAAGCTCGATGTTCTGAGCGTATAAATTATAATCGCCTGTTCCGCTTGTGAGAGTACCTCTAAAATTCATACATTCAAGTCCCGAGATTACGTTCTTACCCGAAACGTTTACTACCTCTACGTCATTGTAGGTCTTACGGGGAAGAGTAATTTCAAGAGTATTTTCCGCTTTACTCATATTGAAGGTAAAGAAGGAGAAAACCTTCTCTTCGACAGTAAGCCTTCCGTCCTTTACCTCTGCGGAGAAGGAGAGACCTGTAGGATTTT
This sequence comes from Ruminiclostridium sp., assembly GCA_045579625.1. Lineage (GTDB taxonomy): Bacteria > Bacillota > Clostridia > Oscillospirales > Ruminococcaceae > Ruminiclostridium_E. The sequence continues at coordinate 25,357 of JAZNMN010000046.1, forward strand.
TTACCTCATAGTCGATTTCAACCTTGGTTGTATCGCCGTACTTTATAACGGTTTCCGCTGTTACTGCCGCAACATCAATATCGTAAACAGTATCCTTGAAATCATAACTGAAGCTTCCTGCTTCTGTCTTATATTCTGTCTTTACTCCGTTATCGTTAAATTCGATTCCGCCGCCGAAGCCGCCCAATCTTATAACGGGATTAAAGGAAAGGGTCATTCCGCCCGCCCTTACGCCTGTTGCCGCTACGGAAATGCCGAAGGCTACCGCAAAGAAAGCGAACAGGATAGCACAAATTACAGTAAATTTTTTCATACTCTCATACCTCCTAATTCAAGCTCCATAGGTGCAGGATTCTTTTTTTCAGCCTTGAGCATTGCTGTTGTTTTTACTACGTTTCTGCCTACGAAGGCTCTGCTGTGCCAGTTTATGATATTCTTTATTATATCCACGAAGCCTCTTCCGATAATATAGCATAATGAAACAAGCAGACCGCAGAGAGCAAGGAGCATAAAGCCTAAAAGTATTGTTGAAATGGGCGAGAAGGGAGACTGGATAAGTCCCGAAACATCCATAAAGTTCATTCCTATACCGCCGATTACTACGCCGAGCCCTGCACAGCCTATTGAAATTACCGCAGAGTAGAAGCCTAAGATTACGCTTAATAATGCAGGTATCGCCCAACTGAACACGAAAACGTCCACGCAGATTCTTCCTGCAATAGCGCCGCCGTCGGGAGTAAAGCCGCCCTGAGCTGTAGGTGCGGGAGCCGCTGCGGCAGTATTTGTCTGAGACCGGCCGTAGTTGTTGTTATCGAAGCCCGACGCTTCGGCGGCAGGCGCTTCCGCTGTTTCCTTGACGGACTCAACGCTTACCTCGTCGGAAATGTACTGCTTAGCGATTTCCTCTACGTCTCCAAGCTTTTCACAAACCTCCGCTTCTGTTTCTCCTGCGGCCGCACCGTCGTCGAAATGCTGGTCAAAATCGAGGAGTATATCTCTCGTATCGGATACGCCGTTTTTATAAAGCGCCTCACGGAGTCCGCTTATAAATTCTGATTTTGTGCTGTATTTCATACTGTTTCCTTCCCTTCCTCGCCGTCAAGCAGTTTGTTTATAGCGATAGAAAATCTTCGCCATTCCTCTTCCTGTTCTTTTTCTATTTCACGACCCTTATCGGTAATGTTGTAATATTTTCTCGGTGGGCCTTCCTGTGATTCTACAATGTAGGAATCTATATTTCCGTTATCCTTAAGCCTTTTAAGTAAAGGATATATTGTTCCTTCCGTAACCTGCATACAATCGGAGATTTTGTTTACTATCTCATAGCCGTAACAATCTCCCCGCCCAAGAAGCGACAGTACGCAAAGCTCGAGAGTTCCTCTTTTAAGCTGGGACTGCATTCCTTCTCCTCCTTAAGTTTTATTTTCTGCAAGGTACTTTGTGCTACCAAGTACCTTGTATGCTCATATTATATCACAAGCTACTTTGCTTTGCAAGGTACTATGTGTACAAATGTATATTATTTTTTAAGGCATATATTGTTGAATATAGATAAAAAGTCCCTTTTATCCTGCCCGTGAATAACCCGTTATTCTTTTTCATATATATTTAAGCGGAATTTCCTGCAAAATCAGGCTGTTTCCACCTCGAATATACCCGAAACAACCCTGAAAGTGAAATATCGAAATCAAAATCTTGCTTAATTTTGATAAAAATTTCACCATTTCCCGTAAAATGTAAAAATTTATGATTTTTTTATAGAAAACACTTGCAAAAAATGTCAAACTATGCTATTATAATAAGGTAAAGTCGTAGGGAGTAGTATTCCTGCGAAACCTACAGTAAAATATAACAGGAGGACATTCCAATGGCAATCACAAATGAATACCTCAAGAATCTTCTTGAGACTGTTAAGAAAAGAAATGCGGGCGAACCCGAATTCATCCAGACTGTAACAGAAGTTTTAGAAACTCTCCAGCCTGTAGTTGAACAGCGTCCCGACTTTATCGAAAGCGGCGTTCTCGAAAGAATCGTTGAACCCGAAAGACAGATCGTTTTCCGTGTACCGTGGGTAGACGATAACGGTAAGACACAGGTAAACAGAGGTTTCCGTGTACAGTTCAACTCCGCTATCGGTCCTTACAAGGGCGGCTTACGTTTCCACCCTTCTGTATACCTCGGAATTATCAAGTTCCTCGGCTTCGAACAGACCTTCAAGAACTCTCTTACTTCCCTTCCTATGGGCGGCGGTAAGGGCGGCTCCGACTTCGACCCCCAGGGTAAGTCTGACGGAGAAGTAATGCGCTTCTGCCAGAGCTTTATGACAGAGCTTTACAGACATATCGGCGCTGACTTAGACGTTCCCGCAGGTGATATCGGCGTAGGCGCAAGAGAAATCGGCTACATGTTCGGTCAGTACAAGAGACTCAAGAACGAATTCACAGGCGTTCTTACAGGTAAGGGTATCCCCTACGGCGGTTCTCTTATCCGTCCCGAAGCTACAGGCTACGGTGCAGTATACTACACAGTAGAAATGTTAAAGCATTTCGGCCACGATATCAAGGGTAAGACAGTTGCTATCTCCGGCTTCGGCAACGTTGCTTGGGGTGTTGCTCTTAAGGTTACCGAGCTCGGCGGTAAGGTTGTTACAATTTCCGGCCCCGACGGTTACGTGTACGATCCCGACGGTATCAATACTCCCGAAAAGATTGACTATATGCTCGAAATGCGTGCTTCCTGCCGTAACAGAGTACAGGATTACGCTGATAAGTTCGGCGTTGAATTTGTTGCAGGTAAGAAGCCCTGGGGCGTTAAGGCTGACATTATTATGCCTTGTGCAACACAGAACGAAGTAGATATCGCTGAAGCTGAACAGATTATCGCTAACGGCGTTAAGTACTACGTTGAAGTTTCCAATATGCCTACAACTAACGAAGCTGTGGCTCTTCTTAAGAGCAAGGGCATCATCGTAGCTCCTTCTAAGGCAGTAAACGCAGGCGGCGTAGCAGTTTCCGGTCTCGAAATGTCCCAGAACTCTATGCGCTACGGCTGGACAGCTGAAGAAGTAGACGCTAAGCTTAAGACTATTATGAAGAACATCTTCGACGCTTCCGTTGACGCTGCTCGTACATACGGTCTCGGCGACGACCTCGTAGCCGGCGCAAATATCGCAGGCTTCTTAAAGGTTGCTGAAGCTATGAAGGCTCAGGGCTGTGTATAATTAAAATTTCTGAATAAGGATTGCCCGAGGAAGTTTTCTTCGGGCAATTTTTACGCTTAATTTTGTATAATTCTCGATAATTTATACATAACGTAATTTTTAACGGCAGTTTTTGTTCGCTGTACTGAATTTAATGAACATAAGAGGAGGTTAATATGGAACCATTCAAAGCTTTTACAGATATTTCCAACTTTTTTATAAGTATATGGGCAGGCTTCTTAAACGCCCTCCCAACGATAATTTTCGCTTTAGTAGTGCTGATTGTCGGCTTTTTACTTTCAAAGCTTGCAATTAAGCTTATGAGCAAGGCCTTTGAGCGTACAAAGCTCGACCTTACTATTACAAAATTCCTGAAATCCGCTATAAAAATCGTACTCTACGTGCTTTTACTTACCGTAGTTTTATCCATTTTAGGCGTTCCTACAACCTCAATTATCACGGTTATAGGTACTGCAGGAGTAGCGGTAGGTCTCGCCCTTCAGGACAGCCTTTCCAATCTCGCAGGCGGCTTCCTTATCCTCTTCTCCAAGCCCTTTAAGGTAGGAAGCTATATTAAAACCAACGGCGAGGAGGGTACGGTCGACTGTATCAACATTCTCTACACAAAGCTTATAACTCCCGATAATAAGGTGATTTATGTGCCTAACGGTATGGCGGCTAATGCAGTATGCGTGAATTTTACGGAGCTTCCTCACCGTCGTATCGACCACTTAATTTCGATTTCCTACGACGAAAGCTTCGAAAAGGCCAAGGCGGCTATACTTAAGGCTCTTTCCGAGGAAAAGCTTCTTGTACAGGAAGGCGATATGGCTCCCGCCGTTATGATGAGCGGTCAGGGGGACAGCGGTATCGATATTACCGTAAGAGGCTGGTGTAAGACTGATAACTACTGGGACGCTTATTTCGGCTCGATTTATCGTATCCGTGAACAGTTTATTTCCGATAATATTTCTGTTCCCTATAACCAGCTTGACGTTCATATCAAGAACGACTGACAATAAAATGAGCAGGTTTTGTCACATTGTGAACAAAATCTGCTTTTTTAACGCTTACTTTGTATACTTATGGTATAATTTGTTTGTAAATATACAATTTCGAGAGTTGAATATTAAAATCCCGCAGTCCTATGACTGCGGGATTAGCCGTTTCATATAAAATAAAGAAACTGTAAAATCGTCCTGCCTTACGCGAGAGAAAGGAATCTCTTGAATTCTGCGGGATCCTGACAACGGGAGTAAGCGAGCTCCTCGCTGATCTTACCGTTACGAACAAGTCTCGCAAGATCCTGGTCAAGGGAGAACATTCCGTCTCTCTTACCTGTAGCGATAGCACTGGGAATCTGGAAGATCTTACCTTCACGGATCATAGCTCTGATCGGGTCGGTAGCCGCCATAATTTCGAGAGCCGCTACTCGTCCCTTACCGTCTGTGGTAGCACAAAGTGTCTGAGAAATTACGCCGACCATAGAGTTCGCAAGCTGTGAACGAATCTGACCCTGTGAGTGAGGGGGATAAACGTCGATGATACGGTCGTGGGTTTCAGCCGCACCTGTTGTATGCAGTGTGGAAAGCACAAGGTGACCTGTTTCCGCCGCAGTTACCGCAGCGTTGATTGTTTCGAAGTCACGCATTTCACCTACGAGGATAACGTCAGGGTCTTCACGGAGCGCAGCTCTTAATGCGCCTGCGAAGCTGTCAACGTCTACGCCTACTTCACGCTGGTTAAGCATAGACTGCTTATGGTTGTGAAGGTATTCTATAGGGTCTTCGATTGTGATGATATGACAGTTCTTCTGACGGTTGATATGGTCAATCATAGCCGCAAGAGTAGTAGACTTACCGGAACCTGTAGGGCCTGTTACAAGTACAAGTCCACGAGGCTTTAAAGCGAAATCGCCGAGGATAGGGGGTAAGAATAAGTCCTTTAAGGTAGGAATATCATTTCTTAAAAGACGCATAGCTACTGCGTGGTATCCACGCTGTCTGTATACGTTGACACGGTGTCTGTGACCGGAAGCGGAAACGTATGAGAAGTCGGCGTCGAGACCCTTCTGAATAGTCTGCTTATGCTTGATAGATGTAATCTGGTTGATTACGTTTACGATAATCGGCTCTGTACAGTCGGGATAGCCCGAAACCTTCTTGATATTACCGTGTAAACGGATAATAGGGGGAAGACCTGCAGTAAAATGTAAGTCCGAAGCTCCTAAGGCTCTTACTTCGTCAAGAATCTGGTTAATATCAATTGCATTTGTCATAGTATGCTTTTCCTTTCCTGTTCAATAAGGGCTTGCCCCGTCATTCAACGCGGCAAGGGTTGGCGAAGCCAACCTTCCATTCAGTAAGGGGGTATATCCCCTGCTGAATGGAAAAATGGAATCCGACGCCTTAGAGGCGGGGGACATCTTGCCTAAGTTATACGGTGTATGTAGCCTTAACGAGCTCGTCCATAGTTGTACGTCCGTCGAGAACCATATCGGTAACGTTGTCACGAAGAAGCTTTGTACCGTTCTTGGTAGCCTGCTTTCCGATTTCTTCTGCAGTAGCATTCTGGGAGATAAGCTCCTTGATATCGTTGGTAGAAACGATAATTTCGTGGATAGCGGTTCTTCCCTTATAGCCCGAATTATGGCAGGCGTGACAGCCGCCGATATGATGCTGATAAATTTCAACAGGCTCAGTCTTACCAACAAGACGTAAGTCAGCAGGGTCGGTAAGAAGAATCTTTTCACGGCATTCGGGACAAAGAAGCTTAACAAGTCGCTGTGCGATAACGCCTACGAGAGAGGAAGCAACCATATAAGGTGCAACGCCCATATCTACGAGACGGAGGATTGTGGAAGCTGCGTCGTTTGTATGGAGTGTAGAAAGAACCAAGTGTCCTGTGATAGCTGCACGAATAGCGATATCGGCTGTTTCGCCGTCACGGATTTCTCCGACCATTACGATGTCAGGGTCCTGACGTAAGATAGAACGGAGGGCTGCGGCGAAGGTCATACCTGCCTTTTCGTTCATCTGACACTGGTTTACGCCGTCGATTTTCTTTTCGACAGGGTCTTCTGCTGTTACGATATTTACGTTAGGCTTAGAGAGCTCACCGAGAGTAGCGTAAAGGGTTGTGGATTTACCGGAACCTGTAGGTCCTGTTACAAGCATAACGCCGTTAGGACAACGGATAATCTGCTTGAACATTTCGTAGTTATAGTCGGTCATACCGAGCTCGGTAATCTTTCTTGCCTTTTCGTCACCTGTAGCTAAAAGACGGATAACGCACTTTTCGCCGTAAACGGTAGGAATTGTAGAAATACGAAGGTCCTGTGTAACGCCGTCGATAACTGCCGAAGAACGACCGTCAAGAGGGATACGTCTTTCAGCGATATTCATACCGCCTAAGATCTT
>JAZNMN010000047.1:0-29298 GCA_045579625.1 Ruminiclostridium sp.
GGGAAACTACGGATTTTTCAGGGAAGGTATAATTATGAAAAAGCAGAATATCAATTACGAAAACAGAAATTTTCTTTACGAGGCAATTCTCCAGCTTAAGAATATCGAAGAATGTGAAGCCTTCTTCGAGGATTTATGTACAGTTCAGGAGCTCGCTTCCATTTCCCAGCGTTTAGTCGTAGCCAAGCTTCTTATCGAGGATAAGGTTTACGCCGATATCGTTGATTATACAGGCGCAAGTACTGCAACAATCAGCCGAGTAAACCGTACTCTCCAGTGTGGTAAGGAAGGCTATAATGTGGTATTCAACCGTCTTCGTGAGGAGAATAAGCTCTGATGGGCTATGAAGCTTTCGCAGGGTATTATGATTTTCTCACAAGAAATATCGACTATAATGAATTAGCTGTGTATTATGACAGGCTGAACGTTAAGTTCGGCGGTGAAAGAGGAATTATGCTCGATCTCGCCTGCGGTACGGGCAGCCTTTCCGTTGTATTAAGGGATATGGGTTACGACGTTATAGGTACCGATATTTCCTCCGAAATGCTTAATATTGCAGTATCCAAGCCCCACGAGGGAATCGAATATCTTTGCCAGGATATGACGGAGCTTGACCTTTTCGGAACTATCGACGGAACAATATGCTCACTTGACAGCATAAATCACTTAGAGGATATTACTGCAGTATCGGAAGCCTTTAAAAGAGTGTCTCTTTTCTCGAATAAAGGGGCATTATTTATGTTTGATGTAAATACCCTTTATAAGCACGAGCATATTCTCGGCGATAACACCTTCGTTTACGATACTGACGAGGTTTACTGCGTGTGGCAGAATGAATATCAGGGCGACGGCGTTACCGATATTTACCTTGATTTCTTCGAGGAAAGGGAAGGCGTTTATTACCGCTATTCCGATGAGTTCAGCGAGACTGCCTTCAGCAGAGAGAATATCGAAAAAATGTTGATTGAGGCAGGCTTTGAGGTAGTCGCCTGCTATGAATATCTTACAGAAAATGAGCCTACGGAGGAAAGCGAAAAGCTTACCTTTGTAGCGAGAAAGAAATAGAAACAGAAAGGAAGATTCCTTTGGGAAAAATAGTAAGAGCTTTATCCGCCGACGGAAGCGTACTCTGCTCCGCAATAAATTCAACGGATATAGTAAACGAAATTTTCAGAATACATAACACAACTCCTGTAGCCTCGGCGGCTATGGGACGTCTCGCCACAGCAGGCTGTATAATGGGAGCTATGCTTAAGGGCAAGGATGATAAGCTTACCTTAAGAATAAACGGCGGCGGCCCCTCGGGGAATATCGTTGTTGCGGCGGATTATATGGGAAATGTAAAATGCTATGCCGAAAATCCCCAGGTTGACCTTCCCTTAAAGCCTAACGGAAAGCTTGACGTTTCGGGCTATGTGGGAAATGATGGCTTCCTCGGAGTAGTAAAGGATTTAGGCTTAAAGGAGCCCTACGCTACACAAACCCCTATCGTTTCGGGTGAAATCGCCGAGGATATTACGAGCTATTATGCAGTAAGCGAGCAGATTCCTACAGTCTGCGCTCTCGGCGTGCTTGTAGACCGCGACTGGTCAATCAAGTCGGCAGGGGGCTATATTATCCAGCTTGTTCCGCCTGTAAACGAGGCTGCAATAGATATAATAGAGAGAAATATCCGTGATATGCAGAGTGTTACTGCTATGATAGAAAGCGGTCTCACCAGCGAGGATATCGCACTCAAGGGGCTTGAAGGCCTTGGCGGCGATATACTTGACAGCTGGGAGGTTTCCTACAAATGCGGCTGCAGCAGGGAGCGTACGGAGGAAATACTTATGAGCCTCGGAGTTAAGGAGCTTACTCGTCTTGCCGAGGAGCAGGAAAATACAGAAGTATGCTGTCATTTCTGTGACAAAAAATATAATTTTACAAGAGACGAAATCAAGGAAATAATATCATTAGGAAAAAAGTAAAGACAACCAAGAGATAAAGTTATATAGGTGGATTTTATGGATAAATTATTTATATTTTCAACTAACTGTCGTTTTCAGGTAGCCGCTCTTTGTATATTTGTAATCGTTCTTTTCTTCTATGCAAGATACAGAAAGCTTCCCTCTCTTTCCACGAGATGCTTTAAGGCTACCTATGCCTTCGCTCTTATCAATGTGATTTTCGATATACTTACGGTTTATACGGTAACTCACGTTGATACCGTTCCCGAATGGCTTAACCGCCTACTTCATCAGTTCTTTATCGGAACGCTGAACGCTACGATGTACTGCTTCTTCCTTTATGTATTCATAAAGGGAACAAAACAGCGGCACCCCAGCAGGCTACAGCTTTTCGCAATCACGATACCGCTCCTTGTGTCGCTTGGCGCGATATGCTTCGGCGATATACACTATGTTTCCGATGAAAGAGGAGTATACTCCTACGGACTTATGCCTTATACGGTATACTTCATAGCCCTGCTTTATCAGATAGCTTCATTAGTCGTTACCTTTGTTCCTTACTTTAAGTTTGCCCGCAACGACAAGTTATCCATACGCTTCGGCTCGGCTATGTGTCTGGGTGTTACTGCATTACAGCTCTTCAATCCCTACTTCCTTTTATCGGGACTTGGTATTGCTCTTATGGTTGCAGTACAGCTCATTGCCTTCGAAAATCCCCGTGAGCTTTACGACGAAAATACGGGCCTTTTCAATAAAACGGCATACAATCTCGCTTTGTCGGACTTTATGGGTACGAAAACGGAATTCTGCCTTGTGGATATATCAATAACCAATATCCAGCATATCTACAGCAAATACGGCCACGATTTCGCCCACAGGCTTATGACTGAAATCGGTAAGGTGCTTACCGACAATTACGGCTATTATTACGTTTATCATTCAAGAAGCGGTGCCTTCAGCATTATTCTTAACCGCCACAAGTACAATACAGAGCGTGTAGGGGAAACACTCAGCGATATTATGTGCCGAAGCTGGAACGTTGACGGAACAATGGTTTCCGTTGAAAGCGTTGTAAATCTGCTTGACTGCCCCGATTACAGCAATAATATAGACGAGGTTCTCGATATCATTGAGTATATGAGTCAGCATTCAAAATCCGACGGCAGGGACTGCGTTGTTCAGAGAATATCCGACGTGGATTTCAAGGCTCAGGAAAGATATATGACCATATACGAAATTCTTAAGGACGCTCTTAAGAATGACGGTATAAGCGTATTTTTCCAGCCGATTTATTCCGCAAAGCTCCGCCGTTTCGCTTCCGCAGAGGCTCTCGTAAGACTTAAGGATACCGAAACAATCGGCTTTATCTCTCCCGATGAATTTATAAAGATTGCGGAGGAGAAGGGCCTTATTATCGAGCTCGGCGATAAGATATTCGAGCTTGTATGTAAATTTGTGGCACAGAATAAGATTAAGAATACAGGCGTCGATTATATCGAGGTAAATGTATCCGGCGTACAGGGTGTTGATACGGGACTTCCTCAGCGTTTTTCCAATATTATGGAAAAGTACGGAATTTCTCCCGACTTCTTCAATCTCGAAATAACCGAAACTGCCGCCGTAGAGGGAACCGACCTGCTCCAGAGTAATATGAAGAAGCTTACGAGTCTCGGCTGTACCTTCTCTATGGACGATTTCGGCACAGGCTTCTCCAATATAGCTAATCTTGCCGAAACGAACTACGAGCTTATAAAGTTTGATAAGAGCCTTATCTGGCCTTATTTCCAGAATGACGACCCGAAGCATAAGGTTATTCTTCCTCATTTAATCAAGCTCATAAACAATATAGGAAGTAAGATTGTTGCGGAAGGCGTAGAGACTAAGGAAATGGCAGATATGCTTATCGAAAACGGAGTTTCCTATCTCCAGGGCTATTATTACTCCCGTCCTCTTCCCGAGGAGGGATATCTCGAATTTTTAAGAAATAATAATTAACAGAGGCATATAGATGTTAAAATCGGATTTTTACTATGACTTACCCGAGGAGCTTATCGCCCAGACTCCCGTAGAGCCCAGGGACAGCTCAAGGCTTATGAAAATTGAACGTGAAGGCGGAGAGATTATTCACGATAATTTCTATAATATAACCGAGTATCTCCGTGAGGGCGATTTACTGGTTATGAACGATTCCAAGGTTTTCCCCGCACGTATTATGGGTATCAAGGAGGACACGGGGGTAGCCTGTGAATTTCTTCTTCTTAATCAGAAAAGCGGAAATACCTGGGAGACTCTCGTTCGCCCCGGCAGGAGGCTTAAGGTAGGAGCAAGAGTTAAATTTTCCGATGAGCTTTCCGCAGAGGTTATCGAGGTAATCGACGACGGTAACAGAATAGTGCGCTTTGATTTTGACGGCGTATTTTTCGATATTCTCGATAGAATAGGCCAGATGCCCCTTCCGCCCTATATAACGGAAAAGCTTAAAAATAAGGACAGATACAACACGATTTACTGTAACGAGACAGGCTCCGCCGCAGCGCCTACTGCGGGACTTCACTTTACCGAGGAGGTTTTCGGAAAACTTAAGGAAAAGGGAGTGGATACCGCTTTCGTTACTCTTCACGTAGGTCTCGGTACCTTCAGACCTGTAAAGGAAGAAAATATCCTTAATCATAAAATGCACGTTGAGCAGTATTCCGTACCCGAAGAAACTGCCCGTAAGATAAAGGAATGTAAGGCTCGAGGCGGTAGAGTTATTGCAGTAGGTACAACAAGCTGCCGTACTCTTGAATCGGCGGCACAGGCTCATGGCGAGGTTAAGGCTGTTACGGAAAGTACGGGAATTTTCATTTATCCCGGCTACGAATTCAAGGTAATCGACGGACTTATTACAAATTTCCACCTGCCCGAAAGTACGCTTATTATGCTTGTAAGCGCATTTCTCGGTAAGGATAAAACCTTTAACGCTTATAATACCGCAATCAAGGAGCGCTATAGATTTTTCAGCTTCGGCGACAGTATGGCTATTTTATGATTTATAAGAATACGGTAAAGGGGCAGTTCATTTCCCGTCCCAACAGGTTTATTGCCAGGGTTTTAATAGACGGAAGCCCCGAAACCGTCCACGTGAAGAACACGGGGCGCTGTAAGGAGCTTCTTATTGAGGGTGTTCCCGTAATTTTACAGAAGTCGGATAATCCTTCGAGGAAAACCGCCTATGACCTTATTTCGGTTTATAAGGAGGGTACGGGCTGGATAAATATTGACAGCTCAGCACCTAATAAGGTAGTGGCTGAATGGCTGGCAGGAAAGGGCTACGACCTTATAAAGCCCGAATACAGATACGGAAAATCAAGAATTGATTTCTATATGGAAAAGGAAGGCAGGAAGCTTCTTACCGAGGTTAAGGGCTGTACCCTCGAGATTGAGGGAATCGGGTATTTTCCCGACGCTCCTACCGAAAGAGGAGTAAAGCATATTTATGAGCTTAAGGACGCAGTAAAAGAAGGCTATGAATGCTCGATAGCCTTTGTTATACAGATGAACGGTATCACCGAGGTAAGACCGAATGTATCAACTCATAAGGAATTCGGCGAGGCTCTGGATACTGCCGTAAAAAACGGGGTAAGGGTTATTTTCTACCTTTGCCGTGTTACCGAAAATGAACTTATTATAACAGAAGAAAGAGAAGGTTAACCGTATAAATGGGAAACAGCGAATTTCAGTTACTAAAGACTGAGGGGAACGCAAGAAGGGGAATTTTTAAAACCCCTCACGGCGAAATACAGTCCCCTTTCTTTATGAACGTAGGAACCTCCGCCGCAATAAAGGGCGGAATTTCCTCTCTCGACCTGAGAGACCTTAAATGTCAGGTTGAGCTTTGTAACACCTATCATCTTCACGTAAGACCCGGCGACGACGTGATTTATAAAATGGGCGGACTTCATAAGTTTATGAACTGGGACAAGCCTATCCTTACCGATAGCGGCGGATTTCAGGTTTTCTCCCTCGCCAAGCTCAGAAAAATAAAGGAAGAGGGAGTATATTTCAGCTCCCACGTTGACGGTCGTAAGATTTTTATGGGGCCCGAGGAGAGTATGCAGATTCAGTCTCATCTCGCCTCTACAATAGCGATGGCCTTCGACGAATGTGTTGAAAATCCCGCTACCTACGAGTATGCGAAAAATTCAGTAGAGCGTACCACGAGATGGCTTATACGCTGTAAGAATGAGATGGAGAGACTTAACTCCCTCCCCGAAACGATAAATAAGAAACAGCTCCTTTTCGGAATAAATCAGGGCGCTACCTTCGACGACCTCCGTATAAAGCATATGCAGGATATAGCGAAGCTTGACCTTGACGGATACGCTGTCGGCGGTCTTGCAGTAGGCGAGCCTACCGACGTTATGTATCATATTCTTGACGTGGTTTTACCCTATGCGCCTGTAGATAAGCCCCGTTATCTTATGGGGGTAGGAACTCCTTCGAACATTATCGAGGGCGTTTACAGAGGTATAGATATGTTTGACTGTGTTATGCCAAGCAGAAATGCAAGACACGGTACTATCTTTACCTGGAGCGGTATTGCCCACGCTACAAATGAGAAATACACAACAGACGACCGTCCCCTTGACGAAAAGTGTGATTGTCCTACCTGCCGTAATTTCTCGAGAGGCTATATCCGCCACCTTTTCAAGTCGGGCGAACAGCTTGCAGGCAGACTTGCCGTACAGCATAATCTTTATTTTTATAACACCCTTACCGAAAGAATAAGAGAAGCCCTCGACAAGGGAGAATTTACCGATTTCAGGAATTATTATTCTCCTCTTCTCGCTCAGAAGGTATAACAAAAATGCACATTAGTATAGTGCAACAGTCATATAAAAAGTATAACCCGTGATTTTTTCACGGGTTATCTTAATATTCTTATGGATAAATCCTGAAATGTATCACTGTTCCTGAACCCATTCTAACTGTGTTGCAGGAATTACAACATAATCATCTGTTTCCTCGCCTACTCTTAAATAAACATTTTTAATTCCTGCCTGAATTATAGTTCTGGCACATAACGGACAAGGCTTTGCCTTGTGAATGGAATTATCGCTTGGATTTACTCCGACAAGGTACAGGTCTGCACCCATAGTCTGCTGTCTTGAACAATTCAGCAGTGCGTTTGCCTCCGCATGAACTGCACGGCAAATTCCGTAACCCTCTCCCTGATGCATATCCTTTTCTATTCTTGGGCATCTTCCTAAGTCGCAGCAATTTTCAAAGCCTCTGGGAGCACCGTTATATCCTGTGGAAATAACTACATCATCTTTCACTATAACTGCTCCGTATTTTCTTTTGATACAAGTACTTCTATAAGCAAATATTTCTGCACAATTCAAATATGTGTCTATTTTGGAAATTCTTTTTCCGTATTCAGGTTTAACCATAAATGTACCTCGTAAATTTCTGAATTATTGCTGTTTTTATTATATCAGCGATATCAGAAAAAGTCAACTTTAAAAGAATAGTAAAGCCACTTTTGAATTAACATCAAAAGTGGCTTTGTAATATCCGCTTATTTGTCGGTAGAGGATTTTGTGGTGGAATTATCAGAGAGCGTTTTCTCTTAATCCTTAAGCTTTATCCTTCTGTCCTCGTCGAACATAGCCTTACCGCTTCGTACTGTTTTAGCGATACCGAGGGCAATAGCGGCTTCCGCCGATGAGCCTGCACGGGTATAGCCGAAGATTTTTGCCGTTTCCTTTATGATATCCTCACGGCTCATACTTATCTGATTTTTGAGTAGGAGCATTATCGCCGCCGATATTTCTTCGGGTGCGATATCCTCGAGAGCTCGTTTTTCAACGCCCTCGGGGGACCTGCGGCAGATATCGTAGCTATCGGGCTTCTGGTCAGCCTTCCAGATAAATTCGTTTTCGTTAGCGGTAGTAATAAGAACGCCGCATTCCGAGAGCGCTTCCGAGAAAAGCTGTTCATATTTCGGGCTTGTTCTCGAAATTCCGTAGGAGGAAAGAACATATTTATAGAGAAGCTTCCTGCTTAAAGGGGCTTCCGCTTCCGCCGCTTCCAGGATAATTTCCTTGATATTTTCCTTTTCGGCTTCATTCTTGAAATCCTCCGATGAGCCCTGTTCCCTTGGCTTATAGGGGATGTAATCGGAGATACCTGTTTCCGCTTCGGGAGTCTCTATTTTTTCGAAAACAATCTCCCTTTTCGGAGTTTCCTCTATAACCTGCGGCTTATCGGGGTTAGCCTTATAATCGGCAATGGTTTTGTCGATTACGGCTTTAAGCTGTTCGGTTACCTTTTCGGGATTATCGAGCCAGTCAAGAATATGTACATTTACGATTTTCCAGCCGAGACCCACAAGCACCGAGGGCTGAAGGATATTTCTGTCTCTTGCGGTAGTAAGCGAGAAATTACCCTTTCCGCCGCACATAATACCGAGAATATAAGCGCCCTCATTATCGGGATTTACAACGCCTATATCAATCTTATAATCGGAACAGCCTATCTTTGTACGAACGTTATAGCCCAGCTCCTTCAGCTTACTGCATACAGTTTCCGTAAAGCTATCCTCCTCGGTCTTTTCCTCGGCGGCTCTTACGGGAAGGGCAGTATTACCCTTAGCGGCAAAATCCAGGAAGCCCTTAAGTCCTGCCACACCGTCGGAGGAGGTACGTGAAAGGTCAATCTGTTCGGGGGTAATAACGGAATAAACTATCATAGCTTTTCGTGAACGGGAGATAGCGACATTAAGTCTGCGCCAGCCGCCATCCTGATTAAGAGGGCCGAAATTCATCGAAACCTTACCGTTCTTATCGGGGCCGTAGCCTACCGAGAAGAGGATTACGTCTCGCTCGTCACCCTGAACATTTTCGAGATTTTTAACGAGTATCGGCTCGTGCATTTCATTTGCATACTGCTCAAGCTGAGGATTCTTTCTGAATTCCTCGGCTATCATATCGTCGATAAGAACCTGCTGAACAACGCTAAAGGTAACAACGCCGATACTTTCCTTACGAAGCTCCTCGTCGGAGAGTCTTCTTACGATTTCGGCAGTAATAGCTTCCGCTTCCGCAATATTCTGCTTCGTTCCGCCCTTATCGTAGAAGCCCTCTACCTTTACCCAGCTTACCTTCGAAATAAGGTCGTCGGGAGAGGGGAAGGTGCGGAGCTTATTTTCGTAATATCTGGAGTTGCTGTAAGCGATGAGGCTTTCGTGGCGCGAGCGGTAATGCCAGAGAAGGTGACGCTGTGGAATTGAAAGAGCAAGACAATCGTCAAGCACGCTTTCAAGGTCTTCCATATCATAGTTTTCCTCGTCAGTCTGATTTACATTGAAAAAGCTTGTGGGAGGAAGCTGGTTCGGGTCGCCTACTACTACGACATTTTCGCCTCTTGCGATTGCGCCGACAGCTTCGCTTGTAGGAAGCTGTGAAGCCTCGTCGAAGATTACAAGGTCAAACTTCGGGTATGAGGGGTCGATGTACTGAGCTACCGAAATAGGGCTCATAAGCATACAGGGACAGATTCTTCTGAGTAAGGTGGGAATGCTGTCGAAGAGCTTTCTTATAGGCATATTTCTTCCGCCGCTCTTTATCGCCTTACGCAGTATTCCTATTTCCGAAGAGCCTGCCGAAGCGGAGGAGGTATCGGGTATTTTCGCCGAAAGCTTCGATACAAGCTCCTCTATCGTGAGCTCCTCGAAGCGTGCGCAGAAATTCTTGTATTTGGTGATTGTGTTTTCGAACTGTGCCCCCTGGAAGGAAGCGAGAAGAGGCTCCTTTTCTATAGCCATTGTTATCACAGCCTTGGATACTGCACAGGTAAAGGCGTTCGAAAGCTCATTTTCAGCCACTTCGCCGTTAAGATAAGCGTCAGCAGTTTCCTTAAGACCGAGCTCGTAAAGCTTCGTTACAGCCGTCTCGAGAACGGCTCTGTCACGGAGAAGGTCGGCGTTTTCCGCCCAGCTGAGCGCCGCCGCCGCTGTTTCGGCAGGATAATTTTCGCTATCCTCGGCCTCAGTCTTGTAAAGGGTTTTCATCATATCGGTAAGATCGGTAAAGCTTCTTACCTTATCATACAAATCTGCGGCTGTTTTCTTGATTCCTGCCGCTAAATCCACGTCGGAAATAATCTTTACCGCCGCATTTTTAATCTCGGGCGTTATAAGCGCTCTTATTCGGAGACTTTCCTCGAGAGAGGCCTTTATAAGGGAGAAGTTGCTGTTTTCGCCGTTCCATAAGGCTCCGAGGGAGGAAATAACCGAGGGGTTAGACGCATTAAGCATAACCGCAAGCTGTTTGTGCTCGGAAAGCTTATAGAAGATATCGGTTATATTATCCTTTGTAACAGTGTCGGGATTTTTAGCGTAAAGCTTAAGCTCCTTAAGGATTTTTCCCGTGCCTATGGACTTTGCGAGAAGCCAGCTCTGCTGTGCCTTCTTCCATTCGATAAGAGCCTTATCGGCGTCGTAGCTCCAGATACTGTTTTCGAAAAGCTCGTTGTATTCGGTTTTAATGCTGTTGTATTTTTCTCCCGAGGTAATGATTTTTTCAATCTCATTTTTAAGTATATCGGAATTTTCGGAAGAAACAATATCGGGAATAAGCCTGTCGGACTGGGTTAACGTACGGATAATTTCCGCCGAAGAAAGGAAGGAGTTCTTATTCTTGGGCAGTACCGTTCCTATAGCGCCTTCAAGGCTCTCGAAGGCCGTCGCAGCTTCCTTAGCCGATAATGAAAGCTTCTCCGCCGTAGCCCTGAACCCGTCGCGGATTTCCATAGTATAGCCTGTAAGCCTGCAGTTCCTTAAAGGAGAAGCTTTAAGACTTCCGATAACGGCTCCTGCGTCAGCGGTATCCTTAACGGCTTCCTTCCATTCGGAATATTTAAGCTCGTCGGCAGTAGCAAGAAGCTCACGGAAAACGGTAAGCCTTCCGTCGTATTCCCTTACTCTTTCATATTCAACAACAGCGTCATATACCGAAAGCCCTGCCCAGCGCTTCGTATAAAGCTGTTTCATTGTATCGTTAAGCTCTTTTCGTAAGGAATGGAGCTTTTCTGCTGTTGCGGAAAATTCCTCGGGGGATTTTATATGTCCTGTTTCGAGGGTGTTTTCGAGCTGTTTCAGTACGCTTCTTTTCTGAGCCTTATTTGAATGAAGCTCGAGACAGAAGGGCGCAAGTCCAATTTTCGCAAGTCTTTTCTGAACGACGGATAATGCCGCCATTTTTTCCGCCACAAAAAGCACGGATTTTCCCTGATAAAGTGCGTTGGCTATCATATTTGTGATAGTCTGCGACTTGCCTGTTCCGGGGGGGCCGTGAAGAACGAAGCTCTGTCCTCTTGAGGCCTCGTATATTGCGGCGAGCTGTGAGGAGTCGGCGCTGGTAGGAACTGCCATATCTCCCGGGACAAGATTTTCATCGAGATAAGAGGGGGAGGGGACTGTTTCCTCGGGTACCCATTCCGTTTTACCCGACATAAGGCTTTTTACCACCTTATTCTTCTCCAGGTCGTCAGCTCTGTTCCTTATATCGTTCCACATTATGAACTGGCTGAAGGAGAACTGTCCGATAAAGGCAAGCTCTTCTATATCCCAGCGTTTTTTAGCCATAATACCCTGTCTCATAGTGTTGAAAACAAGCTTCATATCCGTACCGTTTTCATCGGCAGGTAAGGGATTCAGCCCGTTTATGACGATACCGAAATCCTGACGAAGCATTTCCAGCAGGGTAACGTTCATCTGTACGTCCTCGTCTCTCATTCTGAGGGAGTAGGATCTGTCCTGTATTTTTCTTACGATATCTACAGGGATAAGTATAAGGGGAGCGTATCGGGGACGCTCGCTACGGTCGGTTTCGTACCATCTTAAGAAGCCTGCCGCAAGGTAAAGGGTATTGGCGCCGTTTTCCTCGATACTCACCTTTGCCTGTCTGTGGAGCTTTTTAAGTACCTTTTCAAGCTCAGCTTCGCTTGTAAAGGTGCGTATGCGATGACTCCTGAATTCCGATTCGGAAACTGAGGAGATAATTTCTCTGTTAGCTTCGATATCGAAGATTTTATTCTCGGTAGGTATAAGCTTTAGATCCGAGGGCATAGCCATAATCCTGAATTCTTCACCCTTGGATATTTCGTCCTCGAGAACCGTTAAATCGGTAGCCATAAGCTGGATATTGGAGGAGGCGGATCTGAAATTAAGAAGACTGTTTCTAAGGCTAAGGTCGAGAAGCTTACGCTCCCATATCATACGCTTTGTAAGTACCTGTCCCGATGAAGCGGTAAGGTCTGTATGCTGTTCAATTTCGGAAGGAGCGGAGGTTATTTCGTTAGCGCAAACTCTTCCGTAGTCTACGGCGTCCGACGAGCCTTCCTTCGGTGCAGTAAGCGGTACGGGACGGATACTGCTTCCTCGACATCTCTTTATATCAACGAATAATTCGAAGCTTTCGGGATTTTTAAGATGTTCGAGGGCATTCCTCTCGGATATTTCGAAGTCTGTGGATTTTCCTGCCGTAAAGTCGGTGCATTCAACAAGACAGATTCTGTCGATTCCGTTTACAGCCCTTTTTGTAAGAGCGGTAATATCATCATCGGCACATTCGGGGAAGGTTTCCTGTTCGAGCCAGAAGCCTGTAAAAGCGTGGGACTGAGTAAAAATAAGGATAGGATTGAGGCCTGCCGCTTCGAGGCAGGAAGCGTATAAAAGCGAAAGATCCATACAGGTACCGTGCTTTTCATTCATCACGGCAGGTACAAATCTTATTCTCTGACCCGTTTTTTCGAAGCTTGAGGGAGGGAGGATATAAGCGATGTTTTTCTCCTGTAAGGCCGCGTATATTGCGGCAGCCTGCTGCTTTACGATATTTGGATTTCTTGTCGTATAACCGCTGAAGGAAGGGGAGCCGCTCCATTTCGAAAGGTATACGGAGGCTTTCGTAAGAATTCCCGATACAGCAGGATGATTCGGAGTAACAAAGGCGGCTGTCATTTCGGGCATAACGAGAGTTCCCGGCCATTCGTCGGCGGCAAGAATTTCTATAGTCTCCGAGGCTTTAGCGATAAGGCTTTCGCCCTGATACAGCTCGGCGGTAATACTGCCCATAACCTTTTCGGTAAGGGAGAAAAGGTAATCGGTAGAAAGCGAAAGCTTTACCGGAGAAATCTCAACAGTACGTCCCTTCGGTACCGAGTAAAGCTCGGTTTCGTAGGCCGCCGCAAAGGAAGGCTCCGTACGTATAATGAGCTTAAGATTCTTTATATCATCATTGGTATTATTAAGGATATTTACGCTTCTTATTACAGGTATGCAGTTCTGCTGCATTGCGAAATTCATAACCCTTACTGCTGAAAGGCTGAGGGAAACGGCATTTTCCATATTAACGTTCCTTTCGTGACATAATGTATATTCAAATAAAGTATATCACTTTAATTCTGTAAAATCAATATCTATCTTTAAAACAGGGTAAAATTTTCCTCATAAAAAATTCGCCATAACGCTTTTCTGCGTATGGCGAATTACAATTATTCATTATTACTTTCGGTTTCCTTCATAAGAAGCTCAAGAACCCTTGCTTCTCTTGTAAGGAACCTTGATTTCCTGTAACGGCCGAGCTTCATATTTACATCATAGGCCTTTTTAAGCTCGACAAATTCAAGCTTATAACCAAGCTCAGCTTCATAGCCGTCAAGCTTCTGCTCGCAGGCTTCGTCCTCTACGTCGGCAGTATAATAATAGGAATACATTTCGAAAATCTCATTCTTTTTATAAATGCTTTTTCGTTTTTCCCGTATATAGCCGAAGGGCTTGACGCTTTCTCTGATTATTATAAGCCCCGCCTCCTCGAGAGTTTCGCGGCATAGAGCGTCGATTTCGGTTTCCTCGTTCTCGATACCGCCTCCGGGGAATTTATAGAAGCCTTCCTTTTCACTTCGTACGAGAGCTATTCTTCCGTCCTTTATTATTATTGCACGGGCAGCTCTTCTTGTAAAGATTCTGTCCTTAGAAGAATAATTCCTTTCGTCGAAATCCTGAAGCAGCCGCATCAGTATGCCTTGCCCCAGTAAACTTCAAACTTAGCGGGCTTTCCGCAGCATACGCAGGTATCGGAGAAGCAGTCCTGCTCAAGGGGAATACATCTCGAGCCTACGCCTGTCTCTTCCTTAACCTTATCCTCACAGGCTTCGTCGCCGCACCACATAGCCTTTATAAAGCCGTCGCCCTTTTCGGCTAATGCAGTATTTATCTCGTCGATAGTCTTGCAGGCAAAGGTACGCTTTTCGCGGTTTTCGAGAGCCTTAGCGAAGAGACCGTCGCGAACCTCGGTAAGCTTAGCGGAAACGGCAGTTTCGAATTCATCAAGAGAAACGAAAGCCTTTTCGCCGTTATGACGTGTTACGATAACGCACTGGTTGCTTTCCATATCCTTAGGGCCGATTTCAACTCTTACGGGAACGCCCTTCATCTCGTATTCCGAGAACTTCCAGCCGGGAGAATTATCGCTGTCGTCGAGCTTAACTCTTACACCCATTTTAAGAAGTCTTTCCTTAAGCTCGTTAGCCTTTTCGAGAACGCCCTCCTTATGCTGTGCGATAGGGATAATAACTACCTGAATAGGAGCTACCGCAGGAGGAAGAACAAGACCGTTATCATCGCCGTGAGTCATAATGATAGCGCCGATAAGTCTTGTTGTTACGCCCCAGCTTGTCTGATGGGGGTATGTAAGCTTGTTGTCCTTATTTGCATACTGAATATCAAAAGCCTTAGCGAAGCCGTCTCCGAAATAGTGGGAGGTACCTGCCTGTAAAGCCTTTCCGTCGTGCATAAGCGCTTCGATAGCGTAGGTTGATTCAGCTCCCGCAAACTTGTCGCTTTCGGTTTTCTTACCCTTAATTACAGGCATAGCGAGAGATTCCTCACAGAACTGCGCATAAACGTTAAGCATCTTTTCTGTTTCCTCGATAGCTTCTTCTGCAGTAGCGTGGATAGTGTGGCCTTCCTGCCATAAGAATTCTCTTGAACGGAGGAAGGGACGGGTTGTCTTTTCCCAGCGTACAACGCTTACCCACTGGTTATAAAGCTTAGGGAGATCACGGTAGGACTGGATAATATTAGCGTAATGCTCACAGAAAAGAGTCTCGGAGGTAGGACGTACACAAAGCCTGTCCTCGAGCTTTTCGCTTCCGCCGTGAGTTACCCAGGCAACCTCGGGAGCGAAGCCCTCTACGTGATCCTTTTCCTTCTGAAGTAAGCTTTCGGGAATAAACATAGGCATGCATACGTTTTCGTGACCTGTAGCTTTGAACATTCCGTCGAGAATACGCTGGATATTTTCCCAGATTGCGTAGCCGTAAGGACGGATTACCATACAGCCCTTAACGCTTGTATACTCGATAAGCTCGGCCTTCTTTACGATATCGGTGTACCACTGTGCGAAATCTTCGTCCATAGAAGTAATCGCACTTACCTTCTTTTTATTGTCAGCCATTTTTTCTGTTCCTTTCGTGTAGTATTCATATACTTCTATATTATATAACATTTCCGCTCATTTTGCAATAGTAAAATGAAAAAAAGAAAAGCCGCCGTCAAAAAAGACAGCGGCTCTTTAACATTTCCTTTTAGCTTATGTTCTTACCCGTTTCACTTCCGTCAAATCCAAGCATAAACATACTGTGGAAATCTCTCATGTCGATTCTTGTAACGGTTCTCGTTAAACCGCCCGACACATAGATTTTACCGCATTCCTCGCAGGAATCGGTTTTAATCTGCACAGTCTGGGATACAACTCGTTTTCCCTCTTCCTCTGCCTTAGCGCTTTCTCTGCGTACGTGTTCCATTTCGTGGTTACGTACACGGGAGCGTGCTGCAGTAGGATTCATACGGGTAGGGCTCTGAAAAGAAACAGCCGAATCGTTCGAATCATCCTGATATCTCCTGTTACGACAGGTTTCACATTCACACAAAGGGCAATCCTTATCGAATCCGTCGTGCTTGCCTGAAGCTTCGGGACCGTGATTATGACCTTCCTTAGCGGAAAGGGGATTTTCTTTTTCGGCTTCCTTAGCACCGTTTAGTGCGCCGAGGGGTAAATACTCTTCCTTGAGCGAACCGTCAAGTTCATAACGGCTCTCATTCCCTTTTACGGTCTGTTCATCCCTGAGACCGAGTTTCTTTGCGTCGTCCGACACTTTGAGATATGAATCGGCAACATTTCTGTATGCGGAAATGTTTGTGTTGGTGCGTAATGCATCAAGTTTCATTCATATCCCTCCTAAGGTTAATAAAGCACAAATCAATAGGTATAGTTACCTACGCTAATTCTACCACATAAAAACAAAAAACACAACCCTTTCGGAAAATAATTTGCATAAAAAGAGTAATTTTGTCGGAATTTGCAAAATATCCCTGCTGTTTTTATGCATTTTGAGTTGTTTTTCTTAGACTTATTTTTTATTGCAGAATTTTTTCTGTACGGTTTATTGTACCGATAAGCCGTTATAATGAAATTACAGTAAAAACAACAGGAAAGGAGAAAAATATGGAAACATTTATACTTGCTTTAATTATGGGAGGCTGGCTGTCGGGAATATTCGTGGTAGGCTCCTTTATCGAGAAGCTGGAGGAAAGATATGCGAAAAGACACAGTGTACGTAACCGCATTATGATATCCCGTTCCGATAAGCCTCTTATAGAGGAAAAAAAGAATATGGAAGTAGCCTGACAGGTTATGACAAAATCCGCAGATGCTTTGTGCTATAATATACCTGCGGTTAAACCGTGATATTACTTGCGTAATATCTCTTGTAGGGCACCCTTTCGGAGATGAAAGGGTGCTTCTTCTTTTTTCGTGTCATATTTTTTCATACTGCATATAATAAATCGGTTGATAATAATGCGAGGTGAAGGATATGACCGGCGGATACAGAAGGCTTTCAGATATATCGGTGAACGAGAGCGGAATTATATCAAAGGTTTTTTACAGCGGAGATACAGGCAGACGCCTTATGGATCTCGGCTTTATAAGCGGTACAAGAATAACCTGTGTAGGGGAAAGTCCCTGCGGCGACCCGAAGGCTTTTCTTGTTAAGGGAACGGTAATCGCTATAAGAAACGAAACAGGAAGATACATACTCCTTGAAGGGGGTGATTCCTTTGAAACGTGAGGAAAAAGGGGCTTCGAAAAGCTTTACTGTAGCTCTGGCAGGAAACCCCAACGTAGGAAAAAGCACTCTCTTCAACGCTCTCACAGGAATGAACCGACACACGGGAAACTGGGCAGGGAAAACGGTAGATAACGGAGAGGGCAAGGTCGTTATCGGTGATACCTCTTATACATTCGTCGATATTCCCGGGACTTACTCTCTTATGGCGAAATCTCCCGAGGAGGAAATTGCACGTAATTTTATCTGCTTCGGGGGAGCCGATATGGTTGTTGCAGTATGCGACGCTACAGCTCTTGAACGTAATCTTAACCTTGTTCTTCAGATAATTGAAATAACCGACAGGTGTATGGTATGTATAAATCTTCTTGACGAGGCGGCGAAAAAGGGCACAGAGATAGATATAGGAAAAATTTCCGAAAAGCTCGGCGTTCCCGTAGTCGGGACAGTAGCAAAGAAAAAAAGAAGCCTCGGCGGGCTTCTTGAGGGGATAGTGACCTGCTCCGACGAGGACGCGGAAAGGAGCATCATCTCCGTACGGTATGATGATTGTATAGAGGAAGCGGTGAATGAGCTTGTACCTCTGATAGAAAGCCACGAAAACAGCAATATCTCCTCCAGGTGGATAGCCCTTAAGCTTATAGAAGGGGATGAAGGGCTTATCTCGGAAACCGAAAGCTATATAGGCTTTTCCTTAAGAGAGGACAGGGAAATAGCCCTCGCACTGGGCAGAATAAAAAGAAGCCTTCTCGATAACGGAATAAACAGTAATACCTTCCGTGAAAGAATAGTAAGAAGGCTTATGCTTACTGCCGAAAAAATAGCGCTTTCCTCCGTAAGAAATAATAAGGGCTACAGCGACAGTGACAGAAGGAAGGATAAGCTTCTTACAAGCAGGCATTTCGGCTTTCCGATAATGCTTATTCTGCTGATGGGGGTATTCTGGATAACGATAGTCGGCGCAAATTATCCCTCGGAGGGTCTTTCTTTTCTTTTTACGTGGCTTTGTGATTTTCTCGGGGAACAGCTCCGCTCTATCGGCGTTCCCGAATTTATAACAGGCCTGTTCATTGACGGGGGACTGCGTGTGCTTGGCTGGGTGGTTTCGGTTATGCTTCCGCCTATGGCAATATTCTTTCCGCTTTTTTCGCTTCTTGAGGATTCGGGGATACTGCCCCGTATCGCCTATAATCTCGACAGACCCTTCAGCCGATGCGGCTCCTGCGGTAAGAATGCCCTTACAATGTGTATGGGCTTCGGCTGTAATGCGGCAGGAGTAACAGGCGCAAGAATAATAGACTCCCCCCGGGAACGGCTTATAGCGGTTATAACCAATAGCTTTGCTCCCTGTAACGGTAGGTATCCTGCCATAATTACACTTATAAGTATATTTTTTATCGGCTCGGTAGCAGGCTTCGGAGGCTCTCTTCTTTCGGCGGCGGTACTCACCCTCGCCGTACTTCTCGGGATAGGGGCAACCTTCTTATCCTCGCGGCTTCTTTCCTCTACGCTCCTTAAAGGTGAAAAATCCTCCTTTATACTGGAGCTTCCGCCCTACAGGCGGCCTTCATTTCTAAGGGTCATATTACGTTCCTTTCTCGAAAAGACCGTATCGGTTCTGGGACGTGCGGCGGCGGTGGCGGCTCCCGCAGGAATGGCAATATGGCTGCTTTCGAACGTATATGTCGGGGAGACTTCTCTCCTCGGGCATTTTACGGATTTTCTCGACCCCTTGGGACGGCTTATGGGGCTTGACGGGGTGATACTTGCGGCCTTTATACTTGGTTTGCCTGCCAACGAAATAGTGCTTCCGATTGCCCTTACAGCTTATATGTGCAGCGGAACGATTACCGAAACAGGCGCAGTTTCGGAGATAGGGAGGGTTCTTTCAGAAAATGGGTGGAGCATTTATACTGCGGTTAATTTTATCGTCTTTTCTGTTCTTCATTGGCCTTGTTCAACTACGCTTATCACAATAAAAAAGGAAACGGGAAGCTTTAAATGGACGCTTGTTTCCTTTCTTCTTCCTACGCTTCTCGGCTTCCTGATATGTGTTCTTCTTAATTTACTATGGTTTTTTATAGGTGCAGTATGACTTAATTGTGAAATATTGCTAAAAATCGAACCGATATTTAATAATTTATGACGAATTTATAAAATCCTATTGTTATTTTTTAAAATATAATGTATAATGTAAGAAATGGGTCGCTTGATTTTAAAAATGACCTTTATTGAACAGGAAAGGACGAAATATATGAAGATATCGGAATTAAAAATCCTGATTTGTGATGATTCAATCCTTGTAAGAAAGAAGCTTACCGACATACTTAAGAAGCTCGGTATTACCGCTGTCAATGAGGCAGTAGACGGCGTTGAGGCTGTTGAGCTTTATAAGGAGTATAATCCCGACCTTGTGTTTATGGATATCGTTATGCCTATAAAGACAGGACTTGAGGCTCTCGTGGAAATCAAGGAATATGACAATAATGCTAAGGTTGTAATGGCATCCACAATCGGTACACAGAGTAATCTTGTTACAGCTATAAAGGCAGGCGCTTATGAGTTTTTACAGAAGCCTGTAAATGACGAGGATGTTCTTAAGGTACTGAACAGCCTTATAAAGGAATAATAGCGGAAAGGACATAAGTATGTTTACACAGTTATTCGGTCATTATCTTTTAAATAAAAATATTGTAACGGGAGAACAGCTCCGTAAGGCCTTAGAGGTAAAGAATAATACCCGTGCAAAGCTGGGCGCTCTCGCCATTGACGCAGGCTATATGACTGCCGAACAGGTTGACAGAGTTCACGAGGAACAGCGCCGTATCGATAAGAGAATAGGCGATATTGCCGTTGATATGGGATATCTTACCTCTGAACAGGTTGACGAGCTTCTTTCTAAGCAGAAGACTGCAAATATAGTAATCGGTCAGGCGCTTATAGACCTTGGCTATCTTACTAACCAGCAGTTCGCCGACGCTCTCGCGCAGTATAAGGAAAGCGCATCCTTCAGCTCCGACGGAGAAACCGATGATGAGCTTGAAAATGAAATTGTTACCGTATTCGGTCTCGATTCTATCGAAAACAAGAAGTTTTACATAGACTATATTCTTCTTCTTATAAGAAACTGTGTAAGATTTATCGGTGATGATTTCGCTTTCGGCGGATGTGTTAAGGGCGGAAAAACCCACCATAAATGGCTCTTGTCCCAGGATATTCTCGGCGAGCTTTCCGCTTATACCGCTATCGGCTGTGATGAAAAGGCGCTTGTTGCTCTTGCGCAGAGATATGCGGGAGAGGCTATCGACGAGCCCGGAGAATTTGCTGAAGCTTGTGTAGGCGAATTCCTTAACCTTCAGAATGGCCTTTTCGCAGTAAACCAGTCCAATACCGAAAATGTTGAGCTTAATATAACTCCTCAGACTGCCGCGAGAGATGTGGACGCTGAGGGTGTTGCACTTGTGCTCTCCTTCTCCTTCGGTGATGTTACTGTGGTTGTAAGAAAGAACTGATTTTAATAAAGCCGCCTGTGTTTTTCCGCAAGCGGCTTTTTTGTGAGGTAAAAATGGTAAGGGAAATAAGAGAAAATGAATTATCGGAGCTTCTGGAGCTTTATCTGTTTCTACACGAGGACAGCGTACCCGAAGCTTCGCCCGAGCTTGAAAGGACGTGGAGCACTATAGTATCTGACAGCAATCACCACATAATCGTGAATGAAAGGTACGGGAAAATCGTTTCCTCCTGCGTTTGTGTTATAATACCTAATCTTACACGGGGAATAAGACCCTATGCTTTGATCGAGAATGTGGTTACTCATAAGGATTACCGTGGAGGGGGCTGTGCTTCGGAATGTCTCAGCTATGCAAGGAAAATAGCCGAGGAGGAGAACTGCTATAAAATGATGCTGCTTACAGGCTCAAAGGACCCGAAAATCCACAATTTCTATAAAAACGCAGGCTACAACAGCAGCGATAAAACCGCTTATATTATGTGGCTCTGATAAATACTAAAGCTCCCGTAATTCCTTACGGGAGCTTTTCTGCATATTATAATACCTTGGATAAAAATTCCTTTAAACGGGGATTGGTGGGATTTCCGAAGAATTCCTCGGGCGGTGCGTCCTCGCCTATCTGACCGTCGGCAATAAAGATTACTCTCGAAGCAACCTCTCTTGCGAAGCCCATTTCGTGGGTTACAACCACCATAGTCATACCCGACTCCGCAAGCTCCTTCATAACCGAAAGAACTTCTCCTACCATTTCGGGGTCAAGAGCGCTCGTAGGCTCGTCGAAGAGCATTACATCGGGATTCATAGCTAATGCTCTTACGATAGCGACTCTCTGCTTCTGACCGCCCGAAAGCTGTGAGGGATAGGCGTTGGCTCTGTCTCTGAGGCCTACCTTTTCAAGAAGCTTAAGAGCAGTTTCTTCAGCCTCCTCCTTACTCTTCTTAAGAAGCTTTATAGGTGCGAGGGTCATATTCTTAAGAATTGTCATATGAGGGAAGAGGTTGAACTGCTGGAAAACCATACCCATTTTCTGACGGTGGATATTTATATCTACGTCAGGGTCGGTTATATTTTCATTTTCGAAGAAAATCGAACCGCTTGTAGGAGTTTCGAGAAGATTGAGGGAACGGAGGAAGGTTGACTTACCGCTGCCCGAAGGGCCGACAACTACAACAACCTCACCCTTGGATATTTCTGTGGTAATACCGTCGAGAGCCTTTATTTTTCCGTTATCGTAATGAATTTTAAGGTCTTCAACTTTAATCATAGGATTATCGCTCACTATTCTTCAGCCTCCTTTCAAGCTTCTTAACAAGCCAGGTAAGTACCATTACTACTGCAAGATAAATAATCGCTATAGCGAAAAGCGGCATAAAGGCGGAGAATGTACGTCCTCTTATGATATCTGCCGCCTTGGTAAGATCCTCGAGTGCAACATAACCTGCAACGGAGGTTTCCTTAAGAAGTACGATAAACTCGTTGGCGATAGAAGGAAGAACATTCTTGAAGGCCTGGGGGATGATAATATATATCATTGTTTTCGGATAGTTGAAGCCGAGAGAGCGTCCCGCTTCCATCTGTCCCTTATCTATGGAATTTATACCGCTACGGAAGATTTCCGCAAGATAAGCGCCCGAATTTATACCGAAAACGAGAGAAGCTACAAGAATCTTGTTGTTCGAAGAGGCGAAGATAACGTAATAGCCTATTAAAAGCTGAACTACGACAGGCGTACCTCTTATTATGGTAAGATAGAGGTTGCTGATAACGTTAAGGAGTCTGAGGAAAAAGGCGGAAGCTCCCTTTTTCTTTTTTACATTAGGCGTATTGTCGTATGTAGAGCGTACTGCCGCAACGATAACACCGAGAACGATACCGATAAGTACCGAGAAAAATGTAATTTCGAGAGTTATACCGAGACCCTTAAGAAGTCTCAGCCATCTGTCGTCGTCAATAAAGTTGAGGATAAACTCATCCTTAAGCGACGCAAACCATTCAGCCATAGTTTAACCGTCCCTTCAATTTCGTTAGGTTTATTATTCTGCAGGAATATACTTTTCGATGATAGCCTTAACGGTACCGTCGGCGATAAGCTTTTCGAGGGCAGTATTCACCTTTTCGAGAAGCTCTGTGCTGTTCTTGTTGAAACAGATTGCGTAATCCTCTACGGTATATTCGGAGGAGAGGATTGTGAGGCCTTCATTAGCGGCAACGAAGGACTTCGCAGGCTCGTTATCTATAATTACACAGTCAATCTTATCGGTAACAAGCGCCTGGATAGCGTCGGCACCGTTGTTGTAACGTTCGATAACGCCGAGACCCTTCTTTTCGATATCGTCTGTGGAATAGATATCGCCTGTTGTGTTGATCTGAACGCCGATCTTATGGTTAGCGCCTTCAGCAAAAAGGTCGTCAACGGAAGTAATGGAAGAGCCTTCCTTAACGATAACAACCTGAATGCCTGTAGCGTAGCTTGTGGAGAAGTTTACGCTCTTTAATCTGTCCTCGGTAACGGTCATACCTGCCATACCGAAGTCAGCCTTTCCGCTCTGTACTGCAGGAAGAATAGAGTCGAAGGCCATATCTTCAATTCTGAATTCCATACCGAGCTCTTCGGCTATCTTTTCAGCGATTTCAGCGTCGATTCCTACGATTTTATCCCCCTCGTGGTATTCGTAGGGAGGGAAGTTTGCGTTTGTGGCCATAACGAGAACGTTGTCGTCAGCTCCGCTGCTGCCACAGCCTGTAACGGAAGCGCATAAAGCGGCAACGGTTAAAATTGCGGATATTATTTTTTTCATTTTAAAATTTTCCTTTCTTTTGTTTGCTCTGCGTAATGGGGAAAAACCGCCGTAGGGGCAGTATCTTCGTTTTTACGCAACACTTTTATAATATCATCAATACCGCATATTGTCAACACTTTTAGATAAATTTCGGGGTTTTATTATGCTATGGATGAGCTATTTCCGAGGAAATATGACTGCGTCGTTAATATGAAACGGGAAACAGTCAGATTATAATAAAATTTAAAGATTTTTCCTAAAAATATTGATTATTCTGTCAAAATATGTTAATATAATAGTATAAGAACACCTTCGGTTTGCGACAGTGTTCAGCGATTCCGAATATATGAACAGAAAGGCAGGTTTTGTCAATGCACAATAATTTTATAAATAATTTTTCCGGTATCATTACAAACACAGGAAACAGAGGCACTATTGAAACTGTGCTTGATAAATTTGCCACAGGTATCGCCGCCTTTGAAATCAGAGATACTATACACGTTCTTTATATGAACAAGCACCTGCTTACTACTCTCGGATATACCTGGGAGCAGTACAGGGACAAGCTTGAGGACGCGGCCTCCGTATTCGTGGAAGAGGATGCGTGGCGCCTTTATAACGAGATGAATACAAAGACTGAATTCAGCATAGACTGTAAGGGATACAGGCCTGACGGCTCTATACGATGGTATCAGGTTCTCGGCTCACAGATTGATTTCGTAAAGAGCGTATATCCTGTTTTTCTCGTAACCATTATAGATATATCCTCCTATAAGGCTATGGAAAAGAACCTTATTATAAACAGCGAAAGATACAGAATTTTCGAGGAAACAACTCAGGCCTTCCTTTTCGAATATAAGGTAGCGGAGGATCAGATGATTTTCTCCACAAACAGGAACGGAATAGTGGAGAGAAGAGTTATTGAGAAATATTCCGAATTTAATCATAACTCCTCTTTCGTACATCCCGACGATCTTCCGAAGTTTACGAGAATATTGATGGAGGCTTGCGTAAAGCCCTCAAAATCTTCCTTCGAATACCGTTCAAAGGCTATAGCTGACGACTACGCCTGGTGTCGTACATATTATGTAAGCGTTATGAACGAATACGGTAAAATAGAAAGCGTCTTCGGCCGTATTCAGAATATTGAGGAGGAGGTAAGAAAGCGCAGCGAGATGGCGAATCTCGTGGAAAAGGACAGGCTTACGGGAGTATATAACCGTGACGCATTCACCAACAGGGTCAACAAATCTCTGTCCTGCGCCAACGATGAGCGCGCCTTTATATTCGCTATGCTGGATATAGATAATTTCAAGTTCTTCAACGATTCCTTTGGCCACATTATTGGCGACGACGTACTTTCTACCTTCGGAAGCAGGCTTAAGGAAACCTTCGGAGACGGTGTAGTGGGACGCTTCGGGGGAGACGAGTTTACCGTCTTTATTTCGGGAATATCGAAGGCTGAGTTCGAAAAAAGATTCAATTCTATGAAGGACGGCCTTTACTGCGACGTAATGGGAGAAAGGGTTAAGATTACCTTCTCTGTGGGCGCGGTAAGATTCAAGGGCAGTAAGCGCTTCAATTCCGTACTTGATAAGGCAGACAGGCTTATGTATGAGGCTAAGGAAAACGGAAAGAACAATATTGTTACAAGAACGATAAGATAACCCTATGTAAATCGGAATGTACAAAAGCCGCTTTACTGCATAATCGGCAGAAAGCGGCTTTTAATTATATGGCGACAGTCGGATAGAACTTAAGTCTCAGATTATCGGAGATAAGCGCTATAAATTCAGAGTTTGTGGGCTTTCCTCTCGTGTTATGAACGGTATAGCCGAAAAGGGTATTGAGCATATCCACATCCCCTCTGTCCCAGGCTATTTCGATAGCGTGGCGGATAGCACGCTCCACACGGGAAGAGGTTGTACTGAATTTCTGTGCAACGGAAGGATAGAGAAGCTTTGTGACATTATTTATCATATCGTCATTACCGATAGAAAGAATAATTGCGGCTCTGAGATAGTGATATCCCTTTATATGAGCGGGAATACCTATCTGGTGGATGATGTCGGTAACTATGTATTCGATATTGTCTACTTCCTTGCCCGGTGTGTTGGCGGAAGTCCTGAAGCTTATAAGGTTGCTGATTTTCTTAAGAATCTGGTTAGGCGGGAAGGGCTTTACCATAAAATAGCTTGCTCCGGCTTCCATTACCTCTTTCTCTATTTCGGGAGAATTAAGGTTGGAAACTACTATTGTTGCAGGCGGATTAAGCCTCAGCGCCCTGATTTCCTCCAACAGTGATACTGCGTCAAGCTCAGGCATCTTTGCGTCGATAATAAGAAAGTCGGGCATATCATTTTTAATAGAATCAAGTATTACCCTACCGTTCTTTTGTCTCGTTACAGCGAACATTCCTTCTTCCTTAAGTAAGCTTGCCCAGGAAAGTCCGTATTCCGCTGAATCGTCTCCTATGAGCACTTTTGTTTTTCCTGTCATAATTTTTGTCCTCCAAGTTGTTGTGCGTTATCTCTTGTACCTAAATTCTACCACGATATGAACAAAAATACAATAGAGTTTCCAAGAAATCTTTCAAAATCAAAGAAAAAGAATTTTTTATCGATTTATTTTTTTGGTGTAAAAACTCAATTAAGCTGATAATAAAGCCGAAAACAGAGGTTTTTGAAAATAGCGTTTTTTGTCGATTTGAGTCGTAAAAAAGGGGCTATCTACAATATTTTACATTATTTTTACGATATATTTCCTGTCGGAAAATGTCGAAACAGGGGTATGATGTCGTTATCGTGTCAAAGAAATATGAACAAAGTTAAAAAACAGAAAGGAAAATGTTATTATGGCGATAATACTTGACTGGAAGGAATATTTAGAGGCTGCTGTCGAAACGGTTTCCGAGGGTATAGTAATGCTGAAAAACGAAAACGGAGCGCTTCCTCTTTCAAAGGAGAATGAGACGGCTGTTTTCGGAAGAATCCAGCTCCACTATTACAAGAGCGGTACAGGCTCGGGCGGAATGGTGAACGTTTCTAAGGTTACGGGTATAACCGACGGACTTATCGAGGCAGGAGTTCCTGTAAATAAGGAGCTTCTTTCGGCATATAAGGAATGGGACAGCGAAAACCCCTTCGAGCAGGGTGAAGGCTGGGGTACTGAGCCCTGGTCACAGGCAGAAATGCCCTTAAGCCGCAGTCTTGCAGAAAAAA
This sequence comes from Ruminiclostridium sp., assembly GCA_045579625.1. GTDB lineage: Bacteria > Bacillota > Clostridia > Oscillospirales > Ruminococcaceae > Ruminiclostridium_E. Next base: position 26,633 of record JAZNMN010000047.1, read on the forward strand.
TAGCCGAAACCTCCGAAACCGCCATAGTTATAATCGGCCGTACAGCAGGAGAAGAGCACGACAATCTTGCCGAAAAGGGCGCTTATTATCTTAGCGATACAGAGGAAGAAATGCTTGGAATTGTTCGTGAATGCTTCGGGAAAATGATTGTTCTTCTTAATGTGGGAGCAGTTGTGGATATGAGCTTTATGGATAAATTCAATCCCGACGCCGTCCTCTATGTGTGGCAGGGCGGAATGACAGGCGGAACAGGTACGGCGAGGGTGCTCTGCGGCGAGGTAAGCCCCTCGGGTAAGCTTCCCGATACAATTGCTTATGAGATATCCGATTGTCCCGCCCATAAATTTTTCGGAAATCTTACCGAGAATTTCTATTGCGAGGATATATACGTAGGCTACCGCTACTATGAAACCTTCGCTAAGGAGCGTGTACGCTATCCCTTTGGATATGGTTGTTCATATACAAGCTTTGATATGAAAATCGTGAATACTGTGGTTACGGGAAGGAATGCGGAGGTTGCGGTTTCCGTAAAAAATACAGGAAGCTTCAAGGGTAAGGAGGTTATCCAGCTTTACTACAGCGCGCCTCAGGGCTCTCTCGGTCAGCCCTTGCGCCAGCTTTGCGGCTTCGAAAAAACGAAGCTTCTTTCTCCCTCGGAGGAACAGGAGCTTACCTTAAAGGTAAACCTTGAGGATTTCGCCGCTTATGACGACAGCGGACTGTCGGGCTTTATAAACTGTTTTGTTCTCGAAAAGGGCGAGCATAAGCTTTATGTAGGTACAGATGTTCGTTCCGCAGTAGAGGTATGTTCTGTTTCGATAGATGAAACGGCGGTTGTGAAGGAATGCAGGCAGGCGCTTGCTCCTGTAAGAAAATTCAACCGCTTCAAGCCTAAATTTATCTCGGGCGTATGTAAGCAGGGCTTTGAAAATGTTCCTCTTTTAAGAATAAGCGAGGAGGAGAGAAGACGTGAAGCCCTTCCCGAGGAAATCGAATTTACGGGAGATAAGGGTATAAAGCTGAGCGATGTTAAATACGGAAGGAATACTGCCGAAGAATTTATCGCACAGCTTTCCGATTACGATTTATCCTGCATAATAAGAGGCGAGGGTATGGGAAGTCCGAAGGTTACTCCCGGAACTGCCGCCGCCTTCGGAGGAGTTTCGGAAAATCTTAAGAATTTTGGTATTCCCTGCGGCTGCTGTGCCGACGGGCCTTCGGGAATGAGACTGGACTGCGGAACCAAGGCCTTCAGCCTTCCTAACGGCACTCTTATTGCCTCCACCTTCAATAAGGAGCTTGTTACAAGGCTGTTTGCTATTGCGGGGCAGGAAATAGCCTATAATAATGTTGATTGTCTTTTAGGCCCGGGAATGAATATCCACCGTCATCCCCTTAACGGAAGAAACTTCGAGTATTTCTCCGAGGATCCTTATCTTACAGGAATTATGGCGGCCTCAGAGCTTCAGGGGCTTCATAAATCGGGCGTAACAGGAACGATTAAGCATTTCTGCGGAAATAATCAGGAGGAGGGCAGGCACGTAATCGACTCCGTTATTTCCGAAAGAGCCTTAAGGGAAATCTATCTTAAGGGCTTTGAAATTGCAGTAAAGCAGGGCGAAGCGAAATCTATAATGACCACCTACGGAAAGGTAAACGGACTTTATACGGGCGCAAGCTACGACCTTACCACAGAGATACTGAGGAAGGACTGGGGCTACGAGGGCATTGTGGTTACAGACTGGTGGACTCACCTCAATACGAGAGGCGGAGATACTACGAGAAATGATTTCGCCGCAATGGCAAGAGCTCAGAACGACATATATATGGTATGTCCCGATGGCGCAGATAATCAGGATACTACGCTTACTGCCCTCGAAAAAGGTACTCTTACAAGGGCGGAATTACAGCGTAATGCCCTTAATATATGCAGAATGCTTATGAATACGAGAGCTATGGACAGGCTTGAGGGGAATGAGGAGAAGATTGAGATTATAAATCGCGACGACGAGACGGAAGAGCTGGATATGGAAAATGTGACAGCCTACTACCTTGACGGAGAGCTTACCGTTTCTCTCGAAGGAGCTTCCGCAGAAGCAGATTCAAGCTATGTGTTCATACTTGACCTGGCTTATCCCGGCTGTTACGAGGTAACAATGACAGCCTCCTGCAACTTAAGCAGTCTCGCTCAGGTTTCGGCTACTATCTTCTATACGGGAATACCAAGCGGCACCTTTACCTGGAACGGTACGGAGGGTAAGCCTGTAGCGATAACCAAGGAGGTTAATCTCCTTTCACGTTATTCCACAATGAGGATTTATTTCCCGAGAAAGGGCCTTAAGCCTGAAAGTATTTCCTTTAAGTGTATTCAGAAATTTGAAGTATAAGAAAAGGGCATCGGTTATAAAACCGATGCCCTCAGCTTGTAGAAAAAACTTTTTCTACAAGCTGACAGACTTCGATGGGCACACGCTTCCCGACTTGCGGTATCCCGAAAAATCTACGCTTATAGCTTGATTTTTCGACCGCTACGCCTTCGCCGCCTGCGTTTTATCCGCCACTGGCGGCACTTGGCGGCTCAGCAAGGAAAAAGCCGCTGTAGGCGTACAGCAGGTTTCGGAGAAAACTGCCATGTACTGGTAAGCGGCTTTTGACGAAGTAAGAAA
>JAZNMN010000048.1:0-9987 GCA_045579625.1 Ruminiclostridium sp.
CCCCACTGCTGCCTCCCGTAGGAGTCTGGGCCGTGTCTCAGTCCCAATGTGGCCGTTCAACCTCTCAGTCCGGCTACTGATCGTCGACTTGGTAGGCCGTTACCCCACCAACTATCTAATCAGACGCGAGCCCATCTATCAGCGATAAATCTTTGGTACTCAAAAGATGCCTCTCGAGCACGTTATGCGGTATTAGCAGTCGTTTCCAACTGTTGTCCCCCTCTGATAGGCAGGTTGCTCACGTGTTACTCACCCGTCCGACACTGATCCGAGGAGCAACCTCCTCTTCACCGTTCGACTTGCATGTGTTAGGCGCGCCGCCAGCGTTCGTCCTGAGCCAGGATCAAACTCTTTAGTAATTGTATATTAACTTTCGTCAATATCTGTTTGATTCGCTCTTTCTAAACGCTAACATTTTATTGTTATGTTTATCCAGAATTTACTTTTCTTGAATTTATTCAAGGGTTTGTTAATTCGTTACTTGTTGTTCAATTTTCAAGGTACTCGGTTTTTTCCACAGTCGTGGAAAAGCTGACGGTTTTGCTTCGCAAAAACCGTATTATTCGCTCTGCATCATCGAACCTTTGTCCGACTGTCAGCCGCTGTCCTTTTTCGTGACAGCTTTAATATTATATCACAGCTTTTCGTTCTTGTCAATACCTTTTTTTAATTTTTTTCAAAAAGTTTTTTCAGAACCTCGCTGTTCGCTTTCCCTCTCTCGGGTCAGCTTGTTTATTATATCACCACTATCCCCTTTTGTCAACACTTTTTTTGAAAAAAATTCAAAAATTTCTTTTTTCGTCAAAATGCCCTGTTTATCCGCCATTTTTATGCCTCTTTAAGTGTAAAATGTACTGCACCTATATAATATATAGCCTTAATTATTGACATTTTCACCCCGATACTGTATAATAATAGTGTTATAAGTTTAGGAAAGGAATAAGAAATATGAATAATAATACTCCTGCAAATAATTCAAAATCAGAGAGCAGCGCTTTCCTTATCCCGGTATTCGGAGCTGTAGCTCTTATAATTACCTGCGCAGTATACATTATATATAAGCTTGCTCAGCAGCAGGTTTCCGAGAAATGGGCTGACTACGACGAGTGCGGCTGGTCCTGATATGAGAAAAAGAAGGCGAACGCTGACAGCAGTTCTTGTCGCTCTTTTGGCGGCAATATATGTTGTCGGCTTTTTTCTTGTGTGGGATTGCTGCAGCCTTGATAAAGGCATCGACGCCCTTATGGATATCGACTTTTACGCTACGGAGGAAAAGCCGATTTCGCCCGTTAAGGTAAATATTTCCTTCGGCGGAGTTACCGTTTCCGAGGAAGAGGAACGGGTCATATCCGACTTTTTTACCTATTATCTTGCAGGCGTCGGCGGTCTTACCCTCGAATCCCTCGCTCCCTTCTTTGAGTTTGAGACGGTGGACGAGCTTTTCGACCGTGCAGCCCTGCGATATGAAATTTTTGCCGCCGATTTTTCGGGCTATAGCTATAACGAATGTACGGCGGAAATAAATGTAATTTCGAGAAAGCCCTCGGCTAAGAGCAATAACACGGTTATCGCCCTCGAGCTTTCCCTCGTAACGGATAGCCCGCTTCCCTTTACGGTTTCGGCGGAAAGCCATAGCTTTACCGTTGACCACGATAGCTTTAAGCTTACGGCCCACGACACAGACCGCCCCGTAAGAAAGGCTTTTCTTAAGGAGCTTGACTATCTTCTTGCCATAAACGGCTACAGCCGTGCGGATATGGCGTATACATATTACGAGGATTATATCGAGGCAGTACTTTCGGAAATGAAAACAAGGGCTACCGAAGGCTACGCTTCCCTCGCTCCCGAGGAAACCGAAGTCCCCCTTCCCTCTCCCGAGTACAGCTACGACCGTAATGCCGCTAAGGAAAGGGCTTTATCGGGCTCATCGGGAATTTCCGATAATAACGATGTAAGCTTTACCTGTGAATGTCTCTTTTCGGCAGGAATCCCTATGGACGCACAGGGCGATATGACAGGTCAATGGAAATGGTACGACGGAGAACTTAATTCCGAGCGTGAAAAGAAGGGGCACAGCAAAAGCTGGGTGGAGGCGGAAAGCTTCTATAATTACGCCGTGACTAATACAGGCTTCGGGCTCTCTGCCTATGAGGCGAAGGCGACGGAGGGCGAAATCGGCGATATTATCCAGCTTATTACCGATAAAATCGTAGACGACGAGGACAATAATCTTAAAACTAAAATTACTGTCCCCTATTCACAGTGTATAATCACCGATGTAATAAGAGACAGCGAGGGAAATTTCTTCGACTATAAGGTATGTACCGATAAATATAAGGATATACCTCTGCGGCTTCTTGGTGCAGGAAGCTTCAGACTTATAAAAATTGCAGGCTATAATACGGCGAACATCTGATTAAGGGAAATAATACTGCCGTATAAGCGGACAGAAGAAAAGGTAGTATAAAATGATAGTATATAACGCTAAGGACGTAGAGCTTTACTTCGGCGCAGAAAAGCTCTTCGGCGGAGTAACCTTCGAGGTTGATAAAAACGATAAGATTGGGCTTGTGGGCATAAACGGCTGTGGTAAGACCACGCTTTTCAAGCTTATGAGAGGCGAGCTCGAACGGGACGGGGGAGAATTTACGAAAACCCACGATACCGTTCTCGGCTATATGGAACAGCACGTAGTCCGTGAAAGCTCGATAAGCGTTTACGACGAGGTCTTAACTGTATTCGAGAGCCTTATGAAGCTTGAAAAGGAAATCGAAGCTCTTCATAAGGAGCTTGACGGCGGAAATCATTCCCCCGAGCTTCTCGAAAAACAGATGGTGCTGCAGGAGCGCTTCGAAAACAACGGCGGACTTACCTACCGCGCGAGGGCTATGAGCTCTCTTTTAGGCCTCGGCTTTACTCAGGAAGAACAGGAAAAGCCCATAAACGTGCTTAGCGGTGGAGAAAAAGCGAAGGTACAGTTAGCCAAGCTCCTGCTTTCGGGGGCTAACCTGCTGCTTCTTGACGAGCCTACGAACCATCTCGACATTGCCGCTACGACCTGGCTCGAAAAGTTTCTTCTTGAATATAAAGGCGCATATATCATAATCTCCCACGACCGTTATTTTCTCGATAAGGTTACTACCCGAACCTTTGAGCTTGAAAATAAGAGGCTTACTGCCTATAAAGGGAATTACAGCGCCTATCGCAAGAAAAAGGAAGAGGATCTCGAAATCGCCTGGCGCCATTATGATAACCGGCTTGAGGAAATCAACCGTATCAAGGGCATAATCGAACAGCAGAAGCGCTTTAATCAGGCTCATAACTATATCACAATCGCCAGCAAGGAAAAACAGATAGAGCGTCTCGAGGCGGAGCTCGTAAAGCCCCAATCCCTTCCGAAAAAGCTCCGTTTCAGCTTTCACTGCGGCGAGCCCGTTACCGAGGAGATAATGACGGCGAAGCATATTTCTATGAGCTTCGACGGCGAGACCCTTTTCAGTAATATTAACCTTGAGGTAAGAAAAAAAGAGCGTGTTTTCCTTATGGGCACTAACGGCTCGGGAAAAACCACTCTTTTTAAGATACTTATGAAGGAGCTTGTCTCCGATTCGGGAAGCGTAACCTACGGCCCGGGAGTTAAGGTGGGCTATTACGACCAGCTTATGACGGGACTTTCCGATAATAAGACCGTTATGGACGAGATATGGGACGCTTATCCGAAAATGGATCAGACAGGCGTGCGTACTGCCCTCGGAAGCTTTTTATTCAGCGGTGAGGACGTGTTCAAGAAAATCGGCGTTTTAAGCGGCGGCGAAAAGGCAAGAGTCGCACTTTTAAAGCTTATGCTTAGCGGCTGTAACTTCCTGCTCCTTGACGAGCCGACAAACCATCTCGATATTACCTCACGTGAAGCCCTCGAGGCGGCTATCGAAAGCTATGAGGGTACGGTTTTCATAATCTCCCACGACCGCTATCTTATAAATAAAACCGCTACGAGACTTTATAAGCTTAATCCAGATGGTGCAGTAAGTGCAGAAGGAAGCTATGATGATTTTCTCGCATTATCCGAGGGTGAAACTACGCTTACTGCCGTTAAAAAGCAGAAGCCCGAAGCGGAAAGCAATAATAAAAACGACTACCTCCGCCGAAAAGAGCTCCAGAGCGAAATTCGTAAGCTTAAAACGAGAATTTCCCGCGACGAGGAGCGTATCGAGGAGATAGAAGCCGAGATAGCCGAAATAAACGACAGTATGCTTTCTCCAGAAATATCCGCCGACTATGAGAAAATAGCGGAGCTTACGGAGAAGCTCGGGCTTCTCCATAGCGAGCTTGAGGAAAAGACCGAGGACTGGGCGGAGGCTTCGGAAAGGCTTGAGGAATGTGAGCAGGCTAATGAAAATTGAATAATGAATAGCGAAAAACGAATAATAAAGGTGTCGCCCTACAGGCGATTTTAAAAATTTATCGGCGTAAGCCGATACCACGATTATTCATTATTAAATTTTCAATATTCTTTATTCAATATTACAAAGATAAAACACCTGAGAAAAATCTCAGGCGTTTTTTTCTGTAATACCCCTCCCCTGCCGTTTATCCTCAGCCGATAAAGCTGGTGCTTTCAAAAGGCAGGAACAGGCAAGGCGGCTTCCGTTTTGATGTACTGCGTTCCCCGTCGCACAAGCGGATTTACAAATCTGCTGTTTCTATAGGTGCGGCGGAATTGGGTGAAGCGGTAAGCTTTTGTTTGTGTCGATTCCGCAAAATGCCCCTCCCCTGCCGTTTATCCTCAGCCGATAAAGCTGATACTTTCAAAAGGCAGGAACAGGCAAGGCGGCTTCCGCCTATACGGATTGGGCGGTATAAAGCTTGTAATAGTCGCCCTTCTTGGCGATAAGCTCGTCGTGAGTGCCTGCTTCGGTAATACCCTTGTTTGACACGTACATAATCTTATCGCAGTGGCGGATAGTTGAAAGCCTATGAGCAATAATGAAGGAAGTCCTGCCCTTTAAAAGGTGGTTAAGGCCGTTCTGGAGATTACGCTCGGTCTTGGCGTCAATAGAAGAAGTAGCCTCGTCAAGAACAAGAATCTTCGGATTTGAAAGAATTGTACGGGCGAAAGCGATAAGCTGTTTCTGACCCTGAGAGAGTCCTGCGCCTCTTTCGCTTACCTCAGTATTATAGCCGTCCTTGAGGGAACGGATATATTCGTCTATACCTACGATTCTGCAGGCTTCGTAGGCCTCCTCATCGGTAGCGTCAAGACGTCCGTACTTTAAATTCTCCATAATAGTGCCGCTGAAAATGAAGCTGTCCTGAAGCATAATACCCATCTGACGGCGGAGAGAGTTAAGAGTAACCTGAGAGATATCGCTGTCGTCTATTCTTACAACGCCGCCGTTAAGATTATAGAAACGGCTTATAAGATTTACGATAGTTGTCTTTCCTGCACCTGTAGGGCCTACGAGAGCGATACTTTCTCCCGCCTTTACGTCGAAACTGAGGTTTTCGAGGATTACTGCGCTTTCATCATAAGCGAAGGTAACATTCTCAAAATGAACGTCGCCCTTAATTTCGGGCATTTCCTTCGCACCGATTTTATCGGTAACGGTAACGGGCTCATCCAGCATTTCGAATATTCTTTCCAGGTATGCCGCCGCATTTATGAAGGTATTCATAAGGTTTGAAAGGTTCATAAGGGGCTGCCAGAAGCGGGCGGAATAATCGCCCATAGCGAGGATTGTACCGAGAGTAATTCCCGGCATAAAAAGTAAACCGATAAGATAAATAGCCGCCCTCGTCGTAATAGAAACAATATCCGTAGAGGGCCATACAAGGTTCGAGAAGGCTACCGCCTTCATCCAGGATTTCCTGTAGGACTTAGCGAGCTTATCGTTAATCTCCGCATTCACTTCCTCACGGGTAAACACCTGTGAAATCTTTACGCCGACGATACTCTCGTGAAGGTAGGCGTTAAGGTTGGAGCTCTTGTTGGAAACAGCCTGCCACGCCTTACGCTGGCCGTTCTTTATAGCTATAATGATAACCGCGTAAACGGGCAGTCCTGCAAGAACAACAAGCGCAAGCTCCCAGCAGACGAAAAACATAAATATGATAATGAATACGAGGTTCAGCATTTCAAGTATAAAGTTTATTATACCGTTGGTCATAAGGTCGGAAATGCTGTTTACATAGTTGATTACACGTACAAGAATCTTTCCGTGAGGTCTGCTGTCATAATACTCGAAGGGAAGATCCTGCATATGCTTATAGAGATCCTTACGTATATCGTAGACGATATCCTGCCCCACTCTCGTCATCATTTTCGCTCTTTTCTGTGAGAGGAAAACGCTTAAAACGATAGTAACAAGGAAAAGTCCGCCGCAGATAAGAAGGGACGGAATAGTCTCCTCGCTTTTCATACAGTTATCTATAGCGTACTGTACTATAAGAGGTGCAGTAAGCCCTGTAACCGCCGCAAGAATGCTAAGGAAAAGGGAGAAGGCGATATTCTTCTTATATTTACCCGCATAAATAAGCGCGCGCTTGAAATGCTTTATGTCGAATGGGGTTTCAAGGGTTTCGTCCACGTCGAATTTATTTCGTGCCATTTTAATTCCCCTCCTTACTTATTTCTGAAGCTCATAAACCTCACGGTAATAGCCGTCCTGTTTAATAAGCTCCTCGTGAGTACCCATTTCTGCGATTCTTCCGTCGCTTCCGAGGACAATAATCCTGTCGGCGTCCTTAGCGGAGGAAATACGCTGGGCAATAATAATTTTCGTACAATCGAAATCGAGATTTCTTAATGCAGTCTGAATATTTCTCTCAGTCTCAAGGTCAACCGCCGAGGTTGTATCGTCAAGAATGAGAATGGAAGGCTTTACTGCGAGAGCGCGGGCAAGAGAAATTCTCTGCTTCTGGCCGCCCGAAAGGCCTACGCCTCTTTCGCCGATAATGGTATCGTAGCCCTCGTTGGTATGAAGGATAAAGTTATGGGCGTCTGCCGCCTTGGCGTAATTTTCTACCTCTTCCTCGGGCAGGTCTACGTTACCGAAGCAGATATTTCCCTCGATAGTATCGGAATAAAGAAGAACGTCCTGTGTAGCGATACCGATTGCGCCTCTGAGCTGTTTAAGCTTAAGGTATCTGACGTCTGTACCGTCTACAAGCACCGTACCCTCGGTAGGGTCGTAAATACGGGGAATAAGCTCGATAAGGGTAGTCTTGCCCGTTCCCGTAGCCCCCATAACCGCAACCGTCTCCCCGGGATTTACGGTAAAGCTTATATCCCGAAGAACCTGTTTATTTCCGTAGGCGAAGGATACGTTTTTGAATTCAATCTTACCCTTGAAGCGCTCGGGCTTGTCTTTTGCGTCCTGTCTGTCGAGGATTCTCGGATGTGCATAGTAAAGCTCGATAATTTTATTTGCCGAGGCAGTAAATCTCTGATAGTCGTTTACGATATTACCGAGAGTTCTCATAGGATTCGAAAGGGTCCAGATAAGTCCCGCAAAAGCGGCATATTCGCCGAGGGTTATTCTTCCGAAGATAACGAAGAGACCGCCGCAGATAAGACAAACAACTGCAAGACTCTGTGCAGTAATTTCAAGGCCGGGGAAATATTTGAGCCAGGTAAAGGCCGCCTTCTTGTTAGCTTCGTTATAGGCCTTGTTCTTGCTGTCGAATTTTTTGATTTCTTCCTGCTCACGGGCGAAGGCCTTTACTACCCTGTTACCCGATATATTCTCCTCGGCGCAGGTATTCATAGCCGACATTCTCTCTCTTAAATCCACATAGAAGGGGCCTACCACATTCTTAAAGGAACGGGTTATCATAAGGATTACGGGCGTAAGAATAAGCATACAAAGCGCCATAAGCCAGTCTATCGTTATAAAATAAATCATCGTGGCGGAAAAGAGCACGATACATTCGAGAGTAACCTTTATTATCCAGGCTATAGAATGTCGTACCATTTCAAGGTCGCCTGTTACACGGGTCATAATATCGCCGGTACGGTATCTGTCATAGAAGGTAGCGTCCTGGCTTTCTATTTTATCGAAAAGTATTTTTCTTACACGGTAGATAATACCCTGAGAAGCGTGCTCGTAGCACATATTCGAGCCGTACTGGATACCACAGCGTATAAGGGTAAAGCCCACCATAGCTATAAGCATCATAATAAGGCGGTCTGAGCCTGTACGGAGATTTTCCGCCGCCTGTTCCCCTACTAAAAAGGTATCGGTAATCTGCTGGGTGAGGAAGGGAGTGATTATGTACATAGACTGACATAAAAGAGTCATACACAAAGCGAGGATATAGACGGCTCTGTCGCCCTTCATGTTTTTCCATAGCCAGCGTAAAAGAAACATTTCTCATTCCACCTTTCTTCTGTTCTTTTTATCATAATTATCCTCTATTTTATCGGATACTAAAGTATAAGTCAATAGATTTTTCCAAAAAGTTTCAAATTTCGAAATCGTTTTCTTGATTATTACAAATAATGGTATAACAGTAGCCTTCTTTATAAATAATTAGCTTAAAAGACGTAGATTTTTACGAAAAAGATATATTTTTACTATTTTATATATCCTGCAGTACAAATAAAAACAACGGCGACTGCATTACTGCAATCACCGCTGTAAAATTATTTTTTAGCCTACGATACCCGAACGTTCAACACCTTCGATAAAGTTTTTCTGAAGGAATATATACATAACGAGAATCGGGAGAATCGAGAGGAGACAGCCTGCCTCAATCCATACCAGCCAGTCGGAAGGAACACCTGTAGGAGTACCGTTATTATAGTACGCCGAGATAGTGTTATAGAGGTTACTTACCTGAAGGGCGATAGTATTGGACTTAGAGAAGAACATACCCGAAACGTAGGAGTCGTTCCAGTACCATACTACCGAGAAGATAAATACGGTAAGGAAGGAGTTGCTTGCGTTAGGAACCATAACCTTTACGAAGGTTTCGAAGGGGCCGCAGCCGTCAAGGTAAGCGGCGTCCTCGAGCTCCTTGGGGAGTCCTCTGAAGAACTGTCTGAACAGGAAGATAAAGAGACCCGAACGGATACCGTTACAGAAGAACGCCTGAAGGTAAAGAGCCATAGGCGAGTCGGCGAGGTTTACTGCTTCGCCTGTAAAGAGGGAGCATAAGCCGAGGGGGTCAAAATATCTGAACTGCATAAACTGAGGGATTAAGATAACCTGTGTAGGAACGATAATCTGCATAATAACTATCGCGAACATAAGTCCCTTACCCTTGAACTTGAATCGTGCGAAGCCGTAGCCTGCGATAGCGCAGGTTACAACCTGGATAAGCGAACAAACAACGTTTACGCTTACCGTATCCCATACGAGCTTCGGATAGTCAATAGCCATCCAGGTTTCCTGGAGGTTACTGAGAGTGAAGGTCTTAGGAATCCACATAATCGAGGGGTCGGACATTTCCGTCTGGGGTCTTATTGAACAGGAAATCATATAAAGGATAGGATATACGACTACGAAAGCGAGACCGAAGATAATAAGCGCACGGAATATAGGCCACACCTTATCGGAAACTCTTCTGCCTAAAATATAGCGGTAATGCTTCTTTTCGGCGTCGTTATAACCTCTGTAGTGCTTGATGATATCCCAGCTGCTTATGTGATACTTGCTGAGTCTTTCCTTTTCTTCCTTCTTAAGCTGACGCTTAGACTTCTTCTTTCCGTTTTCGTCGTAAAGGGAAATCGCTACGTCCTCGGAATGATAAACCTTATCCTCCTCTTCGGCAGGAGCATTTTCTTCTGCCTTTTCTTCCTGAGCGGGGATTTCTTCGGGTTCGTTTACGGAGGATATTTCCGCCTCAGGAGCTTCGTTTACGATTGTATCAGGAGCAGCCTCTTCCGATACAACATCTTTTTCAAATTCGTTGTTATCCATTGAAGTTCCTCCTTAATTAGTCTACTTGATAGAATATGAATCTCGATACAATCGCAGAGATGAT
>JAZNMN010000049.1:0-16497 GCA_045579625.1 Ruminiclostridium sp.
GTGTTGTCGTCGCCGCCTGTGGTGTCATCGCCGCCTGTGGTATCGTCATCGCCTGTGGTGTCACCGCCAGTTGTATCGTCGCCACCTGTGGTATCGTCGCCGCCAGTTGTATCGTCGCCGCTTGTGGTATCGTCACCGCCTGTGGTATCGTCGCCACCTGTGGTATCGTCACCGCCTGTGGTATCATCACCGCCTGTGGTGTCGTCACCGCCTGTGGTGTCATCGCCGCCTGTTGTATCGTCGCCGCCTGTTGTATCGTCGCCGCCAGTAGTATCGTCACCACCAGTTGTATCGTCGCCGCCTGTGGTGTCGTCACCACCAGTAGTGTTGTCGTCGCCGCCTGTGGTGTCATCGCCGCCTGTGGTATCGTCACCGCCTGTGGTATCGTCGTTACCGCCAGTTGTATCGTCGCCGCCTGTTGTATCGTCGCCGCCTGTGGTATCATCGCCGCCTGTGGTGTTGTCATCGCCTGTGGTGTCATCGCCACCTGTGGTGTCGTCACCACCTGTTGTATCATCGCCGCCTGTTGTATCGTCGCCGCCTGTGGTGTCGTCGCCACCTGTTGTATCGTCGCCACCTGTTGTATCATCGCCGCCTGTGGTGTCGTCACCGCCAGTTGTATCGTCGCCGCCAGTTGTATCGTCGCCGCCTGTGGTGTCATCGCCACCAGTTGTGTCGTCAGTAGCATCGTCGTCGGGAAGGAGATCTTCGAAGCCTTCGCCTTCAGCAATAGGAGTACCGCCGAACTGGTTGTGACCTGTATAAGACTTACAGATTACAGTACCGTCGAAATGGTAATTACCGCCTGCGCCCTCTACTGTAAAAACGTCGGAATTGGGAGCGAGAAGCGCTCCTGCATTACTGCCGAGATATACGTTATTGGAGCCGATAACGTTGAAAATAACGTTAGAAATACCGACGCTGTCGTTTTCCATAGCTACTCCCGCGTATTCGGACTGACCATTGTTGCTTCCTATAGTAATATCGCCGTCTCCACGAACATTTACCACTACAAGAGAATTCATAGGAACGTTGAAAGCATAGCATATCTGTCCGTATGTACTTTCAAGAAGCTTCTGGTACTGATCGACGAAAAGGTCGAAAATATTAAGGCTCTCGTTATCGCCGTTGAATGCAAGCTGAGCACTCCAGGTACCCTGTTCAACTGTACCGTTTGCTTCTGCAGCAGCAAAAGCCTGGGAGGTTTCTCTGAGCTGTTCGAAGGTTGCTGCGAAATCAATTCCGGCTTCTTCGGCAGTCTTAACATCAACCGCGCCCTGGAAGCTTCCGCCTTCAACGCCGTTTTCTGTTACAGCAGTACCGCCTACCTTGTAATTATCGGGAACTGAAACATTTCCGCCTGCCGCGAAGCTTCCTTCACAGTCAGCAGCAGTTATATTTACATCGCCCTCTACAAAAAGATTGAATCCCGAAGCGTCGCCTAAAAGGGCAGACTTATCCACCTGCTGCTGTTCAGCTTCGTTAGCGGTATCCTCAGGCTTTGTTTCAGGCTCGGGTTCACTGTCGCCTGCTTCGGAGGTTGTTTCCTCGTCGCTTCCTTCGCCCTCGTTCATCATCTGTATACCTACATAGTTAGCGGTATCGTCAGCCTCCTCAGCACCTGCAATAGTAGACTGTGCCGCTAAAACCGTAAGCGCAAAGGTGAAAGCAACTATCGCCTTAGTAAGGGCTCTTCTCTTTTTCTTATCAGTCATAATGTAATAACCTCCCTCAATTTATCTATCATTTATTCCGAAACGGATATTATTGTCCACGACAATAATACCATACATATCAATAAATTTCCATTCTCCGTAAAGCCAATATATAAGTTTTTTCAAGGAATAATTTATGCAGTATTACCAAGAAAACGTTTTCAAAGGCTTAAATCCGAAGGATTTACCATTTTTGTAAATGTATTATAACATATAAAACGTAGAAAATCAATATGAAAGCGGATAAAAACTGTTAAAAATTACATACATTGGCATAATAATATGTTAAATTTGCCACCGAAATGTCATATTATAATTCAATGTCGTCATCTGCGCTTGAATTTACCTCGGAAGTATCGGCATTTTCAGCAATAGTAACGGTATCCTCCGCCATAGCTATGGTTGTAGGGAGACCGTTGATAACTATGTTCGGGTCGTCAAGGTCGATAACGAGACATCTCCTGCCCCCGATAAGAGAGGGTCTTACCTTATCGGTAGCGGTCTTACTTATATTTATGGTTATGTCGGGCGTGGAAATGACAGTTTTCGTGCTTACGAGATTGGCTGCCGTAAGGGGCTTATCGCCGACGGTATCGGTAAAGGCTTTTTTAACGTCCTGAAGCCTTTCTCTTTTTACCCCCGAATCGTAGAGTATATCCCTGAGCTTTATATCGTCAATAACGGCAGGCTTCTCGTCGAAACGGTGTTCCTTTATTTCTTCGGCAATTTTTTCGTTTACTTTAGTAATTATTGTATAATCGAGATCCTCGCCTACGATTTCCTCCATAACCTTCCCGAATATTTCCTTCTGTCCTTTTGCAGTATATGTAATTTCACAGCCCAGGACATCCTCTATAAGGGAACGGTTAGGCGCCGCCGCCTTTGAGGAATAGCAAAGCACGCCGTTTACGTCGGGCTCGTTTCCTGTAAGTACGGGAAACAGGAAGCCGTCAACGGGTGAACGGCTTATAAGTCTTTCCTTCTTCTCACGCTTACAGATATTATTTGTCTCATCGTCAAATACAAGCATATCCTCCGCAGTTTCCACAGGACAGAAAACAGTAAGCAGGAAGTTATAATCGCTGTTATCCTCGGTAAGCTCGTCATTCTTGTTTTTCCTGAAAAGCGTATAGGTACAATGAGCCGTAATAATTACAAAGGTAGAAACGTAGTCGATATGTCCCGTAATATTAGCGAGAAATTTCTCATTGGCGGATTCGTCGAGAAGCTTTTCCCTGAGAGCCTTATGGAGAATTTTCTGAGGGCCGTTTTCATCATAGGCTTCCTTCGGAAAGGTATATTCAACCTGATTTTTTCCGAGAGTTCCGCCGAGACCCTTACGGAGCGTATCCATTATAAGCTCCTGTTCGTCGGGAGGCAGTAAGCCGAAAAGTCTGTGGTCGCTGTAGGTAACCTCCTTATCGGCGTTTACGAAAGCACGGAGCACGTGGTTAAAGGTAAAAAATCCGCATTTGTCGGAAAAATTCTTTTTAAGCTCGGATAATTCTTTTTTATTCATATTTAAAGTCTCTCTTTCATAAATATATGCTGTATTATACCATATTTTACTCCCGATTTCAAGGCAACGCCTTCCTTTACAAGCTCTTCCCTATCGTAACAGGCTGAAAAGTATACCTGCATACTGCATTTTAAACTTTTTCAAAAAAATTTAAAAAAGGTATTGACTTTTCTTATTTAAAGTGATATACTTACGACATTAAAAGCGATGACGAAGACAGGGGCTTTGACTGCAACGTTTTCAGAGAGCCGATGGTTGGTGTGAATCGGTAACGACCTTTAAAGCTCATCCCTTCAGAGTTGGAGCGCCGAAATTTTCAGTAAGCGTTCTCGTTAGGCTGCGTTAATGCATAGGGCTTGGAATGAGCCTGAAGGTGGCGAACGTAATTATAGTTACGTCGCAATTTGAGTGGTACCGCGGGTTAACAGCTCGTCTCAAAGTTTTTACTTGAGACGGGCTTTTTTGTTTTCGTTTATCATTACGAAAGGAGTAAACTATTATGCCAAACAGTACAGAAGAAAAAATCCACGAGGTCGCACAGCGAATCAGAAGCCTTCGCCAGGATATGGGTATATCCTCCGAAACTATGGCGGCTAAAACAGGCTTCTCTATCGAGGAATACAGAAAAATGGAGAACGGAGAAAGCGATTTCAGCTTTACCTTTATCCATAAATGCGCAGGAATTTTCGGCATAGATATTACCGACCTTATGGAAGGTAACAGCCCCGAATTAACAGGCTATACAGTTACCCGAAAGGGCGAAGGAATGCCTATCGTAAGAAGAACAGGCTTCGAATACAATCGCCTTGCACATAAGTTCAAGCACAAGATTGCGGAGCCCTTCCACGTTGTTATCCCCTATTCCGAGGAAGCTCTTAACCGCCCTCTCCATCTCGGAAGCCACGCAGGTCAGGAAATGGATATCGTAATTAAGGGTACTCTCCGTATGATAATCGGAAGCCATACAGAAATTCTCCACGAGGGCGACTGTATCTATTATGACAGCTCCGTTCCCCACGATGAAATCGCTTTAGGCGGCGAGGACTGTGAAATCTACGCCTTCGTTATGGCGCCTAAGGGTATGAAGGAGCCCTCCGAATACCACGAAAAGGTACAGGAATATGTAGCCACAAACGTAGATAAGGCAGGAATTTCTCATCCTGTAGCCGATAAATTCGTAACCTGTGAAACCGACGCACAGGGCATTCTCTCCAAGGTTAATTTCGAAAATGAGGAAAGCTTCAACTTCGCCTTCGATATCGTTGACGAGCTTGCGGCTAAGTCTCCCGATAAGGTTGCTATGATACACGTAGCAGAGGATAAGACCGAACGTATCTTTACCTTTAAGGATATAAAGAAGTACTCCTGCCAGACGGCGAATTACTTCAAGTCCCTCGGAATAAAGAAGGGCGATAAGGTAATGCTCGTTCTTAAGAGACATTACCAGTTCTGGTTCTCTATCCTTGCGCTCCACCGTATCGGCGCTATCGTAATCCCCGCAACAAATCAGCTTGTAAAGCACGACTTCGAATACCGCTTTAATGCGGCGGGAATTTCTGCAGTAATCTGTACTGCCGACGGAACGGTTTCCGACGAAATAGATAAGGCAGTAGAAGGCTCTCCCACCCTCCGCACAAAGGTACTTGTAGGCGGACATAAGGAAGGCTGGAACGACTTCAACGAGGAGCTCCCCGCATACAGCACCCACTTCAACCGCACAGCGGACTCTCCCTGCGGCTCCGACCCTATGCTTATGTTCTTTACCTCGGGAACAACAGGCTACCCGAAAATCGCAATGCACGATTTCAAGTATCCTCTCGGTCATTATACAACAGCCCGCTACTGGCACAACGTTGACCCTAACGGTATCCATTTCACTATCTCGGATACAGGCTGGGGTAAGGCGCTCTGGGGCAAGCTCTACGGCCAGTGGATGTGTGAAACCGCAGTATTCGTTTACGACTTCGAGCGTTTCCACGCCGACGATATTCTTCCTATGTTCAAGAAGTACAATATTACATCCTTCTGCGCTCCCCCCACAATGTACCGCTTCTTCATCAAGGAGGATTTAAGCAAGTACGATCTTTCAAGCCTTAAATATGCAACTATCGCAGGCGAAGCCCTCAACCCCGAGGTCTTCCACCAGTTCAAGAAGGCTACGGGTCTTTCCCTTATGGAAGGCTTCGGTCAGACTGAAACTACTCTTGCAGTAGCAAACTTCGTAGGTATGGAGGCTAAGCCCGGAAGTATGGGCCGACCCAATCCCCTTTACGACGTTCATATCCTTCTTCCCGACGGAAGCGAGGCAGGCGTGGGCGAAACAGGCGAAATCTGCATCAAGACAGACGGCAAGAAGCCCTGCGGCTTATATATGAGCTACTACAACAACGAAGAAAGCACAAAGGCGGCTTGGCACGACGGCTATTACCATACAGGCGATACCGCAAGAATGGACGAGGACGGATATTACTGGTACATCGGCCGAGTTGACGACCTTATCAAGTCCAGCGGCTACCGTATCGGACCCTTCGAAATCGAAAGCGTTATTATGGAGCTTCCTTATATCCTCGAATGTGCGGTAACAGGCGTTCCCGACGAAATCAGAGGTCAGGTAGTAAAGGCTACTATCGTTCTTACCGAGGGAACAACTCCCTCCGAGGAGCTTAAGAAGGAAATCCAGGAATATGTAAAGAAGCATACCGCTCCTTATAAGTATCCGAGAGTTCTCGAATTCAGAGATAGCTTACCTAAGACTGTAGGAAGCGGAAAGATCCGCCGTTCCGAAATCAGAAGCGAGGACGCTGAAAACTACAAGGCAAAGCAGTAATATAAAAAATATCGCCGTGCGTATAGCAATTACGCACGGCGGTTTTATTTTCGGTTATACCTCATACTCCTTCGTAAGAAGCTCCCAGTTATCCAGAGCTATACGGGCAATTTCAGGGTCGTACATTATCCCTGCATTCTTTTCTATCTCCTCGCGGCAGACGCTTAAGGGAAGAGAATTTCTGTAGGCGCGTTTCGAGGCCATAGCGTCAATTGAGTCGCATACTGCGATAATACGGGCTCCGAGAGGAATTTCCTCGCCCTTCGCTCCGAAGGGATAACCCTTTCCGTCCCAGCGTTCGTGGTGGTGGAGAATTATCGCCGCTATACGGGCGAAATGTTCGGATTTTACAAGTATATTCGCTCCGATTTCGGGATGCTTTTTCATAAGCACCCATTCCTCATCGTTAAGTTTTCCTTCCTTTAAAAGAACACGGTCGGGAATACCGATTTTTCCTATATCGTGAAGATGTCCCGCAACGTGAATTTCACTTCCTGTTTCCTCGCTTAATCCCATAAGCCTGCATATTTCACAGGCCATATCGCTGACCCTTCGGGAATGGTCGCCCGTATAGGGGTCTCTTGCGTCAAGGGCAGAGGTTATACACTCCAGCATTTCGTGATACTCAAAATTAAGCTCGCATTCACAGCTCATTTCATCATCTTCTTTCTTTAATACTTAGCCTAAGCTAACAATCTTAGTATACTGCAATATCCATTCTTTGTCAATATGCAGGAAATATAAAAGCTTACCTCCGCCTTAAGGATAAAGCGGAGGTATACTTTTGTTCTGCACATTCTATATTATGCGGTAACTATCTTGCTTGCGTCCTGTAAGCCGAGATGTTCAACTGCCCATTCACGCATCTTATACTTCAGGATTTTTCCTGCCGCATTCATCGGGAAGCTATCCACAAAGGCTACATAACGGGGAACCTTATGCTTTGCGAGTCTTTCGAGAGCGTACTGCTTCATTTCCTCCACAGTAGACTCCTCGCCGGGCTTAAGAATGATACAAGCCATAATCTCTTCGCCGTAAGCCTTATCGGGAACGCCGATAACCTGTACATCCTTAACCTTAGGGTTAGTATAGAAAAATTCTTCGATTTCCTTGGGGTAAATGTTTTCGCCGCCTCGGATAATCATATCCTTGATTCTTCCTGTAATTTTATAATATCCGTCGGGAGTACGTCTCGCCAGGTCTCCCGAATGGAGCCAGCCGTCCTCGTCGATAGCCGCCGCTGTAGCCTCGGGCATCTTATAGTAGCCCTTCATTATATTATAGCCTCTTGCACAGAATTCGCCGTCCATATTGTCGCCTAATTCTTCGCCTGTTTCGGGGTCAACAATCTTTGTCTCAACGCCGAAGAGAGAAGCGCCTACTGTATTTACACGGATATCAATGCTGTCGGTTGTCTTACTCATAGTTGTTGCAGGACTCGCCTCGGTCTGACCGTAGGTGATACAGATTTCGGGCATATGCATCTTTTCGATAACTTCCTGCATCGTCTTGATAGGACAGGGAGAGCCTGCCATAATACCTGTTCTCATATGGGAGAAATCGGTCTTATCGAAATCCTCGTGTCCCAGCATAGCGATGAACATTGTAGGTACGCCGTGGAAACAGGTAATCTTTTCCTTAGTGATACAAGCGAGACCCTTTCTGGGGGAGAATGCGGGGATAGGAGACATTGTTACGCCGTGAGTGATACTTGCCGTCATAGCGAGAACCATACCGAAGCAATGGAACATAGGCACCTGAATCATCATTCTGTCGGCTGTAGAAAGATCCATACAGTCGCCGATAGCCTTACCGTTGTTTACAACGTTATAGTGGGTAAGCATAACGCCCTTGGGGAAGCCTGTTGTACCGCTGGTGTACTGCATATTTACAACGTCGTCCTTACGGATTCTTGCACGCATTTCATCAAGCTTTGAAACGGGAACGCTCTCGGAAAGAGCCATAGCCTCGTCCCAGGTGAAGCAGCCGTTCTGCTTGCTGTCTGTTGTAATGATATTCTTGAGGAAGGGGAGTCTTACGCTGTTGAGCTCGCCGGGCTTACAGGTCTCAAGCTCGGGACAAAGCTCCTTCATAATAGCCACATAGTCGGAATCCTTATAACCGTCAACCATAACGAGGGTATGGGTGTCGGACTGCTTTAAGAGGTATTCCGCCTCGTGGATTTTGTATGCGGTATTCACGGTTACGAGAACTGCGCCGATATAGGTACAAGCCCAGAAGGTAATATACCAGGCAGGAACGTTAGTAGCCCAGATAGCAACGTGGTCGCCCTTCTTTACGCCCATAGCGAGAAGAGAACGTGCGAAGCGGAGAACATCCTCCCTGAATTCGGGGTAGGTTCTTGTATAATCGAGCTCGGTATAGCGGAACGCATACTGCCGGGGGAATTCCTTGCATATTCTGTCGAGAACGTCGGGGAAGGTTTCGTTGATGATAGTCTCCTTGGGCCAGGGGTAGTAGCCTGCGCCCCTTGTATCGGTCTGGAGAGCGGTTACTCTTGCAGTACGATAGGGCTTCATATATTCTGCGAACTGGGGGAATACGACGCCTGCGGAATATAAATCCTTCGACCATCTCTTTACCCATTCGAGAGAAATATATCCGTCATATCCGATTTCCTTAAGTGCGGTAAACATTTCGGCAAGAGGCATATCGCCCTGTCCCATAAGCTTATAAATGGGATTGCCGTTTTCGATAACGGAGTCCTTTACGTGGATAAACTTAATATAGCTTCCGAGGTTTTCTACCGTATCCTTACCCGACTCGTTCATATAGCGATAGGGATGATGCATATCCCATAAAGCGCCTACAGCCTTACTGCCTACTGCGTCGAGAAGTCTTCTTAAACGCATTGTATCCGCATAAACGCCGTTAGTTTCAACAAGAAGAGTAACGTTCTTTTCCTCCGCCTCCTTAGCGGCCTCCTTTAAAGCCAATGCCACGAAAGCGTCGTCAACCTCACCGTCGGGAGCGGGAGTAAGGTCGCCGAGAATTCTTATATAAGGTGTGGATAATTTTGCTGCAAGATTTATATAATCGGAAATTTCGCTTAAATTTTCCTGTCTTTTATCTGTGAATTTAAGACAAGCTCCGCAGGAAAGACAAGGAATCTCTATTCCGAGCTTAGAAAGCTTAGCTACTGTCTTATCTATTTTTTCAGCGGTAAAGGGTCTTGCCTTTACTGCGTCAAGCTCATCGCCGAGACCTCTTACCTCGATACCGTCAAAGCCTAAGTCTTTAGCCATTGTGTAAATTTCTGTCCAGGAATAATCGGGACAAGCTAAAGTTGAAAAACTGATTTTCATTTTTAATCTTCCTTTCTTTATCGGCAATCTAAGACTGCAGTTTTGCCTTAACATTACCATACCGTTCCGAGGGATAACAAAAAGCTCTTCCGCCTCGATGTTACCCTATATGATAACTAAAGAGACGAAAGAGCTATAATTCAATACATTCTTCCGCGGTACCACTCTTTTTCATCCGTTCACGGATGCCCTTCAAGCGCCATCACGCTCACACTCTGTCACGGGAGTTCCCGTCTGCTCTTACTTTCCGAGGGATTTCACTGCAGAAGCTCCACGGTGAGTT
This sequence comes from Ruminiclostridium sp., assembly GCA_045579625.1. Lineage (GTDB taxonomy): Bacteria > Bacillota > Clostridia > Oscillospirales > Ruminococcaceae > Ruminiclostridium_E. The sequence goes on from JAZNMN010000049.1 coordinate 9,671, forward strand.
CAGCAAAGCCTTTTCCGTGTCTCGCACCAACCGACACTTCTCTGTTGGAACAGGTTGTTTCGCTTACTGATCCGCTTCATCGCCTTTAACGTTTGTATTATATCACCTCTGCTAAAAAATGTCAACCCTTTAAAGCAAGATTTTTTCAATTTTTATCTGATGCCGTAATTTTCGATAATATAATCCATATCCTTATCGCCTCTACCCGAGAGGTTAATAAGAACGGAGCCGTGTTCCATAGTCTTAGCGAGCTTCATACCGTAGGCTACCGCGTGAGAGCTTTCGATAGCGGGAATAATGCCCTCGAGACGGGAAAGCTTGTAGAAGGCGTCGATAGTTTCCTCGTCGTCGATTACGTCGTACTTTACTCTTCCCATTTCCTGCAGGAATGCGTGCTCGGGGCCCGAGGAGGGATAATCGAGACCGCTGGCTACCGAATAAACGGGAGCAGGCTCGCCGTTTTCGTCCTTGAGCATAATGCTGTTAAAGCCGTGCATAACGCCTTCGGTACCGTACTTTAAGCTTGCCGCATGGTCGCCGAGCTTGGGGCCTCTTCCGAGAGGCTCGATGCCGTAAATATCAACGGGATCATTGAGGAAGCCTGCGAAAAGACCTGCCGCATTTGAGCCGCCGCCCACACAGGCAACGATAGCGTCGGGAAGATGACCTGTCATTTCCATAAACTGGTCTCTCGCTTCGATACCTACCACGCTCTGGAAATCTCTTACCATCATAGGGAAAGGATGAGGGCCGAGAACGGAGCCGATACAGTAGATGCAGTCCTTATATTCCTTGCTGTATGCGTCGAAAGCGGCGTCAACAGCTTCCTTAAGAGTCTTTAAGCCGTGAGTTACCTCGACTACGTTAGCGCCGAGAATTTTCATACGTGCTACATTGGGAGCCTGCTTCTTTATATCAACAGAGCCCATATAGATATCACATTCAAGACCGAAATATGCCGCCGCCGTAGCGAGAGCAACACCGTGCTGTCCTGCGCCTGTTTCGGCAATAACCTTCTTCTTACCCATATACTTGGCGAGAAGCGCCTCACCCATACAGTGGTTAAGCTTATGAGCGCCGCTGTGGTTTAAGTCCTCACGCTTTGCATAAAGCTGTACCTTACCGCCAAGAGCGTCGGAAAGTCTTTCGAGATGTGTTACGGGAGTAGGTCTGCCCTGGAACTCCTTACGGATTCTTCTGAGCTCGGCGATAAACTTTCTTGACTGACAGATCGAATAATAAGCCTCGGTAATTTCAGCCATTGCCGCTTTAAGCTTATCGTCAATAAATACTCCGCCGTACTTTCCGAAGTAACCGTTCTTGTCGGGATAATTCTTAAAATATGTGTCAAAATCAATACCGTTGAATTTCATAATAATGTCCTCCGTTAATTAAATTTTCGTTTCATTCTTATCAGTATCGCAAGCGACGCCATCGCTTCGTAAGCAAAAATATTCCTGCCATAACCGTACCTTTCTCAAAACTTTTTCAAAACAAAACACCCCTGACAGAACAAAAAAGCTCTGTCAGGGGCGAATAAATCTATCCGCGGTGCCACCCTGATTCATAGCGGCGACGCTATGCACTTAGCGGGATACCTACATATCTCCGACAACTGACGCGTGTCCCACGTCGCAGAATACTCTGTACAGCGGATACCGTACATTTGACTGCGCCCTCAGCGGTCCATTTGATAACCTGGGTCTTACCCGAATCTCAGCGTCACGGGCTCTCTGTGAAACCATAACTATCTTTATCTCCGCCTCAACGGTTTAATATTCAATTTCTAACAGTATAGCACAATCCAAAATTTTTGTCAATACTTTGGATAAATTTCATTTTCCTTTACATAACGGGAGAAAAATTACAGATAATAACCCTATATTACAGGAAAGGAATTACAAATTATGTACAACAGATTTCACGCCTGCAGGCATTGCGGAAACGTGATAGGAATGATTGAAGACAAGGGCGCGGCTATAATGTGCTGCGGCGAAAAAATGCAGGAGCTCGTCCCCAACACAAGCGACGCCTCTGTAGAAAAGCACGTGCCCTCCGCCGAGGTAAAGGGAAGCTCCGTTTTTGTCAAAATCGGCTCCGACCCACACCCTATGACCGATGACCACAGTATTTCCTGGATCTATCTCGAAACCGACCGAGGAGGCCAGCGTAAGAAACTCCCCGTTAACGGAAGCGCCGAGGTTAAGTTTGCCCTTACGGAGGAAAAGCCTGTTTCGGTATACGCTTACTGCAACAAGCACGGATTATGGAAAACAGATATTTAGGAGGAAAATATGAAGTATAAATGTGAAGCCTGCGACTGGGTTTATGATGAAGAAAAGGGCTGTCCCGAGGAAGGAATAGCTCCCGGCACAAAATTCGAAGACCTGCCCGAGGATTTCGTATGTCCGCTCTGCGGAGTAGGTAAGGAGACCTTTTCACGGCTTTAAGCCCCCGAAAAGAAAGAGGTGAAGAAGCTTTGTATATAACCGAAACGATTAAATATATCGGCGTAAACGACCGTAATATCGACCTCTTTGAGGCGCAGTATTCCGTCCCCAACGGAATGGCATACAACTCCTACGCTATTATTGATGAAAAAATAGCGGTTATGGATACGGTAGACAGGGCTTTTACCCGTGAATGGCTGGATAATATAGCGAATATCCTCGGAAACAGGAAGCCCGACTATCTCGTTGTCCAGCATATGGAGCCCGACCATTCCGCAAGCATTGATGAGTTTCTTAAGGCTTATCCCGAGGCCTTCGTGGTTTCCTCGGAAAAATCCTTCAGGATGATGGGTAACTTTTTCGGAACGGAATATGCCCAGAATAGAATGATTGTTGAGGAGGGGGATACCCTTTGTCTCGGGAACCATACCCTTACCTTTATTACTGCCCCTATGGTTCATTGGCCCGAGGTAATAGTTACCTACGACAGCCTCGATAAAGTCCTTTTTTCGGCAGACGGCTTCGGAAAATTCGGCGCTATCGGTACCGACGAAAACTGGACAGAGGAAGCCCGACGCTACTATATCGGAATCGTAGGGAAATACGGTGCGCAGGTACAGGCTCTTCTTAAAAAAGCGTCAGCGCTCGAAATAGAAAAAATCTGTCCTCTTCACGGACCGATACTGACGGAAAATCTCGGCTTCTATCTTAATCTTTATAATATATGGTCAGGCTACGAGGTAGAAACCGAAGGAATTATGATAGCTTATACCTCGGTATACGGAAATACAAGAACAGCTGTGGAAATACTGACGGAAATGCTTAAGGAAAGGGGCTGTCCGAGGGTAGCCGTATACGACCTTTCGAGAACGGATATGTCTCTTGCGGTTTCGGAAGCCTTCCGCTTCGGACGGCTTATCCTGGCCACCACAACTTATAATGCGGAAATCTTCCCGCCTATGAGAAATTTCATTCAGGAGCTTACCGAGCGAGGCTATAAAAACAGGCGGATAGCTTTTATAGAAAACGGAAGCTGGGCTCCCTCGGCGGCAAAAATTATGAGGAAAATGTTCTCCGACTCGGAAAATATAATCTTCGCCGAAAATACCGTACGGATAATGTCGGCGGTAAACGGAGAATCCAGAATAGCGTTAAAGGCTCTCGCCGACGAGCTTTGCCGTGACTATATTTCCCTTAGGGCGGAAACGGCGGATAAGAGCAATCTTTCTGCCCTTAACAATATAGGCTACGGCCTTTATGCGGTAACCTCCCGTCTCGGGGAAAAGGATAATGCAATTATCGTAAATACCGTAACTCAGGTAACCGATACGCCAAATAAAATTGCCGTTACAATCAACAAGCAGAATTATTCCCACGAAATAATAATGGAAACGGGAACTATGAATGTGAACTGCCTGTCCATAGACGCCCCCTTCGGTATTTTCGAGGCTTTCGGCTTTAAAAGCGGAAGAGATACGGATAAATTCGAGAATATTGAGGCTATAAGAAGCGATAACGGCCTTTATTTCCTTAAAAAGTATATAAACTCCTTTATGTCCCTTAAGGTTGAGCAGTATATCGACCTTGGTACTCACGGTATGTTTATATGCAGTATTACCGAAGCGAGGGTAATATCCGACCGCGAAAGTATGACCTATTCCTACTATCATAAAAATGTAAAGCCTAAGCCCGAGGTTGAGGGTAAAAAGGGCTTTGTGTGTAAGATATGCGGATACGTCTACGAGGGAGACAGACTGCCCGAGGATTTCATTTGTCCACTTTGCAAGCACGGCGCCGCAGACTTTGAGCCTATAGAATAAGAACAGTCCCCCGAGCATTAAAGCGCTCGGGAGACTTCCTTTTTTTACCTTAGTATTGAGTTTTTTACAGATATATGTTATAATACCTTACAGACACATACGGGTATATATTCCGTAAATATGATACAGAAATGTTATTGTCAGGAGGATTTATATGAAACGAAAATTAACCGCACTGGTTTCCGCTCTGATAATTTCCTGCACAAGCTTATGCGAGCCTGTTCAGGATTTAATCGGAATAAGCGTTACAGCCGAGGCCGCTTCCGTTGTGGAAGCTCCTACCGCAAGTAAGAAATCGGGCACCTATACCGTAAGCAGCGGTATGAAAATTACCCTGTCCTGTAATACAAAGGGGGCAAAAATATACTACTCCACCGACGGCGGAAATAAGTATAAGACCTATTCTAAGGCTTTAAGCATAACAAAGAACACTACGGTAAAATTCTATGCTAAAAAGAACGGCGAAAAGAGTAAGGTCGTTTCACGTACATATAAGCTTACCCCGAAATTTTCCGTTTCCCCCGAGGCAGGCTCCTACACCGCAGAAAAAAACGTAAAAATAACTACTGAGGCCGAGGGAGTAAAATTCTACTATACCCTCGATGGCAGTAAGCCAAATAAAAAATCCACAGCCTACACATCAAAGGGCATTACCGTAAATAAAACCTCTAAGCTTCGGATACTTGCCGTAAAAAGCGGCTGGACAAGCAGATACGTATCCAAAAGCTACACTATAGGAAAATCCTCCTCGTCAGCAAAGATAAGCTCCGAAAGTATTGTTGATGATTTTAAAAGCAAGTACGCATATTCCACTCTTACAGCCAAACAGAAAAAGCTTTACGAGCTTATGTATAATGGAATAAACGAGCATACTAAAACCATAAACGTATCCTCTTCTAAAGCGGTGATATCCGACCTGATGCCTGTAATACGTGCGATTGAAGGCGATAACCCCCAGATTTTCTGGATAAACGGCGCTCTCAGCTATACCTATTACGGAAAAAATCTTAAGGAAGTAACTCCCGTCTATATCCGTTCCAAGAGCGAGACTGCAAAGATACAGAAAACCCTGGATAAAAACGCAGATAAGATAGTGAAGAAGGCCCTCGAATATGATAATGTTTTCGAGCGTGTTCTTTATCTCCACGACGCCGTTATAAATTCAACCACATATATTCAGAGCTCAGATACATATATAAGCTATGCGGACGGACCGCTTGTATACGGCTATGCATTATGCGAGGGTTATTCGAAGGCTTTCACATATCTCTGTCAGCTTATAGGCGTGGAGGCTGTAAATATAATGGGCTATTCGGGCAACTCTCATATGTGGAGTATGGTAAAGCTTGAAGGGAAATGGTATCACGTTGACGTTACCTTCGACGATCCCATAAGCGAAAAGCCGACCCTCGGCCACGACTATTTCGGCTTAACCACAAAGGAGATTTCCAAAACCCATACTATAGATAACCCCTTCCCTGCTCCTAAAGCTACTGCAACAAAATACAACTATTTCAACGCAAAGGGAATCAAAATCTACAGCAAAACCAACGACGCATATTCCGCGCTTGTTGAGGAGGCTGTAAAGAATTATAAGAAGAAGGTTTACCGTACCGAGGTTGTCTGTGACAGTACTATCGTAACCAGCGTTATGATGAAAATCAACACAAATATCTTCAACGACCTTGCGAGATACGGCTGTTACCCCAGCAGCGGTATTTACGGACAGTTAGGAAGAAGCGTTTATATTGAACTTAAACCGTGATGAATTACGCCGAGGCAGTAGGTCTGAAAACTGCTTCGGCGTTTTTATTTTATCATTTTAGGCATAAAAATTATTCTGTCAATTTTCAGATACGGCAGCACCTATTGCCAGTCTGAGATACCAAGCACCCGATAAGTATGAGGAAATATTTTATTCAAATATTAAAGGAAACTCTGATAAAAAAGGATAGTCCAAATCCATCTGCCCCCAAAGCTTTTTTGACTGAACAAAACCAAACTGCGTTGCAGATATTCAGGATGATACAAGGCATCGCATACAAACCATACTGAACAGAACCGGTTCGAAAAGATAAAAATAATAACATTCGTTTCTGTAATGATATGTTTCAATATAATTGTTCAGTTTGAGAAAGCCAAGAAAACGGTAGTATATAAAGCAAAATAAAAAAACAAACCTTCAAACTGAACACTTACGGTTCAAATTGAAGGTTTGTTCCAGTGTGGCTCCTGTTACTGGACTTGAACCAGTGGCATCATGATTAACAGTCATGCGCTCTACCGACTGAGCTAAACAGGATTATCTATTAAATTGTATTCCGTTCAGCACATTTTATTCAGTGGAATTTTTCGGTACTATTTACCGTTCGCACTACCGACTGAGCTAAACAGGAATATGCTGAAAAGCACTCACAAGAGTGCTTTTCATTGTGTCGGCGACTATCTATCTTCCCGGGCCGTTGCCAGCCAAGTATTGTTGACGCCAGTGAGCTTAACTACTGTGTTCGGAATGGGAACAGGTGGACCCTCACCGCTATCGACACCGACTAAGAGA
>JAZNMN010000050.1:0-44257 GCA_045579625.1 Ruminiclostridium sp.
AGAGGCTAAGCAGATAGTTATTCAGGCTCAGGCTGAGGCTGACAGCCAGAAGCTTACTGCGGACGCACAGGCTTACGCTATCGAGGTTGTACAGGAAAAGCTTGAAAACAGCCCCAACTATATCGAATACTTAAAGATAAATAACTGGAACGGCGTTCTTCCTCAGGTTATCGGCGACGGAGTAAATCCCTTCGTTTCCCTTAGCACTGATTCATCTGCTCCTGTAACAAGAAATAATACTGCTACACAGCAGACAGAAAACGCACAGTAAAACAAGCACAAGCAGGCACACGACAAAGGCGTCGGCCGTTAATTGTGCGGTGTTGCCTATAGAATTACCACAGCCTGACTCGTGAAAGCGCGTCAGGTTTGTGCTGTTTTAAAGGAGAATTATATGGAATTCAGCGAGTTAAAGAAAAAGGCTCTTCTTAAATATTTCGAGAGAACGAATAAGCCTCAGAGAGAGGCGATTTTCCGTACCGAGGGAGCTGTTCTTATTATAGCGGGGGCAGGAAGCGGAAAAACCACTGTTCTCTGTAACCGTATAGCTAACCTTCTTCTTTTCGGCGACGCCTACCACAGCGATTTCGAAAGAAATCTCACCGAGGACGACCGACAGTTCCTTCGTTTTTACATTGACGGTATATATCCCGATTCTCCCGAGGTCATCGAGCATCTTTCCGAGCTTATCGGTCATAACAGGGTTTTCCCCTGGAAGATACTTGCGGTAACCTTTACAAATAAGGCCGCTTCCGAATTAAAGGAACGTCTTTGCAGGATGAATGCTCCTGCGGGAGAGGTGTGGGCGGCTACCTTCCATTCCACCTGTGTGAGAATTCTCAGAAGGAGTATTACTGCCATAGGGTATAATCAGAATTTCGTTATATATGACGCCGACGACAGCAAGAGGGTAATAAAAAGCGTTATGGAGGCTATGAATATTTCTGATAAAACCTTTAATCCGAAGGTAATTATGTCGGCAATTTCGAGAGCCAAGGATAAGCTTCTTACACCCGAGAAATTTCCTGTTACGAACGGGGATAAGGCGGATTTCCAGCTTCAGGTTATACGAGACATTTATTTCGAATATCAGAACAGGCTTAAAAAGGCGAACGCTCTCGATTTCGACGATATTATTATGAAAACCGTCGAGGTGTTCCGTGCCGACCCGGAAGCGCTCCGTTACTGGCAGAATCATTTCGACTATGTTATGGTTGACGAGTATCAGGATACGAATATGGCGCAGTATGAGCTCGTTAAGCTTATTTCGGGCGGAAGGGGAAACCTTTGCGTAGTAGGCGACGAGGACCAGTCCATCTATCGCTTCAGAGGCGCGACTATCGAAAATATCCTTTCCTTCGAGAACGAGTTCAATGCGGAGGTAATAAAGCTCGAACAGAATTACCGTTCTACCTGCAATATCCTTGACGCGGCGAATGCCGTTATAAAAAACAACACCCAGCATAAGGAGAAGAACCTCTGGTCAGACCTGGGAGAGGGAGAAAAGGTCGAGATATACCGTTTCCCCGATGAACAGGGCGAGGCTCTTTTCGTAGCTTCCAACATTCTCGAAGCTAAAAAAGAGGGCGGAAGCTTCTCTGATAATGCCATTCTTTACCGTAACAACTCCCAGTCGAGAACCTTCGAAATAATGCTCGGTAAAATGGCGGTACCCTATAAAATCGTAGGCGGTACAAGGTTCTATGAGCGTAAGGAAATAAAGGACGCAATAGCATATTTAAGCGTTATATGCAACCCCTACGACCTTGTAAGGCTCGGAAGAATAATAAACGAGCCGAAAAGAGGGATAGGCGAGGCAACCTGGAAGGAGCTTGAAAATATCTCTCTTTCCCTCGGGATAAGCCCTGTTGAAGCTATGGAACGCTGTGAGGAATTCGTTAAGCTTTCGAAGAAGGCGAAGGCGCTTCTTCCTCTCGGGAAAATGTTCCGTGAGCTTATTGATACTGCCGAAGAACGTGATATTACCGATATTCTCGACGACGTTATGGAGCAGTCGGGCTATACCCTCAATCTTCTCGGGCAGGGTGACGAGGGTGCCGCACGTCTCGAAAATATACGTGAACTTAAATCCTCGATGATAACCTTCTGTCAGGAAAACGAAAACCACAGTCTTTTCGACTTTTTAGAGCAGGTAGCTTTAATCTCCGACCTTGACAGCTACGATACCTCGGAGGACAGGGTCACCCTTATGACTATGCACGCGGCAAAGGGACTTGAGTTCGAAAACGTCTATATCGTAGGAGCTGAGGAGGGAATTTTCCCCTCATACCGAAGCTTCGGGGATATATACGAGCTCGAGGAGGACAGGCGCCTTTGCTACGTGGCGATAACAAGAGCGAAGGAAAGGCTTTATATAACTACTGCCGAAAGCAGGCTTCTTTACGGTCAGACCCAGCATAATCAGGTTTCCCGTTTTATAAGGGAAATTCCCTCGGACTATATGAAATATATCGACAGAACGGGAAGAAGAGGCTCTCTCGGAGACAGCCGCAACGATAACGGCGGAAGCAACAGCTATTTAAGAAGTCATACTGTCAAGAGAGTAGTTTCCGAGGTAAATACCGAATCCTTTACGTCAGGCGACAGGATACACCACAGGGTTTTCGGAGACGGAACTGTTCTTAACGCTACGCCTATGGGAAACGATACGCTTCTTGAAATAATGTTCGATACGGTAGGTACAAAGAAGCTTGCGGCGAATTTCGCGAAGATAACCAAGATATAGTATAACAGTCGGATTGCCGGAATTTTCGATAATCCGACTGTTTTTGTTGCAGTCTTTGAACTTGTTTCAATTTGTGACACTTTATCGACAGTCTGAACAAAAATACACAGGTGTTTTTGTCATATTTTTAAAACTTTACGAATTTTGTGGAAATGTTACGGGATGTGTGGTATAATGAAATCGTAAATACCCTTTATTATAATGGGTTTTTATGATTTGCGTCAGCATATTATTTTATAAAGAAAAGAGATGATAGCTATGGCTGAACCTATTAACGGAACCGTAACCGTAAATGTGGATGATAAGTTTATGAACGCTCATATTGTAGTAACCGAGCCTCTCCACGGGGGAAAACCCGCAACGGAAGAGGAAGCAAGACAGATCGTGGCTCAGAACGGTATCAGGTACAATATTGAAGAGGATGTTTTCGAGAGAATTTTCAAGAACGGAGAATATGGCCATAGCCATCTCCTCGCTAAGGGCGATCCGCCTGTTGACGGAACGAACGGATATCTTAAGTATTATTTCGAACAGACTGCCACAGCGGAAATGAAAGAGGACGAATTCGGAAACGTAGATTACCGTGACCTCGGAATTATAAAGAATATAAGTAAGGGTACGGTTATTGCCGATATAATTCCCGAAACCGAAGGAACTCCCGGTAAGGACGTACGAGGAGTAGTTTCCAATCAGTTCCCCGGTAAGCCTGCGAAGCTTCATATCGGTAACGGCGTCGAGGTTTCGGAGGACGGTACACAGCTTCTTGCGGCGGATTCGGGAAACCTGCGCTGGAACAAGGATCATTTCGTGGTAGACAAGGTTCTTACCATTTCCGACGACGTTGACCTTTCCGTAGGAAACATAGATTTTATCGGAGATATCGTAATAAAGGGAAATATAAACGAAAGCTTTATCGTAAAGGCGGATGGAGACATTACCGTTTCGGGCAATATAACCGGCGCTACGGTTACTGCAGGAGGTAATCTTACCTCGAAGCTCGGCGTTATAAATTCCGAAATTGACGTAGCGGGAGATATGACAGTCTCCTTCTGTGAAAATTCTACCATAAATGTAAAGGGCTCCTGTACGGCACAGAGCTTCGTAAGCTGTAAGGTGTTCTGTAACGGAACGCTTACTGCAAAGGGAGGGAAGTCGGCTATCGTGGGCGGAAAGTATACCTGTCTTTCCGACGTAGAGGCTAATTATATCGGTTCGGATACTTATATCAGAACTGTTATAACTCTCGGTAATGTGGCAGTTCTTGCGGAAGAAAAAACCGAGCACGAAAAGAAGCTCAAGGAATATACACAGCAGCTTGAACAGCTCAATATGGTTTGTGAAACCCTTCAGAAGCAGAAGAAGGCGGGACAGCTTCCTCATCAGAGAGAAGAAATGCTCGCTACCTCGATAAGGGCTAAATACGGCCATATGAAGGCGATAAAGGCAATAAACGACAGAATCGCCGAAATCGACAAGGAAATTGACGGAAATAACGACCTTAAGGTAATAGTAAACAGGGCGGTTTTCCCCGGAGTAACTATAAAGATAAACAGCACTAAGCTTACTATTCCGGATAAGAAGACTACCTGTAAGATTAAAATGAATGATGACAGGGAGATTGTTATAGTATAATATAGTGTGGATTTAAGGAAAGGGATTTTTTAATGAGCTTTGTATCGGTAAAGGATGTTTATAAGCGTTATAAAATGGGCGAAATTACAATCAACGCTTCCGACGGGATAACCTTTGACATCGAAAAGGGTGAGCTTGCGATAGTTCTCGGTCCTTCGGGCTCGGGAAAGACTACCGTTCTGAATATGCTCGGCGGTATGGATACTATCGACGAGGGTAACGTTTTTATTGACGGAAAGGATATTGCCCGCTATTCGAAAAAGGAGCTCATAACCTACAGAAGATATGAAATCGGCTTTATCTTCCAGTTCTATAACCTTATCCAGAATCTTACCGCAAAGGAAAATGTCGAGCTCGCCGCACAGACCTGCAAGGACTTTATTCCTGCCGAGGAAATATTAAAGCAGGTAGGCCTCGGAGAAAGACTCGATAATTTCCCTGCCCAGCTTTCGGGCGGAGAACAGCAGAGAGTAGCTATAGCAAGAGCCCTGGCGAAAAAGCCGAAGCTTCTTCTTTGCGACGAGCCTACGGGCGCTCTCGATTACAATACGGGTAAGATGATACTTAAGCTTTTACAGGATACCTGCCGTAAAAACGGAATGACGGTTATTCTCGTAACGCATAATTCCGCCATTTCACCTATGGCAGACAGGGTTATCAGGCTTAAAAACAGCAAGGTCAGGGAAATCATCGTAAATGAGAATCCTACTCCTGTTGAAGAGATAGAATGGTAATCTATCCTATTGAATATCTTGGAAGGAATATATTGAGTAATGAGTTTTCTTATTTCAAAGCAGGCAATTTTCAATCAGCAGGGTGCTACTGATATATATGAATTGCTTTATAGGTTCACCGATAAAAAGAACCCTCACGGCGATGAATCTATGCTTAAAATGGAAGAAATAGAAGAGGCGAAGGAGTATTTAAGGTCGAATATGGAGACCATTTTCGATGGGAAAATTGCGTACATACGCTTTTCACCCCTTCTTCTCGACAATAACTTCAATGAGCTCTTTCTTAAGGAAAGACTTATTATCGAGGTTACTACAGAAATGCTTGCCGACCCCGTTACGCTTCAGAAATGTATGAAGCTTAAGCGCCTCGGTTATCGTATTGCGCTTTCGGGCATAATCTACAACGAGGAAAATGTTGAGCTTTTCAACTTCGCCGATGTTGTACGCTTCAGTATGAGCGAGGATCACGAGGCTGTTGCCTTTACCGTGAAAAAATGCCACGAACGAGGAAAGAGCGCTATGGTTGATTCCGTAGAGACTCAGGAAGAGTTCGAGCTGGCGAGAGAGCTGGACGTTGACTATATAAAGGGCCGCTTTTTCTCAAGACCCGTTCTCGAAACGAAGCGTTCGGGCGGTCCTATGATAAAGACGTTTTTACAGATTCTTGCACTTTTATACAGCCCCGAGCCCAATATAGAATATATTTCGGCAGTAATCTCTACCGACCCTGTACTTACAATTAAGCTCCTTAAGGTTATAAACCAGCTTTGTGCAGATAAGGGTAATACTGTTTCGACAGTACATCAGGCTCTCGTTATGCTTGGTATAGACAGGCTTAAGGAATGGATTTATCTCGTAGGCCTTCAGAGACTCAACAGAAACAGTCCTGCGGAGATACTCTGTCTTGCTTTATTCCGTGCGCGTTTCTGCGAAAGAATATCGAGAAATTCTGGCGGCGGCGTCGGCGCAAGAAGCAACGAGCTTTATCTTATGGGTCTTATTTCGATTGTTACGGGAAGCCGTGACGACGAGGCGCTTTCTAAGGCTCTCGACGATCTTCCTGTATCGGACGAAATTAAAAAGGGTATCACAGGCGACGGCGTTTTCAGCGATATCTATCATCTCGCCTGCTGTTACGAGGACGGAGACTGGGATAAGGTGCTTATGTACGCTATAACCTGTAATGTTGATATTGACGTTCTCGAAGCTGAATATATAAACGCTCAGCAGTTCGTAAGAAAATACGGCAAATTCGGTGGGTAACCCCACAGGCAGTTCTCGCCTTTTGCGAGCTTCATCTTGTTATGCTTTCATTAACGGCGAGGAAATGGAGATTGTATCTTCTGCGGATGGGTAACCCCACAGGCAGTTCCCGAAGAAAACCCTGTAAACGAAAAAATGCAGTAGCCTTAAGCTACTGCATTTATTTTCATTGTGAAACAATTACTTACCAAGATTATACTTCTTCTTGAACTTATCAACACGTCCGCCTGCGTCAACAAGCTTCTGCTTACCTGTGAAGAAGGGGTGGCACTTTGAGCAGATTTCTACCTTGATGTCCTTCTTAGTGGAGCGTGTTTCGATAACTGCGCCACATGCACAGTTGATTGTTGTTGCTTCATAGTTGGGATGGATTGCGTCTTTCATGCTGTCACCGCCTTTACTCTCAAAAAATAAGTCAATGGGGAGCAACCCAATGACCGTCCGAGAAATTATTATATCATAGTTGAAGCTTGCTGTCAAGCAGTTTTTCGGAAATTTTCCCTCTTTGGAATAATCGACGGAGGATATAGCGGAAATGCTACCGTATCACGAAAAACTGCACAAAGTTTACTGTTCTTTTTTTATATTTCCGACAAATATACTACTACTTTTGAAAATAACTTGCAAAAATTATAAATTTACGGTATAATGAATATCACATAGACAATATCGTTTTGTAGAACAATAACAGACAACGATAAGGAAGGAAATTTCAGAAATGGCACTTAAAGTCAACAACAAGTATTTAAGCAGTTTTATCGGCGAACACGAATATGCGGCTATTCAGCCTGCCGTTACCGCCGCTCACGAAACCTTAAAGGCAAAGAACGGCCCCGGAAATGATTTTCTCGGCTGGGTAACTCTTCCCGAGGATTATGACAAGGAAGAATTCGCAAGAATCAAGGCTGCTGCAGAAAAAATCAAGAAGAACAGCGAGGTTTTAATCGTTATCGGTATCGGCGGCTCTTACCTCGGCGCAAGAGCGGCTATCGAAGCATTAAAGTCAAGCCTTTACAACTCCTTAAAGAAGGATACACCCGATATCTACTTTATCGGTAACACAATCAGCCCCACATACCTTAACGAGGTAATTTCTCTCGTAGAGGGAAGAGATTTTTCCGTAAACGTAATCTCGAAGTCCGGTACAACAACAGAGCCTGCGCTCGCTTTCAGAGTTTTCAAGCAGATTCTTGAAGAACGCTACGGTCTCGAGGGCGCTAAGGAGCGTATCTTCGCTACTACCGATAAGGCAAGAGGCACCTTAAAGGAGCTTTCCGACAATATGGGTTATGAGACCTTTGTTATTGCTGACGACGTAGGCGGACGTTTCTCCGTTCTTACTGCAGTAGGTCTTTTACCTATCGCTGTTGCAGGCTGTGACATCGACGCTCTTATGAACGGCGCAAAGGCAGCTATGGACAGCTTCAACGACGCTGACATAAACAAGAATGACTGCTACAAGTACGCAGCAATCAGAAATATTCTCTACCGTAAGGGTAAGGCTGTGGAAATGCTCGTTTCCTACGAGCCCTCCTTCGCTATGATGAACGAATGGTTCAAGCAGCTTTACGGCGAAAGCGAAGGCAAGGACGGAAAGGGTCTTTTCCCCACAAGCGCAGTTTTCTCTACCGACCTCCACTCTTTAGGTCAGTACATCCAGGACGGCTCCAACATTCTTTTTGAAACGGTAGTAAACGTTGAAAAGTCTCAGAAGGATTTCTTTATTAAGCCCGACCCCCAGAACGGCGACGGCCTTAACTTCCTTTCTGACCAGAATATGTCCGTAGTAAACCGTAAGGCTTTCGAAGGTACTATCCTCGCTCATACCGAGGGCGGTACTCCCAACCTCATTTTAGAGGTGCCCGAGCTTAACGAATTCGAACTCGGATATATGATTTACTTTTTCGAAAAGGCTTGCGCTATTTCCGGCTATATGCTCGGTGTTAACCCCTTCGACCAGCCCGGCGTAGAAAGCTATAAGAAGAATATGTTCGCTCTTTTAGGCAAGCCCGGCTATGAAGGCGCTAAGGCTGAGCTCGAGGCGAAGTTAAACTAAGTTAATGTGGATTTTGCAGTACTGCATAATCCTTTTAAGAGGAGTTAAAAGCTCCTGTATAAATAAAACAAATCGGAGGATATCACTATGGTAAAATTAATCGCAGGAAAAAAGGGTTCAGGCAAGACTAAGACTTTAATCGACGCAATCCATACTGCAGAAAAGGAAAGCAATGGTAATGTTGTTGCAATTCAGTACGGCTCGTCCCTGAACGTAGACATTTACCACAAGATCCGTTTAATCAATATCGAAGACTATAAGATTTCTGACTATGACGATATGTATGGCTTTATCGCAGGTATGCTCGCATCCAATTACGATATTACCGACATTTTCGTTGACGGTACTTTAAGAATTGTGGGCAGAGATCTTGAGGAAGTTGGCAAGATGGCTGACAGAATTGCCGCAATTACCGAAAATTGCAACGTAAACTTCACTATTTCTGCTGATGTTGCTGATTTCCCTGAAACATTAAAAAAATATCTTTAATTACTATTGACAAAGCGAAACAATTATGATATACTATAAACCGTGCCAATTTCGGTTTATTTTACCGAATCATAAATATCGCTGAATTCAGAGGGAGGTGCGAATAATGGCAGTTCCGAAGAGAAAAGTTTCTAAGGCAAGAAGAGATAAGAGACGTTCACAGGTATGGAAGTTATCTGCACCTGCTTTCTCACGCTGCACTAACTGTGGTGAACTTAAGATGCCTCACCAGGTTTGCGGCAACTGTGGTTATTACAAGGGTAAGGAAGTTATCGCTCACAGCGAAGCTTAATCCCGGTAACACAAGATTTAACGACAGCAGTACCGTTTTTGGCACTGCTGTCTTATTTTATCTGAAAGGATTGCGGAAATGGCGGTTATTATAAAGTCTGTTACGCCTCGTTCTCCTGCCGCTAAAGCAGGGGTAAAGGCAGGAGAAACCCTCCATAAAATAAACGGTCACCCGATAAACGATTCTCTCGATTACGGGTTTTACTGCTATGACCGTATTCTTGAGCTTGACCTCGGTACAAGAAGGGTAACGGTTAAGAAGAAGGACGATTACGACGATATCGGCCTTAATTTCGAAACCTACCTTATGGATAAGAAGCAGAGCTGTCACAATAAGTGCATTTTCTGCTTTATCGACCAGCTTCCCGAGGGAATGAGGGATACCCTCTATTTCAAGGATGATGACAGCCGTTTAAGCTTCCTCCAGGGCAACTATATCACCCTCACAAATCTCAAGGAAAGCGATATCGAGCGCATCATAAGGATGAAGCTTAACGTTAATATTTCCGTACATACAACCAACCCCGAATTGCGCTGCAGTATGCTTAAAAATCGCTTTGCAGGCGATGTTCTCCGCTATATTGATATGATGGCGGAGGGCGGTATTACTATGAACTGTCAGATTGTACTCTGTCGGGGAATAAACGACGGCGAGGAGCTTAAAAAGACCCTTACCGACCTTACTGCCCTTTATCCTGCAGTAAAATCAATAGCGGTAGTTCCCTTCGGCGCTACTAAGTATCGTGATAATCTGCCTCAGATAAAGCTCCACGATAAGGCTACTGCAAGGGAAACAATAGACATAATAAACAGCTTCGGTGAAAAAATGCTTGGCGAATACGGAGAAAGAGTCGTTTTCCCCGCCGATGAATTCTATATTACGGCAGGTCTTCCCATTCCCGAGGGCGGATACTATGAATCCTACGACCAGTATGAAAACGGCGTAGGTATGTGGGCTTATTACAGGGAAGGGTTTATCGACGGACTCTCCGATGCGGAATATAGCGGAGGAGACAGGAGCGTTTCTATCGCTACAGGTGTTCTTGCGGCGCCGCTTATGGAGGAGCTTTCGGGAATGGTTACCGAAAAATTCCCTCAGGTAAAAATTAAGGTTTATACTGTACAAAACAGGTTTTTCGGCGAAACCGTCACCGTTTCGGGGCTTGTTACCGGCGGAGACCTTATAGCACAGCTTGAGCCATATAAGGCTGAGCTTGGCGAAAAATTATATATTCCGAAGAATATGCTTAAGGCGGACGAGGATATTTTCCTTGACAACATAACTCTCAGCGAGGTTTCCGAAAAACTCGGAGTTCCTGTTATTCCTGCAAGCGACGAGGGCTACGACCTTATTGAGGATATATTAGGCTAATGAAGCTTTTTCATTTAACATTTTTTATTCTTTTTCAACTTTTTTCTTAAAAGGTATTGACAAACAGCAAAATATCTGATATAATGATTAAGCTATCCGGAAAGATGGCTGAGCTGGTCGAAGGCGCACGATTGGAAATCGTGTAACGGTTAACCCCGTTCAAGGGTTCGAATCCCTTTCTTTCCGCCAATACCACCCTGATAAACAGGGTGGTATTTTTTTGCCGTCTTTGATTACGCTTCGTATATATAGAATACAATTCGACAAAACGTATATAAAAATCGTCGCAATTCGTTCATAACCGACAATTTAATGCACAAATATAGCCGCAAATCGCTGAACAGAAACGTTCGGGTTTGCGGCTGAATTTATTTAATGATATCAAAATGTAAGTCATTCACTTTCGAGTGTGAACAAGTTGAAGAATAGAGCTTCAATAACTACGGAATTGGCCGAGGCGCTTCGCCATAGCAGAAAACAAATAAAGCCATATTCCCTTGCGCGTGAACAAAATGGGGAATATAGCTTCAATAACTACGGAATTGGCCAAGGCGCTTCGCCTTAGGAGTGGTAGCGTTCAAGGAATTGCTTTGTACGCTCGTTGGTTGAATTTTCGAAAACTTCCTCGGGAGTACCGTTTTCGATTATATATCCCTCGTCCATAAAGATAACCTTGTCGGAAATATCGTGGGCGAAGCTCATCTCGTGAGTAACTATAACCATAGTCATATTTTCCTCGGCGAGAGACTTTATTACCTTTAAAATTTCGCCTGTAAGCTCGGGGTCAAGGGCGGAGGTAGGCTCGTCGAAGAAAAGCACCTCGGGGCTCAGTGCGAGAGCTCTTGCGATAGAGACGCGCTGCTGTTGGCCGCCGGAAAGATTACAGGGGTATTCTTTCGCCTTAGCTTCGAGTCCCATTTTTTCAAGAAGCTTCATTGCGGTTTCTTCGGCGGTTTTCTTGTCCTGCTTCAGAACTCTTATAGGAGCCTCGGTTATGTTTTTGAGAACGGACATATGGGGGAAAAGATTGAAATTCTGGAACACGAGGCCGATTTTCATTCTTATTTCGTGGAGAGTTTTTGAGGGGGCGTATACGGTTTTACCTTTCTCGTTGCGGAGAAGCATATCCTTACCGCAGATAGTTATTGTTCCGCCGTCGGCACGCTCAAACTGGTTTATACAGCGGAGAAGGGTAGATTTACCGCTTCCCGAGGGCCCGATTATAGATACTACCTGCCCCTTTTCTACATCAAAGGAAATATCCTTCAGTACATCAGTCCCGTCGAAGCTTTTTGATAAATTTCTGACTTCAAGTATTGCCATTTTTTAGTCTCCTTATCTGTAGTAGCTGAGCTTTTTCTCGATAAAGGCGAATAAAGCCGTAAGAATCGTCGCCATAGCGAAGTAGAAAATACCTGCAATAAAAAGAGGAGTAAGGGAAGCGTAATTCTGCATCTGCTGTTTCGCTTTAAGGGTGATTTCCGCATAGGCAACAACGTTGGCAAGGGAGGTATCCTTTACGAGAGTAATAACCTCGTTGGAGGAGGCGGGGACTATTCTTTTTATAACCTGGGGCAGTATTATTCTGACGAAGGTCTGTACCTTCGTCATACCGAGGGCTGCCGCCGCTTCATACTGTCCCTTCGGGATAGATTCGATACCGCCTCTGAAAATTTCGGCGAAATATGCCGCATAGTTAAGTACAAAGGCAACCAGAACGGCATTGAACATATAATTCTCGTTCTTTACGTCGATAAAGGAGAGCATATCGGGGTTTGCCATCTGGATATAGGGGACGGCGTAGTATACCACGATAATCTGGAGCATAAGGGGAGTTCCTCTCATCACCAGTATGTAGAAATTCGTAAGCAGGGAAACGGGTTTGAACCTGCACATTTTAAGCATAGCCACAATAAGACCCAGCGGAATCGAGAAAAGAAGCGTTCCACCGAATATTTTAAGAGTAGGAACAAGGTATTCGAGAAGTATTCCTACAACCTTCAGTATATCTTCGCCTGTCATAACAATCCTTTCCGATAACGTGATACCACATTATTCTGATAAAATATAAACATATACAAATTTATTTTATCAGATATTGACGAATAATGCAATACCTTATATAAAATAAATACCGCCTGTATTTTTACAGGCGGTATATTTCGTTATAAGATATACAGATTACTTAACGGTAGTAATATCGGAGCCGAACCACTTTGTAGAGATTTCAGCAAGCTTTCCGTCAGCCTTCATTTCGCTTAAAATGCTCTGTACCTTATCGCGGAGAGCGCAGTCGTTCTTTCTGAAGCCGATAGCGTATTCTTCCTGTTCGCCTACAGCGTCGGGGAGGATTGTGTAGTTCTTGCCTGTTGTTGTAATAAGATAGTTGGCAACAACGGAATCGAGGAATACTGCGTCAACGAGACCGAGCTCAAGCTGCTGGAGAGCTTCAACGTTTGTAGCGATAGCTGTAATAGTCACCTTAGCGCCGATATCGGAGCCTTCGAGGATTTCCTGTGCGGTAGAGCCGTTCTGAACAGCTACAACCTTACCCTCGAGGTCTGCGGAAGCACTGTATGTTCCGTCGTTCATAACTGTAAAGATCATATCGTTCTTCATATAAGCCTCGGAAAGGTTCATAGCCTCAGCTCTTGCGGGGCTTACGCTTAAGCCGTTCCAGATACAGTCGATCTTTCCGATGTTGAGGTCGGATTCCTTTGTTTCCCAGTTAATGGGCTCCTTAACGAGCTCTACTCCGAGACGGCTGCATACTTCGGCAGCTACATCAATGTCGAAGCCTACGATTTCGTCGTTTTCGTCGGTGTAGCCCATAGGAACGAAGGTAGCGTCAAGGCCTAAAACGAACTTCTTGCTTTCGAGAACCTTGTTGAGGGATTCGTCGGAAGCGGAGGTGTTGGGAGCTTCGGTTGCGGGAGCCGAGGAACAGCCTGCAAAAGCTGTGAGGCAGAATACTGCCATTAAAGCGGATAAAAGCTTTTTCATATTTATATATTCCTTTCTTTTGTCTGCAGAATACTGCATTATTAACGGTTTCAGTATATCACAGGGTTATAAAGGTGTAAATAGCGAAATTTATTTTTCGTATGAATGCACAATTAAGGCGGACGGGAAAAGTCCATTTTTAATCTTTAATTCAATAGTACAGCGGTAATATTGCCGTTAAACGGCCTGTTATACCCGTTTTATTCGGCATTTCTTATAAATTTAAGACTAATCTCTTTTTTCCTCTTGACAAGGGGGAGATTTTTGTTTATAATAATATGGCTAAGCAATAAAGGGAGTACTATGCTCTCATGAATAACAAAAATTACGGAGGAATTAAAAATGAAAAGAACATACCAGCCTAAGAAGCTTCAGAGAAAAAAGGAACACGGTTTCAGAAAAAGAATGAAGACCGCTAACGGTCGTAAGGTTCTCGCAAGAAGACGTGCTAAGGGCAGAAAGCAGCTCACATACTAATCCGCTTTATAAGTTAATATAGTATGGGAGAGTATTCCAAACGGTTTTACAGTATTAAGAATGACCGTGAATTCCGATTCCTGTTTAATAAGGGCGAAACCTCGGTAAACTACGGTTTCGTCTGTTATTTTAGGAAGAATAACAGGCGGCGTAACAGAGTAGGTATCGTTACAAGCAAGAAAATCGGAAATGCGGTTACGAGAAACCGTGCCCGTAGAGTTATAAGAGAGGCTTTCAGACTTTTCGACCACGATATCAGCAGCCTTACAGCATCACGCTATGATTTCGTTTTCGTAGCCCGTGCCCAAACAGCTTCGCTTAAATCGACCAAGCTGCTCAGCCTTATGAATAACAGGCTTAAGCCCCTTCTTATAAAGTCTAAGGATGAAAGAACAAATCAAAAGAGCCGTACGGAAGTATAGGCTTATGCATTTTCCGTTAGCTCTATGACAATGACGAAGCTATGAAATATTTATTTATCGGTTTAATCCTGTTATACAGGAAGACATTGTCGAAACTTAAGCCGCCTTGCTGCCGGTTTACTCCGACCTGTTCGACTTACGGACTTGAAGCATTCAGGAGATTCGGCGCAGTAAAGGGCGGCTATTTAACTATACGCAGGATTTTGAGATGTAATCCTTACAGCGTAGGCGGAGCGGATCCCGTTCCGGAAGAATTCTATTTCTTTAAAAGGAAAAGCGACATTAAAAAGGGTGATTAAAAATTAACTTTCTTTATTCTATAATCGGTACGCCTTTAGGATATATTATGTGGGCGTGTTACGGACTTGTCCAGAATTTCGGCTGGGCAATCATTATTTTCTCTATTATTGTTAAGGCGGCTATGTTACCGCTCAATATCAAGCAGCAGAAGAATACTGCAATTTCTCAGCTTTACGCTCCCCGTGTAAGAGAAATTCAGCAGAAGTATAAAAATAACCAGGAAAAACAGCAGGAGGAGCTTACAAAGCTCCAGAAGGAAGGCTATAACCCTGCAGGCGGATGCGGAACAATGCTTATTACCTTCCTTTTACTCTTCGGCGTCATCGACGTAGTTTATAAGCCTATGACCCATATGGAGCATTTCGATTCCGCAACAATAAATTCCGTAGTATCTACGGCTAAGTCTATTGATGTAGCGGAAGCTATCAAGGCCAGCCCCGATGACTATAACCTTGTCCTTGAATTCCTTAAGGATGAGACTGTTATTTCTATCGTTGAAAGCGAAACTACCGATGAAAACGGTAAGGTTATCAAGACCAACAACAAGATAGTACCCGCTTCCGATTTCAATTATGAACAGTCTAAGGCAGGAGTTACGGTTACTGCCGAGGATTTAAAGGCTTTAAGCGGACTTACCGACGAAAAAATAAAGGTACTTATCGGTAATACACGCATTTCCGATAACGTAAGAAATAATCTCAATACGCTTATCAACAGCAATTATGTTGACGCTTCTCTCTACAGAGAGCTTCGTGCGCTTAACTGCTACTCGAGAACGGACGCAGAGGGCAATTATAAGTATCAGGCTTTATTCAAGGCAGAGACAGGTCTTTCGGATGATACTCTCGTAAGACTCGATTCCTTAAGCGATAATATGTTCTTCTTCGGTATTAACCTCGGAGAACAGCCCACCTGGGAATTCAACAGCCTTCTTATAATCCCGATTCTTTCCTTTGTATTCTCTATGCTCCAGATGTTCGTTACACAGCATTATACCAACAAGCAGAATCCCGAGCTCGCCGCTCAGCAGCAGCAGGGCTGTATGAAGGGTATGCTCTTTACTATGCCTCTTATTTCGCTCTGGATTGCCTTCACGGTTCCTGCAGGCGCAGGTTTCTACTGGGGTATTTCCTACCTTATCGGTATAGGACAGGTTGTTCTTACAAATAAGTTCTGGCCTGCGGAAAAGATAAGAGCCGAGGCTAAGGCTAAGATGGAGGCTAAGGCTGCTGAAAAGGAACAGAAGGTAGTTACCGTTCATATCGACGAGGACGGCAATAAGACAGAAAAGGTTGACCGTATTTCCCAGCTCACACAGAGAGAGCTCAAGGAGCTTAATAAAAAGAAGCTCGAAGCCGCGAGAAAAGCTGACGCCGAAAAGTACGGCGAGGAATACGTTGAATCCAACGACGAAGATGATATCTGATAATTTGAAAGGACGTTAATAATGGAAAAGATTTATTCAGCCAAGACTCTTGACGCTGCTAAGGAACAGGCTATCAACGAGTTTACTAACCTCGGTATAAGTGAAAATGATATAGATTTTGAAATTCTCGAACAGCCCGTTAAGAAGCTTTTCGGTATGAAGGGCGAATTCAAGATTAAAGCAATAGCTGCAGAGCCTAAGGCTTCCGTGCAGGAAGAGGCTGCAGCGGCTTCCGACACTGACGGACAGGCTGAAATGCCTGAGCAGAAGGTTTCCGTTTCCGCCGAAGGCATTGATGTACTTGAAACCGAAAAGGTTAAGAACGCACAGAAGTATCTTACCAAGATTCTTACTGCATTAGGCCTCGAGGGCTTCTCTATCAATCCTATCAATAACGGCGAAACCGTAGTTCTCGATATCGTCGGTGATAAGCTCGGCGTAGTTATCGGAAGAAGAGGTGAAACCCTCGACTCTCTCCAGTATCTCACAATTTTAGCAAGCAATAAGGCAGAAGAATCCTACTGCAGAATTTCTGTGGACTGTAACGGCTACAGAGCCAAGAGAAAGGAAACTCTCGAGGCTCTTGCAGTAAAGACAGCCAACAGAGTTTTAAAGCAGGGCAGAAGAGTTACCTTAGAGCCTATGAATCCTTACGAAAGACGTATCATTCACAGCAAGGTGGCTGAAATCGAAGGCGTTTTCAGTAATTCTATCGGCGAAGAGCCTTTCAGAAAGGTCGTAATTTCTTCCAATACAAAGCCTACCTATAACAGAGAAAGAAGCGACAGAAAAAGAGGCGGAAATTCCAACGCAGGAAAGAGCTACCGCCAGTCCACAGGCTTCTCCACCTCATTCGAAAGAGAATACAAGAGAACACAGGCTGAGCCTGTTGAATATTCACAGGAAACCGTTGATCTCGAAAAGAGCGTTTCTCTTTACGGAAAAATCGAATTATAATTTAAACGGGCAGGCGCCTCTGCCTGTCCGTTTTTTATTGGGCCGTCGCCAAGTGGTAAGGCAAGGGACTTTGACTCCCTTATCCGCTGGTTCGAGTCCAGTCGGCCCAACCAAATATAAAAATGCCGCCCACACGATTGACGTGGGCGGTGTTTTTAGATTTGCTATGTTGGACCCTGAGAGTCGAACCAGCGAGGTTCAGAGTCCAGTCGGCCCCTTCACGAAAAGCTTTCCGCTTTTCACAATGATATCCGCACTGAAGTGGATTGGAAGTGATTGAGTTGAATTACAAATTTCTTTATAACAGGAAAGGACATTATCCTTCATTACATATATGCTTTCTCCATTCTCCCATTTCGCCCAATTTTGTGCCTATTGAAAAATAATTATACGGAGCGTAGATAGCAGGACGGATTTTCGTTAAATCAATCTTTTTCATATCCATATCTTCGTATTGTCTATCAATCTGTATATTCTTGATTTCTGCAAGGAATAAATGGGCGCCGTCTAATTCTATAACCTTTGTTACCTCGCATTCATACGACCAATGACATTCGTTAATTATCGGTACATCGACAGCTTCTCCCCAATTATAGCTATAGCTTACTGCGGTTTTTTCTCCTTCTTCGCCGTTCGTGTTACCGAAATAGTCCGCTAACCAGAGGTTGTCCTCGGTTATCATATTTGCAGAAAATTTCTTTTCGCGAAGAATGTTGGTCTTAGTTAGCTTTGTTCCGCCGACAGTC
The DNA here is from genome assembly GCA_045579625.1 of Ruminiclostridium sp. Taxonomy (GTDB): domain Bacteria; phylum Bacillota; class Clostridia; order Oscillospirales; family Ruminococcaceae; genus Ruminiclostridium_E. Next base: position 17,915 of record JAZNMN010000050.1, read on the forward strand.
ATCATAAGGTGGGGAGTTTTATCAAAGGAAAAGCCCAGCCAGGTTATAATACAGAAATTAGGCGTACCGTCTTCGTTTTTAGTACCTATAATATACATAGGCTGTGGACTGAACACCCCATTCGGGCGGAATACTGATTTTATCCATTTCTATACCTCGCAATTTTTTAGTTTTGTCAATTATAACAGCCCACCCCGAAAATGTCAACGAACAAAGCCTGAAAACGACATTTTTGTACTCAAAAAGACAAATTGACACCGTAACTGTTAAATTTCAGCGTAATGCTATGTTAAAATAGACATAAAATTAACAGCATTTATGTACATTTAGTCGAAATATAGAAAAGATATTGCAATTATGACATTTATTTAGTATAATATACACATATTATAAAAAGGTGGTATCTCTTTGTATAACTGCGTCATAAATATTAAGACTTTTGATTGTGAAAAATATATCACAGACATTCTTTTCTCGGCTAAGGCTCCCGAGGAATGTGAGATAAGATTTCTGAAAGAAGGGGAGGACTGTTCCGACAGCCCCGACTGCCTTATTATTTACGGTAGTGTGAAAACGTATACACAGAAGCGTGAAGCGGTAAAGGGCGGATATTCCGTTGTTATTGTTGACGGAAATGCTTCGGTTTCCGATATTTCTGCAGAAAATACAGATATATGGATGCTGCCCGAGGGATATAAGGATAACGAAAGCCTTGTAAGAGCTTATTTCGGAAGGCTTATCGAAAATATCAAGCGTAGCTTTGACTGCCGCAGATATAAAATATGCCTCGAAACAACTATCGACAGCGTTCCCGACCTTGTATGGTATAAGGATATGAAAGGCGCGCACGTTCTTACAAACGATTCCTTCTGTGACGCAGTAGATAAGACGAAGGAGCAGGTTTACAAAAAAGGCCATTTCTATATATGGGATATACCACAGGAAGAGTATGAGCAGGGGGATTATGTCTGCCTCGAGTCTGAGGAAATCGTTATAAATGCAGGAAAAACCTGCTATTTCGATGAAAAGGTTAAGACGAAAAGGGGTATGAAGCAGTTCAAAACCTATAAGTCGCCCCTTTATGATGTAAACGGCGAGCTGTTCGGAACCTGCGGCATAGCCGTAGATATGACAGACCTCGACAAGATTGACAGCGAATTAAGGGTAATTCTCGAAAGCGTACCCTACGGAATTATGCTGGAGGATAACGACGGAAAGCTTGTAAGCGCGAATGCTGCACTTAAAAAATATTTCCCCGAAATAGAGGGATATATCGGAAGACAGAGTCTCGAATGGAAGCGGAGTACTGACGAGCGTTGTGTAAGAATCGGAGAAAACGCATATCAGATAGGCGAGGGCGAGGGAAGCTTCGTTCTGAGCTATAAAAAGCAGCAGATTCTTGACGCTCTCGGCGAGATGATCGGTACGGTATTTGTGTTCCGTGATATTACTGCGGAAAAGCTTCTCCAGGATAAAACTCAGGAGCACGCAAACACCGACTTCCTTACAGGCCTCCACAACAGAAGAAGCCTTTTCTCCCACCTGAGCAGAATCAAGGGCAAGCCCCAGCTTTCTATGATAACTATCGACCTGGACAATTTCAAGAAGGTGAACGATGTTTGCGGCCATAAGGCAGGAGACGATGTACTTGTGGAAACTGCACGAATGATGGGTGAATGCTTCGAAAAGGATTTTATCGCAAGGCTCGGCGGCGACGAATTTCTTGTTGTTATAAGCAGAGAGATTGACCGTGAGGAGCTTTCGGCAAAGACTCAGGAATTTATTGATACCTTTATCGAGAGGTTTTCGGACTGTCCCGAAATGGCGGTTATGACCGTTAGTGCAGGAATTTCCAGCCAGTCGGGAGAATGTAACGCGGAACAGCTTATGCATAACAGCGACAGCGCTCTTTATAAGGCGAAAAAGGGCGGTAAGTCGAGATATTATTTTTATGAAGAGTAAAAGAATGCTTCGATTGCACGATATATGAGTAGAAAAAGGCAAACCGCCGGGACTCTAAGTCTCGGCGGTATTTCTCATATTTTTATGCGTTTATGCGCAAAGATTGCGTAACCACTCACAAATAGCGCTGAAGTCACAGCAGAATGTAAAGAAATTGCACATTATGTTGAACCTCCTCGTTTTATTTCCCAATTTAACCGGTATCTAACGGGATAATACAATTATACCACAGCAGGAATAACAGTGCAATGCAAAGATATTGGAAGAAATGGAAGGGCGTGGGGGAGAGGCCCTCCGCTTACAAGCCAAAAAAGCAAACATACGACTCAGAGTGAGCCGTATGTTTGTTTATTGGTGGAATCGGGGGGCTCGACGGCTTCGCCTAACCCTTGGGGTTCGCCTCCCACCTCGCGTCCATAGCAACAAAAAACTCGTACCGCAAATACAATTGCGGCACGAGCTTTTAGTTGGTGGAATCGGGGGGAGTCGAACCCCCGTCCGAAAGCCTATTCACTCGCCTTTCTACACGTTTAGTCAGTCTTTTAAGCTTCCCTACGGGTTCTCCGACGGACAGGATAACCTTTCGGTAGTTCTTTAAGTTCGCTTAAAGCTACAGAACTCTCGCTTCAAGCGTTGGCTGTTAGATGACGTCCGGGCCGAAGCCACAGCACTCAACGGCGGGACGGAAGCCGCGATTAGGCAGCTACTAATTCAGATCTATTGTCTGCGTTTAATTTTAAGGTACCCATTTTTTAAGAGTTTAGGCGAACTCTACGTGCTTAACGGGCTTCAAAACCCCCGTCGAAACCTTTACGATCCCATATCGGTAAACATATTGTACAATAAAATTATATTTTTGTCAATGACATAGAGGGACAAATTCTGTCGAATTCGTCGGAGTGTTTCTATCGGCGTCTATCGGTGTCTACGTGCTATATATTATATATAGTATAAATGTGAAAGTTTCGGGAAAGGTTGACATAACTACTTAATTGTGATAAAATTAGCTATATCATTTCAGAAAGGAAGTAAAATTATGAAACGGAGAATAAAAGGGCTTTTAATCTCATTATTAACCCTTACCGCCGCTTTAATCACAGTTTTCGCTCTTTCGACTACTGCATCAGCGGCAAGCGATCTCGAATATAAGATTACCTATAATACGGACGGTACCTCAATGCTCGCTGTAGTTCCGAGAGTACCGAGAAATTATATCACCTTCACAACCGACGGAACAAAGCCTACATACGATTCACCCATTCTTGAAGGAAATATTATTGTAAGCGAGGCTACCTCCTTCAGATTAGCGGAGTTCAATATAGATAACGAACGCCTCTGGGGAATAAAGCTTACCGTAAAGCCTAAGGTAAATACGGTTAAGATTAACGAGGAATATCATTCGGGCTCTACGAATGTTTCTTTAAGCTGTGACACAGTAGGGGCAAAGATATACTATACCCTCGACGGCTCTACACCTACTACCGATTCGAAAAGATACCACGACGGTTTTATCCAGCTTACCGAAAATACATACGTAAGAGCTATCGCCGTTAAATCGGGCTATAAGAATAGTAATATAATCAAGAAAAAGGTTATCGTTAAGAGCTATATAGATTCTCCCACAAATAAAATAGTAGATAAAGAGGACGACGCTATCGTGTCGGGAACAAAGGTAAAATATTCCGTTTCCTATCACGCAGAATCCGCAACAACCTATCTCACACTCTCCCCTCAGAAATCCTCCAACAAAATCTATTACACCACAGACGGCTCCGCACCTTCCAAGAGCAGTAAGCTTTACACAAAAAAGCTTAAGTTCACGAAAGCAAGAACTATCCGCGTGGTAGAATATACATCCTCAGGTAAGGTAGCGGCTACATTAAAGTATAACGTAAAATTACGCTGTAAGGAAGTAGAATTCGGATGTGTTGATATAGCGGACGGTACTAACACAATCGCATTATCCTGTGCTACAGAAGGCGCGGAGATTTACTACACAGTAAACGGAAAGAATCCTACCACAAAATCCACAAAGTACACAGGCCCCTTTATGATAGGCCATACCACAAAGCTAAAGGCTATAGCGGTAAAGGACGGCTATATAAACAGTGCAGTCAAATATGTAGTAGGTGCAGATATTCCGATAAGTCTCGACGGCTTCGATTATAAGGATCCGCACTTAGCTCAGGTCGTAGATAAAATAAACAATTACAGAAGCCTCTTCGGCGAAAAGGCCCTTGTCCACGACGAAAGCTTCTCAAGGGCGGCACAGAAGAGAGCCGTCGAATTAAAGGTAAGAATGGCAGAGGAAAGACCTAACGGTTTAGGCTGGCTCACGGCGGTAACCGAGGAGCTATTATTCCCAATAAGCGCCTTTGAGGTTGTCGGAAAGAATATAACGGTCGACGAGCTTTATCAGGCGGTTATATCTCACTCCGAATACAGAGCGACGAAATATAATAGGATAGGCGTCGGATATAATGAATACGACGGAGATTGTTACTGGACGGTAATAATCGCAAGGCAATAAGAATTTTTTATAAAAATACTGTCGGAGCTTTAAGCTTCGGCAGTATTTTTAAATTTACTGCCCTCGTAAAACCGCATAACAAAGGGCTTTTTCAAGAGTTTTAAAAAAATAGAAAAAAATTTAATTTTTTTTGAAACTTAGTGAAACTTTTTATAAAAAGTCGGTGACTACCTAAATGTAAACGGTGAGACACCCGTTAAGAAATACGGAAAATCCGATAGGGATTCATAAGGAAATCGCCTTTTGTGCAATTTGATATCCTACGGGGTTGAAAATAGCAAAATATGGTAAATTTGCCTATTGAAAACTGACGGGTAATTCTGTATAATAATTAAAGGTAAAAGCATAACGCTTTACTAAAACAAATTTTATTTTGGAGGACAAACAATCATGAAGATGAGAAAAATCATGGCAGCTGGTATTGCTGCTACAATGGCAGTTACATCTATGGCTGCTGTAGCTTCCGCTAAGGAAATTTCTTTCAATATGCTCCACAAGGTATATAGCTACGATCTTTCCAAGACATTCGGCTACAACTACGCTGACACACAGATTAAGGCAGTAATCGATCCTAACACCGGTGCTGTTACAACTGCTTTAGGTGCTAAGTCCGACGTTTTATTCGTTGATGCTAAGAGCGCAGGCGGTAAGGATATCAACGGCGTTTCCTTAACACTTAAGGGTCTTAAGAAGATCGATAAGGATACTCCCGCTTTCGAAGCTACACAGACCTACAAGTTCGTTGAAATCTACACATCTGCTGCTATCGACTTCGATACAATCACAGCTACCGAAGCTCAGGCTATTGCTGAAGCAATCCGTACAGCTAAGGCTAACGGCGTAAAGACACTCGGTACTGATGGTGTTATTGCTGCAGCTATTATGGACACAGCTGCTACTCCCGCTACTGTAAAGTTCTCTTTAGAGAAGAAGGCAGGCAGCATTGAAAACAAGGCTTACATCCTTTGCAACTATGCTGATTACGCTATCGAAGGCGACCTTATCGGTTCTCAGTGGATCAGAGTTGACGGCCTTTCCGTTACAGCTACAGCTCCCGGCGGAAGCAACCTCGCTACTCAGACATCTGCCAGCGCTGTTGATACAGACAAGGCTACATTAACTGTTCTTGGTGATGGTTTCGTTGCTGTTGACGCTCTTTATACCGCTCTTGAAACTCTCTTCGCTGCTCCTCAGGGCTTCGACGTAGTTAACAAGGCTGACAAGGAAAGATATGCTTTCATGCCTATGACAACAACAGAAAACGGTACAATCTACAGAGGTCAGGTTGCTCGCCTTTCTGACGCTAAGGACTACAATGCTTCTGGTTTAACTAATGCTGCTGACGATACCAACCAGACATACGATCCTGCTACAGGTCTCGGCCTTAGCCCCAGCGGTTTCGCAGGTCTCGCTTCTCAGGTTGCTGACTTCTTCAACCACCAGACAAACGGTACAATCACAATGAAGTTCACAGCTGATACATCTGCTGCTGCTGGTATCCCCGGTGGTATTCCTTCCACACAGGTTGGTTTAAGAGCAGACCTCGAAGCTAACAACTTCGCTCTCTTTGTAAACTATGACGCTTCTTCCGGCGGCCTCCAGGCTTTAACTTCTGTAGACAAGAAGTCCGGTACAGTTACATTCGATATCTCCGAAATCCTTGCTGACCTCGGCGGCCAGACAAAGGGTGTAGTACAGGATATCTACTACGGTCTCAATCAGGGTATTGATTACACTTCCGCTGGTTATGCTGGCTCAGGCCTCCTCGTTGAGCAGGTAACACTCGCTTACGAAGAAGAAGCTGCTGAAGAAGATCTCCCCGATGAAGATCCTATCGAAGACGAAGATCCCGCTGAAGACGAAGATCCCGTTGAAGACGAAGATCCCGACGCTGAATTAGACGACGAAGATCCCGCTGAAGACGAAGATCCCGCTGAAGACGAAGATCCCGACGAAGATGTAGCTGGCGATATGTTCGAAGAAGAAGAACCCGCTGACGAAGATGAAAACCCTGGTACAGGCGTGGCTCTCGCAGTAGTTCCCGCTATGATCGCTGCTGCTGCAGTAGTTGTTTCCAAGAAGAGAAAGTAATTTCGAATCGAAGAAATCTTCTAACTAAATAATAAATAGGACCGCTTAGGCGGTCCTGTTTTTTTGTGCATAATTACTATTTCCGTAATTAGCTTAACTAAAAGCTTTTACTTAATTACTTTAATCGTTTTGCATATTTTATTAAGCAATATTTAGTAATTTTGTATATTGACGATGTAACGATTTTTCGGTATAATTAGCTTATATGATAATACAGTAGGTGTATTATCAAATGAAAATTTTAGGAGGAAACTCAAAATGAAGTTAAGAAAGTTAATTTCCGGCGTTGCTGCTGCTTCAGTTGCAACAGCTGCCCTTGTTACAGTTGCAGGTGCTGAGCTTGTTACTGTTGACGATTCTCGTATATTCGATAGCGGTACAACAAGCTGGATGCCCGTTGTTTACTCTGACGGTACATTCGACGCTAAGGATAAGAACAAGGTTGACTACGGCGTTGACTTCACAAAGGCTGCTTCTATTGAAGTAGTTCTCGAAGCAACTGATCCCGACTGGTTCGAAGGCGCTATCGGCGGCTCTATTGTTCTTTCAAGTAAGAGCGAAGCTAATGATTCTCACAACTGGAATGGTAAGAACTATTGGGGCGTAAACGACGAAGCTCTCGAAATCAACACACAGGATATCGAATCAAACCCCATCGGCCTTGAAAAGATCGGCGATTATACATATAAGGCTGTTGCTCCTGTAGATGATACAAACTGTGTATATGAAGACGCACAGCTTATTCAGATTGCTGTTCAGGACTGGAGCCAGGATATGTCTCCCTTTAAGGTTCTTTCTATGGAAGTTAAGGACGCTGACGGTAACGTAATGATCTCCTTCGACGAAAACGGTAAGGCTAATATCGATCCTATCGTTAACGAAGAAGCTGAATATGTTGCTCCTACATTAAGCGCTGTTTCTCTCGCTGACTGTTTAGTAGACGGCGACGCTAACCACACTCTCGTTCTCGTTGCCGGTGACGGTACAAACGCTTACTGCACAAACAATGCTATCGACGTAACTACAGTTTACGGCTACAGAGTTGTAGGTTCTTTTGCTGAAGGCGAAGCTGAAAACGACGAAGTATGGCTCGGCGGTTCTATCGGTACAAACTCCGATTCTACAGGTTGGGCACAGAACGACTGGGATAAGTCCAATCCTATCCTTGACGCTGCTAACGGCACAATCACATTATTAAAGGACGCTCCCCTCTTCTCCGCTGACGATACATACGCTCAGCTCTGGTATATGATCTGGGGTGGTACTTTCACAGAAAGCCACGTTGAACTCCTCGGTAAGGACGGCTCCGTAATCGCTACTACTGCTGCTTCTGCAGGTAACGTTGACGCTGCTACAGATTCCACAAAGGGTTCTGCTGACACAGGTATTGCTGACGTAGCTGCTGTTGCTGGTCTTGCTGTTGTAGCTGCAGGCGCTATCGTTGTAGCTAAGAAGAGAAAGTAATTTTTCTCAAATCTAACTGAATAAATTCGCCCATACGGACAATTATCTGTATGGGCGTTTTTGTTTGTATTTTTTTGGTAATCCGCTAAAGTGAAAATGGCTGTAAACGGCGGTATAAAGCCGTTTTTCGACATTTTTTACGTTTTGTTGATTTTAACGAAACTGATTTTACTATTTGTAATCAAAAACCGAGAATTAAGCTTATTTTTCTTTTGCTGAAAACCATTTTTGTCAAAAATCAGTAACTTTTTAGGTAATACTGCACAAATATCGCCCTTCGTTTTTATTTGACTTCAACGAAAAAGTAGGTTATAATGCACTTGTAGAACGAATATTATATCTTAGGAGACCGATATGAGTTTTAAGCAGAAAAAAACAAATATAGCTAAAAACTTTGGCGGCGGCTTTTCTGTTACTCCTGTTATTGCGGTTATTGTGATTGCGACTATCCTCGCTTTTTCAAGCGTAGTTTTCGCAGATTCCGACAGAGGCTTTAAGGTCTATATCCATTCCGATAACTGCGTTCAGGAGGTTACTGTCGATAACGAGACGGTAGGCGATATCCTTAAAAGCAGGAATATTGTGCTTGGTATGGACGACGAGGTTATACCGAGCTTGGATACCGTTATTACCGAGGATACGGTTATTAAGGTACACAGGGTCAATTACGTGGAATATAACACGACGGAGCTTATCCCCTATACAACAATCCGCACCGAAAGCCCCCACCATAAGCTTGGCGATGAAATAATTGAAACCGAAGGCGTAGTAGGAACTTCGAGAAAATTTATCCGTGATAAATACGTGAACGGGCTTAAGGTTTCCTCCCGCGTGATAAGCGAGGAGAAAACTGAGGCTGTTGACGAGAAAATCCTTGTCGGTACAGCGAAAAATGTTCCGATAAGTAAGAGAGAGGGCGATTACCGCCTTGTAAACGGTATACCCGAGACCTACGAGTATAAGCTTAGCGGTAAGGCGACCGCATATACTGCCCGTGAAGGCTGTGGTACCTATAGCGGACGTCCCCTTATTGTGGGCTCTGTTGCAGTAGACCCCGAAATAATCCCCTTCGGCTCGGAGCTGTATATCGTTTCACAGGACGGTAGCCACGTTTATGGTTATGCAGTAGCTTCCGATACGGGAGATCTTACTCAGGCGGGAGTGCTTGTTGACTTATTTATGGGCATTACCGATTACCATTACGGCGACGCCTGTCGTTGGGGCGCACAGTTCTGTGACGTGTATGTTATAAGAGAGGGCGATAACAGCGTAAGCTGGCGATAAGGAAAGCCTTTTATATGAATTTTTCTCCGCTGTTGTGTACGGCGGAGATTATTTATTTAATTATTTGTTTTGCACAGTATTTTTGAAAAAATATGGGGAAAATTATAATATCAACGATTTTTTCGAATTACAGATACTTTTTTGAAGAAAAACATTGAAAAAATTGCTGTAATCGGCTATAATAAGAAAGAATGTACGATAATAGCGGATAATGTGAGATGTCCGAGGTATATATTTTAGGCAGGGGATTGTATACCTGCCACTATAAATGATGTGGTGAGCCACTTATTGAATGAGGAGCATATATGTATAGAATCAAAGAAAAGAAAAAGCTGAACGAGAATGTGGTAATGATGAAGGTGGAAGCGCCTATGGTGGCGAGAAAAGCCCTCGCAGGTCAGTTCATCATTCTTCGTTCCCACGAACAGGGAGAAAGAATCCCCCTTACTATAGCGGATTATGACCGTGAAAACGGTATTGTTACCATAATTTTTCAGGTTGTAGGCGAAGCGACTACTGTCCTTTCAAAAAAGGAAGAGGGAGACAGTATTCTCGATTTCGCAGGCCCTCTCGGTACCCCTACCCATTTCGGCGACGCGAAAAAGGTGTGCGTTATCGGCGGCGGCGTAGGCTGTGCAATAGCTTACCCTTCGGCGAAGGCCTGCCACAACAACGGAGCAGAGGTAGACGTTATCGCAGGCTTCAGAAGTAAGGATATAGTTATTCTCGAAGAGGAATTCAGCAAGGTTTCCGACAATTTATATATAACAACCGACGACGGCTCCTACGGTGAAAAGGGCTTCGTTACCGATAAGCTTCGTGAGCTTATTGAGGCGGGAAACAGGTACGACCTTGTTATCGCTATAGGCCCTGTACCTATGATGAAGTTTGTTTCTAAGGTAACGGAGGAATACGGTATAAAAACTCTCGTTTCCCTTAATCCGATAATGATTGACGGTACAGGTATGTGCGGAGGCTGTCGTGTTACCGTAGACGGACAGATTAAGTTCGCTTGTGTTGACGGCCCCGATTTCGACGGACATAAGGTTGATTTTGACGAGCTTATGCACCGTAACGCCGCTTACAAGGATATGGAGCGTCATAGCAGAGAGAACTGCAATTTATTCAAGGCGGCAGAAAATTGAGAACCCGAAAGGAATAAGCTAATGGCTAATATGAGAGAAAAAAAGGTAGAAATGCCTGTCCAGGAGCCGAATATAAGAAATAAGAATTTCGACGAGGTAGCTCTCGGATATACAGAGGAAATGGCTAAGGAAGAGGCGAGCCGCTGTTTAAGATGTAAGACTAAGCCTTGCGTAAACGGCTGTCCCGTTAACGTAAGAATTCCCGAATTTATAGAATGTATAAGCGACGGCGAATATGAAAAGGCTTACGAGATTATTACAAGCACAAACGGACTTCCTGCCGTATGCGGAAGAGTCTGTCCCCAGGAAAATCAGTGTGAGGGAAAATGTGTAAGAGGAATAAAGAATGAGCCTGTCGGAATAGGAAGACTTGAGCGCTTCGTAGCCGACTATCATAACAGGAACAGTACTGCCTTACCCGAAAAGCCTCAGTCCAACGGTCATAAGGTGGCTATTATCGGAAGCGGCCCTGCCGGTCTTTCCTGTGCAGGAGATTTAGCGAAGCTCGGTTATGATGTGACTGTTTTCGAGGCTTTTCATACCGCAGGAGGCGTTTTAGTCTACGGTATCCCCGAATTCAGGCTTCCGAAAAGCATAGTAGCCAAGGAAATAGAAAACCTTAAGGCTATCGGCGTAAAAATCGAAACAAATACAATCGTAGGTAAATCCGTTTCAATAGACGAGCTTATGGAGGAAATGGGCTTTGAAGCCTGTTTCGTTGGAAGCGGCGCAGGGCTCCCTTCCTTTATGGGAATTGAGGGCGAAACTCTCGTAGGAGTTTTCTCCGCTAACGAATACCTTACACGTACTAACCTTATGAAGGCGTATAATGAAAATTATGCTACTCCTATCCTTAAAAGCAAGGCTGTGGCGGTAGTAGGCGGCGGAAACGTTGCTATGGACGCGGCAAGATGCGCAAAGAGACTTGGCGCAGAGGACGTGTATATCATCTACCGCAGAGGTATGGAAGAAATGCCTGCCCGTAAGGAGGAGGTCGAACACGCCGAGGAAGAGGGCGTTATCTTTAAATGCCTTACAAATCCCGTTAAAATTCACGGTGATGAGGAGGGTAGAGTAAGCTCTATCGAATGTGTGGAAATGGAGCTTGGCGAGCCTGATGAAAGCGGACGAAGAAGACCTGCCGAAAAGAGCGGAAGTAACCATAGTATCGACGTAGATACGGTTATCATCGCTATCGGTACTTCTCCGAACCCCCTTATCCGTACCACAACTCCCGGTATCGAAGCGAATAAGAGAGGCTGTCTTATCGTTGACGAGGCGACAATGAAAACTACCCGTGACGGCGTTTATGCAGGCGGTGACGCAGTTACAGGCGCGGCTACCGTTATCCTTGCTATGGGTGCAGGAAAACACGCCGCAAAGAGCATAGACGAATATATAAAAAATAAGAATAAATAAAGTATACCTCCGAAGAGATTTCTTCGGAGGTATTTTTGCGCCCTTCCTGCCCCACGTCGGTTATCCGCAGAAGCAGTTACTTCCTGTGGGGCAGTACTGGCAAAGGGGCCTCCCCTTAGCAGCAGGAATTGCCGCAGCCACAGCCGTTATCACAGCCACAGCCGTTATTGGAAGAGTTACCGCCGCAGATAGAGCCGCCGTTACCGCAGCAGCAGAATAAAAGGATTAAAACGATAATCCAGATGCAACCATTTCCGTTCATAATATGTTTCCTCCTGATTAAATATTTATGAAACGTTTCATAATATAATATATGTGGCTGACAAAATTTTGTTACCGATTTTCTGAAAAAGGACGGGGTTATATGATTGAATTCAAGGGTTTTACGGAAAAAGCGAATACTGCGCTTAATAAGGCTATGGAAATAGCTATGAGCCTGGGACATACCTATATCGGAAGCGAGCATATCCTATGCGGGCTTTTATCCGAGGAGGGAGGTATAGCCTACGGGGTACTGAATAAATACGGGATAAAATCCTCGGATGTGATATCGAAGATGGAGCTTATAATAGGAAGAGGCGTGGCGACGCGCTTAAGCTCGGGAGATTTTACCCCGAGAAGTAAGCGTATTCTTGAAAATGCATTCGCCGAAGCGAGAAGCTCGCTTCAGCCCGACGCTCTCGCAGGCACAGAGCATATACTGTTTTCCATTATGAAGGACGAAAGCTGTTACGGGGCAGTATTTTTAAAGGAGATGGGGGTCAATATACATCAGGTTTACCGTGAATACGGGGGAGACAGGGCGGTAAGATATCAGCCTGCCGAAAAAAGGTCAAAGTCGCGTCCTACCCTTGAAAAATACGGACGTAATCTGACAAGAATGGCGGCGGAAGGGAAGCTTGACCCGGTTATAGGCCGTGAAAGCGAGATAACCGACGCTGTACAGGTGCTTCTTCGGAGACGGAAGAATAACCCCTGTCTTATAGGAGAAAGCGGCGTCGGAAAAACCGCAGTAGCGGAGGGAATAGCCCTAAGGATTTCCGAAGGCGACGTCCCCGAAGAACTGCGGGATAAATATATATATAGTATAGACCTTTCGGCGGTTATTGCAGGAGCAAAATACAGAGGAGATTTCGAGGACAGGGTAAGGTCTATAATAGAGGAAACAATAAAGGACGGAAGCGTTATTCTCTTTATAGATGAAATTCATTCCATAGTCGGAGCAGGAGCCGCCGAGGGAGCTATTGACGCGGCAAATATACTGAAGCCCGTACTGGCGAGAGGGGAAATACGTGTAATAGGGGCGACTACCTTCGAGGAATACAGGAAATATATCGAAAAGGACGCCGCTCTCGAAAGACGGTTTCAGCCTGTCGTAATCGAAGAGACTACCGAAAAGGATACGGTAGCTATCTTAAAGGGGCTTAAGAAAAAATATGAAGCCTATCACGGAGTAAGGATATCCGATAAGGCAATAGCTTCGGCGGTAAAGCTTTCTGTAAGATATATCGAGAACCGCCGACTGCCCGATAAGGCTATCGACCTGATCGACCAGGCCTGCTCAATGGTAAGGATAGGCTCCTATAGCTCCCCTACAGAGCTTGAGGCGCTGGATAAGGAGCTTATCTTACTGGAACGGAGTAAAAATGACGCTATTATACGGCAGGATTTCGAAAAAGCGGCGGAAATACGCAACAGGGAAAAGCTTGTTAAGGAAAAGAGAGCTTCTATAATAACCGACGTAAGAAATACGGATAAGAACGTACCTTCGGTTACCGAGGCAGATATAGCGAAGGTTGCGGGGATACAAAGCAAGATACCTCTTTCCGAAATAACAAGAGACGAGGCGGAGAGGATACTTTCTCTCGAAAGCGAGATAAAAAAGCGTATAATCGGTCAGGATACCGCAGTAGAGAAGGTTTCCGACGCTATAAGACGAACGAGGGCGGGAATAGGAAGAAAAAACCGTCCTTCGGGAAGCTTTATTTTTGCGGGGCCTACAGGGGTAGGAAAGACGGAGCTTTCGAAGGCTCTCGCCGCCTCGGTTTACGGAGATGAAAAGGGGCTTATCCGTTTCGATATGTCGGAATATATGGAAAAACACAGCGTTTCGGGGCTTATCGGAGCTCCTGCGGGATACGTTGGCTATGAGGAGGGAGGGAGGCTTATTGACGCAGTAAGACGTAAGCCCTACAGCGTACTTCTTTTCGACGAAATAGAAAAGGCTCATCCCGATGTGCTTAACCTTCTTCTTCAGGTGCTTGACGAGGGTATGCTTACTGCCGCAGACGGAAGAAAGGTAAGTATGAAAAATACTATTATTATTATGACTACCAATGTAGGCGCACGGCATATTACCGAGGAAATAAACTCTCTCGGCTTTATAGCTTCCGATAAGGATAAATCGGAAAATACCGTTATCGGCGATTTAAGAAAAAGCTTCAGCCCCGAGTTCCTTAACCGTGTCGATGAAATAGTGGTGTTCAATAAGCTGGACAGGGAGGCTATCTGCTCTATATGCAGGAATATGATAGCGGAGCTTTCGGAAAGGGTAGCGGAAAAGGGCTATAGCCTTAAGGTTACGGAGGCTGCCGTAAAAAAACTAAGCGAAAAGGGCTATAACGAGAAGTACGGCGCCCGTAATCTTTCCCGTACAGTAACCACCCTTATAGAAAATCCTGTTTCCCGGGAAATTTTAAAGGGCGGAGATAATAAGGAGCTTATATTTGACGAAAAAGATATAGAAGCCCTTGAAAAATAGATAAGGGTATGTTAAAATGATAATATGACAAAGAAAGACTGAGAGGAAGCTTCTATGGGAAAGCGTGCAGGTATAATTGACGAGGTAAGGGGTATTGCCTATATCCTTATGGTGCTCTATCATATTTATTATGATATTGCTGTTGTATATTATATTGACCTGCCCGATATTGTGGATATGGTTATGAGGTTTTTACAGCCCTTTATAGCCGGAACCTTTATTTTTCTTGCAGGAGTTTCTTCCAACTACTCAAAGAATAATTTCAAGAGAGGTACGCTGTATTTCTTTATCGGTATGATGTTTACCTTCGTTACCTCAATCTTTATGCCTTCACAGACTATCGTTTTCGGCGTACTCCATTTCATCGGTATTGCGGTAATGATTTACGGCTTTATCGGAAGGTTTACGGAGAAGCTTCCTGCCTTAGCAGGAATTTTCCTTTTCGGACTTCTCTATTTCGTTACGATAAATATTCCTCACGGATATATCGGAATTGACGGGATATTCAGGCTCGATCTACCCTCGGAGCTTTATTCGAGCCGTTATCTTTTCCCTCTCGGCTTCCCCCATTACGGTTTTTCAAGCGGTGATTATTTCCCGATTATTCCTAATCTGTTCCTGTTTCTCGCAGGAAGCTCCCTCGGAACGGTTTTCAAAAGCGGACGTATGGCGAAGGGAATGTATATGGTACGCTTCGGCGGACTCGCCTTTATCGGCCGTCACGGTTTATGGATATATATTCTTCATCAGCCTGTCGTTCTTTTTATTCTTGAGCTTATATTCAAGTGTACGGGTCAGCCTACAATTTTCCTGTAATAATTTAACCCCACAGTCGTCAGTAATTCCGACTGTGGGGTTTGCTGTATTTATGGGTTATCTTCTGTTTCTTTTCTTTTCGGATTTGTTGTTATACATATCCGTATCCGCAAGCTTAAGTATCTCGTCTATACTATAGTCGGACTTAACGGGCTTAAGCGCATATCCGATGCTTGCCGTAATAGGGTAGTCCCTTCCCGAAGCCTTACTGAGCCTTTCAAGATTGGAATTAAACCTTTCGATAAAAGCTCTTGCGTCCTCTTCGGTATAATTATCCATACCTATTATATAGAATTCGTCGCCGCCTGAACGTATGCAGACCTGATTTCCCTTTACAGCAGAGGTAAGAGCCGAAGCTACCGTTTTAATTCCGAAGTCGCCTTCGTTGTGTCCGAAATGGTCGTTTATATATTTAAGGCCGTCCATATCTACTACGAAAACAAGCCAGCTATCCTCGGAGGAAGCCCTGCTTCGGAAGTCGTTTATTGCGATATCCATACCTCGGCGGTTATAAAGTCCTGTCATAGCGTCGTGACGGGAGAATTCGGAAATAGTATTCTGTACCCTTATCATTTCGAGACCGTTATTTATATTACGTATCCAGTTCCTGTATACATTTCCGATTTTCTTGGTCTGTGAAAGACTGCATTCAAGAACGCCGTAGCCAAGGAGGCTGTCCTTGAAATGCACAGGGGTAAAATAGAAGCCTCGGGGAGTATCATTGTGATTGTGGAGTCTCGGGAACATAAGAGAGGTATCGAATAAGTCGTTCTCGTTTATTTCTCCGCCCAGGTCGTTTCCCGGGAGATAATTCGTTATAGAACGGATAGCAACCTTCATCTTGTCGGGATAGCCTGTTGTCCTTTCGATTCCCGTATTAAGCCAATCCTCGGTAAGACAGAGGTAGAAGCGTTCGTAGGGCTGGATAAGATAGGTTGATTCGTATATTTTCTTAAGAAGATCCTCGGGGCTTGTGGCACCTGTATAAATTTCCGAGATATAGCTTTCGAGAAGGAAGGATATATCTATATTTTCAAGAAGATTTTCGCCGTAATTCTTATTCGAATGATAAATTGAATTTGTGAGACGGTTTTTAGTATATTCGAGGTTCTCCTCACAGCCGCAGGTGGCGCCGATACAAAGGCTCTTTTCTGTTCCTTCGTATTCTGTCGGGATTACAGGCTCGTCGGGAGCTATAATGCTATGGAGATAATTTACCGCCTCTGCCGCACAGTGTCGTACCTCGGGAATATATGAGGTAACGGTAGGTATGTTTATACAAACATCCTGCGTAGCGTCGTGACCTGTAACGATTACATTTTCGGGTATTTTAATTCCGCCTGCAATAAGTCTGTTGGTAAGGCCTATCGCCATATGGTCGTTAGCGCATACTATAGCGTCGGGCATAGTAACTTTACGGGAAATTATATCGTCGGCGAGACGTTCTCCGCTTGTGTACCAGAAATCGCCGTAAAAGATATTTTCCTCCTTAACGCCTATTCCGTATTCAATAAGTGCGTCCTTATAGCCGTTTAACCTGAGCTCTCCGATTTCCGTCCCCTTCATACCCGAAAGCATATATATATTTTTGCAGTTATGCACGTTTATGAGATGCTCGGTTATATTGAAAAAGCTCTTCCTGTCGTCGGTTCTTATGGTTTCGAAATCTCCTGCAGGAAGATCGAGGGATACTACGGGCTTTTTACATTCAGCCTTTATTCTTTTCAGGAGATATTCCATAACGCCCTGTACTCCTGCAACAGTAAGAGTAATCGGAGTAAGGATTATTCCGTCGAGAAGGTCGTAGTTAATAAGCTCAAATATATTAAGCTCCCCCTTAAGGTAGTCCTTATAAGGGTTACATACCTGAGTAAGGGGCGCAAAAACAGCCACGTCATAGCCGTATTTTTCACACTGTGAAAAAACGCCGTCAAGAACACGCTGTGGGTAATCAAATTCGGGAGATGTAGTGATAAGTCCTATTATTTTTCTTTTTTTCATAACCATCTTCCTTTCCTTATTTTCCTATACACCTTGATTATACTACTATAATATGACTTTGTCAAATAAATACTGCAGTTACTATTGTTTTATTCGAAAAGTATGATATAATTAAGTTATATAAGAAAATTATGTCATTTTCTGCATTTCAAGCTGTGCTTTTTTGCATTTCACACCGTGAAAAATGCAACTTACCGAAAAGGCCTTGTTTCCTTGTTTTTATTCTGATATTATAGTGACAGAAGATAAAAACAAGAAAGATGAGGTTTTGATATGTACGTTATAAATGCTGAAAAGCTTACGAAGCGTTACGGCGAATTTACTGCCGTAAACGGAATTTCCTTCAGAGTAAGGAAGGGAGAGCTTATCGGTTTTCTCGGCGTGAACGGCGCAGGTAAATCCACAACCATAAATATGCTTTCCACTCTTCTCGCTCCTACCGAGGGCGGCGCAGAAATATGCGGAGTAAAGCTCGGTACAGCCGACAGCGAGATAAGACGGAAAATCGGTATCGTTTATCAGCAGAACTGCCTGGACGAAATCCTTACCGTTAAGGAAAATCTTGTTTCGAGAGGTATCCTTCACGGCGCAACGAAGCAGCAGACAAAGGAACGTCTTAAGGAGCTTACGAAAATACTTTCCCTCGGGGACATTCTCGGAAAGAGATACAGCACTCTTTCGGGCGGTCAGAAGAGAAGGTGCGAGATTGCGGCGGCGCTTATGCATACTCCCGAAATCCTGTTTCTCGACGAGCCTACTACGGGACTTGACCCTGCCACAAGGCGAGACGTATGGGAAACTATCGAGGAGCTTCGCAGAAATACGGGTATGACGGTTTTCCTCACAACTCACTATATGGAAGAGGCGGCAGGCGCAGACCGCATAATAATTATCAGTAAGGGTAGTATTATTGCGGAGGGAACGCCCTTCGAGCTTAAGGAAAAATTCGCTTCCGATACGGTTAAGCTGTACTGCGGTAAAAAGGAAGCGGAAACGGTCGGAAGGCTTCTTTCCGAAGAGGGGATAACCGCCTCGGAAATTCCGAACGGCCTTAAGTTTTCCGTTAAGGAAACGATTGACGCTCTACCCTTTATCAATAAGGTAAGCGGCAATATTAACGGCTTCGAGGTTATCCAGGGAAATATGGACGACGTTTTCCTTAATGCGGTAGGCGAAGATTTAGTTGCGGAGGAATAAGAAATGACACAGTTTACAGAGCTTGTAAGAAGAAATATGAGAATATATTTAAGAGATAAGGGAGCGGTTTTCTTTTCCCTTCTCTCTATGGTTATAGTTATCGCACTTATGCTTTTCTTTCTCGGAGATATGAATATAGAGGCGATAACCGATATGCTGGGCGAGCTTCCCGGAAGAGACGCCGCAGCAGATGAGAAAAATGCGGAGCTTATGGTGCTTCTATGGACCTGTGCGGGAATTATATCTATAAATGCAGTAACAGTAACCTTAGCGGCGCTTTCCTCTATGATAAGGGATAAAACAAGCGGAAAAATAAATTCGATTTATACTGCGCCTGTGTCAAGGCTTAAGATTTCCGCCGCTTATATCTGTTCCGCTTGTCTTTCTTCGATAATTGTATGCGGAATTACTCTTGCCGTTACCGAAATATACTGCATTATTCAGGGAGCCGAGCCTTTTTCTTTTGTTTCACATCTTTCGCTTCTCGGTATGATCGTAGTCAATTCCTTCGCCTACTCCGCTATTATGTATCTTGTTGCAGTAGCGGCGAAAACTGAAGGAGCCTGGAGCAGTATCGGTACAATCATAGGCACTCTCGTAGGCTTCCTGGGCGGAATTTATCTTCCCCTCGGAACTCTCGGAAACGAAATTGCGACAGGTATGAAATGTCTCCCCGTTATCTACGGAACCTCTATGTTCAGAATGATTATGACGGAGGACATACTGGCTAAAACCTTCGAGGGAGCTCCCGAGGAAATGATTTCGGAATACAGCGAGGCTATGGGAATAAAGCTTAACGCCTTCGGCTTCGATATATCCCCTCTCGGCGGAGTAATTATTCTCGGCGTATGCGGAATTATATGCCTTTTTATCGGCGTAGCCCTTACATCAAGGGCGAGAAAAACCGACAGATAATCAGTCTATAAAAAAGGAGAATTCTTTATGAGAATTGTCATCGAGACGCCTCTCGGAGACGAGGAGGACGAAATTATAATACGCTGTAAGGAGCTGGACAGCGGGCTTATGGAGCTTATTTATGCCCTTAAGTCGGGAAGGACAAGGCTTACGGGATATGCCGAGGACGGAATAGTAAAGCTTTCGCCTAAGGAAATCTTCTATTTCGAATCGGTGGATAACAAGGTTTTCGCCTACTGTAAGAACAGCGTCTGTGAAATAAGGCAGAAGCTTTATGAAATCGAAGAAAGCTATCCCGATTCGGATTTTCTTCGTATTTCGAAGTCGGTTATAGTGAATGTCTCGAAGATAGTAAAGGTTTCCCCGGGCTTTAACGGGAAATTCGAGGCTCATCTTAAAAACGGAGAAAAAACCGTAATTTCAAGGCAGTATGTTCCTGACTTAAAGAGAAAACTCGGTTTAACGGAGGGCGGAAAATGAGCTTTATAAAATCTTTCATAAAATTCTTTGTGTACATAACTACAGGCATACTGCTGGTGGCGGGAATTGCCTGTGTGTTTATGACGGACAGCGATTTCACCCTTCCGAAGAATATGCTTCTTGACGTGGCTCTTTCGGGGGCGGTTACGTCGCTGGTTACTGCCGCAGTATACCACAAGGAGCCCGAAACGAAGCGTGGCTTTATCATACTTACTATAGTACATTATCTTGCTCTTTGCGTTGTGATGGTATTTATCGGGGTAAGCTTCCGTTGGATAGATTTTACTGTTCTCGATGTGGCGGTTATGATGATTTATGTGGCAGTAGTCTATGCTTTTACCTTTTTTTCCAGAATGTTTACCGACAGAAAAGAAGCCGACTCAATAAACAAGGCTCTCAGGAGCAAGTACAGGGATGAGGAGTAAAAAAACCGTGCTTCACAGCACGGCTCAGCGAAAACATTATTACTTACATCGTAAAAAGCCGCTTAACGTATCTGCATACGTCTACAGCGGCTTTTTCTCGTCTTCGTGCGTCTATCGAAGTCTTTTTGTTATATCATATCTTAGTATTATCGTCCATTTCCACTATATCATAGGAAAGCTCAATCTTATTTCCTGTATAAAGCTTGCTGAAGCATTGTACGACTCTGTCGGCTACCATATCGCCGTTTTCGTTATTGGAGTCGAGAAGGATAACGATAACCTGACGGCTGGAGTATCTTGTCGAAACGTCAACACGGCGGAGAGAGGTAAAGATAGCCTGTTCGAGAAGCTCAACGGCAACCTCGGTCTCGGAGGTTTCGAGAATCTCATTGGGAGAGGCGGCATTTATCGTAAAGAGAACGGTCTGTACCTCGCGCTTACTTCTTTCCACACAGCGGCGGATAAAGTTATAAACGTGGTGGAAGCTTTCGTAGTCCATAAGATATGCGCCTCGGCCGGGATCTATTCTCGTCATACATTCACGGAGATAATGAAGGTCAACAGACTGGCTGAAACGCTTATTTTCCTCGGCGTTCTTATCGCTGAAGAAATGGTAGGAGTTCTTACCGTTCTGCTTTACATAATAGAGCGCCTTATCTGCCGCATTGTAAATAGTTTTAAAATCATTTCCGTCCTCGGGAACCTGTGCGATACCGATAGAAACCGAGGAGTTAGTCTCAAACTTACATTCCTCAAGCTTATAAACAAGGTCGGAAATAATATCGGAGGCCTTATTTCCGATAACGCTCTTTGAGGTTTCGCCCGAAATAAACATTACGAATTCGTCGCCGCCTATTCGGCAGAGTACGTCCTCTTCCTTAGAATACTTAATCATCGTTTCGGCGAACATCTTTAAGGTATGGTCGCCGGCGATATGACCGTAATTATCGTTAATGGCCTTAAAGTTATCCATATCTATCATAAAGAGAGCGCCCTTTTCGCCCGAATTTATAAGC
Source organism: Ruminiclostridium sp. (assembly GCA_045579625.1). Lineage (GTDB taxonomy): Bacteria > Bacillota > Clostridia > Oscillospirales > Ruminococcaceae > Ruminiclostridium_E. The sequence continues at coordinate 39,421 of JAZNMN010000050.1, forward strand.
TTATTAACGATTTCCTCGGTATAGCTTCGGTTAAAGAGACCTGTAAGGGGGTCGCGCTGGGACTTGCTCTTCATATCGGAAACTTCCTGAATCTTCTGTTCAAGCTTATCGGCGAGGCTTCTTCTTAAGTCTTCAAGCTCAAGTATTCTGCCTATTCTTGAGCGCATAACGCTTGGTACAAAGGGCTTGGCGATAAAGTCGAGGGCTCCTGCCTCAAGACAGCGGCTCTCCGTTTCGGCGTCATTATCGGCGGTAAGGAAGATAATCGGAATAGCCGACCAGCTTTCATTCGCCTTAATTTTTTCCATTACCTCGAAGCCGTCCATTTCAGGCATATTTATATCGAGGAGAATTAAATCTGCAGTATTATTCTCCAGGAACTTAAGAGCCTGTGCGCCCGAGATAACGGGAGTTACCTTATATATATCGTTAAGCACGAGCTTCGCAGAGGTTAAATTTGTTTTGTTGTCGTCAACAATAAGTATATGCTTCATAGTTTTTTCGCCTTTCAGTTATATTTTCTTACGTAAAGAACGCCTACGGTTCCGGGACCCGAGTTTACCGATACGGTAGCGGACGCCTCGTTTATTATGACCTCACGGAAATGAAGATGTTTTTCGACTTCCCGTTTTACCATATTCTTTGTCTTAACGCTACAGCCCACGCAGGTCATAAAAACACGTTCCGTATCTATTGTGTCCTTATTACGAAGCTGTTTCTTAATATAGCGTTTAAGGGCCTTGTTGTAATTTCCTGCCCCTATACCGATAAGCTTTAATCCGCCGTCCTTCATACCGAGTATCGGATGGAGATTTAATAAGCGGCATATTCTCGCTATTCCCTCGCTTATTCGCCCGTTATAGTACAGATATTCCGCACTTTCGGCGCTGAAGGAGCTGGAAACGTGGCATTTCATTTTTTCAAGCTCATTGGCGATTTCGTGGGCAGGCTTCTTTTTATCCCTAAGCTCACAGGCCTTTATTACCATATGCGCCATACCTGTAGAAAGCTGGAGCGAGTCGATTACCGTTACGGCGTCTCCGAAGCCTTCCTTAGCCATATTTGCATTTTCAAAGGCACGGCTTACCTTACTTCCGATACAGATATGTACAAGCTTTTCGCAGTGGGTAAGCTGCTGTTCGAAAAACTCACGGTATTCCTCGGTAGAGGGCGGAGCGGAGGCGGCTTTCTTTATTCCGCCTGCGGCATAATCGACAATATTTCTCGAGGTTATTTCGTCCGTGTCACGGAAGCGCCCCGATTCTGTAGATATATAGAAATATATAACACCGGCACCGATTTTTTCAAGTATTTCTTCGGGTATATCGGCGGTACAGTCGGTAGATATGTCTACTGCTTTTTTTACCTTCACTTATATTCTCCTTTCTTAGGATGAAGCGCCCGACTTTACTTTATCGGGGATGGCTTTTGCCTTCTGTACTGCCTCATCATATTCATAATCCGACGCAAGAAGCTTTACCTTTTCGAAATAGGGCGAAAGCCTTATATTACGGTATACATAATTAGCGGCTTCGTCGGCGAGCTCGGCTACCTTATCGCCGTCAAATTCATCACAGGCTGAAACGATTTTTTCTATGTACTCGTTAAGGAGGTTAATATCCATTTCAGGCATATCGTCGCAGGAAGCGTCGTCTTCGGTCTTTTCTTCGGGAGCGCCGTCCTTATCTCCGAGATAATCGGCTCCTGCCTTTATTACCTTTTCATAAAGCTCGGCGAGGGCAGGATGTTCTTCTACGATAACCTGGTAATCGCCCGCCTTTCCTGCAAGCTCAAGCTTCTTGGAAAGCTCGGAAAGAGGAACGGAGCCTATGGAAAGGGAGGTATTCTTAAGGGCGTGAACTTCTATAATGTAGTTCTTCCAGTCCTTCTCCTCGTAATACTTATTTATTTCAGCAAGCTTATCCGGGCCCTTATTTACGTAAATATCGAGAATTTCCATATAAACCTCTTCGCTTCCGCCTGTATAGACGAGACCCTTATCGGGGTTGAAGATGGAGGGATTTTCGGAGGGCTTTATGTCGGTTTTACGCTTTCCCGCAGTCTGCGGCGCAGGGACTGAATCAGCGGTAATCTGCTGGATAAGCTCTTTAGGAAGCCAGGCTTTTATTATTCTGTCGAGGGTTGAAAGCTCTATCGGCTTAGCCATAAAGTCGGAGAAGCCTGCGTTTATGAACATATCACGTACGCCGTTTACTGCGTTAGCGGTAAGGGCAACGATAGGAAGCTTCTTGTAATATTCGCCTTCCGTTGCTCTTATCATACCTGTAGCTTCTACGCCGTCTATTTCGGGCATCATATGATCCATAAATACGATATGATAGTCCTTCGAGCGGAGCATAGCTATAGCCTCCTTAGCGCTGTCGGCTGTCATAATCTGCATATTATATGGCTTCATAAGGCCTACCGCAACCTTAAGGTTAATAATATTATCGTCAACTATAAGGACTCTCGCCTTAGGCGCAATAAAGCGTATCGTGGAGTTTCTTCTGTCGTTTATTCCTGCGAAAACGCTTTCGTTGTTGAGTACCGTAGCCGCCGAAAGAACATAGAAGGGCTTATAGATACACTTCATATCGGGCGGCGGTACGACTGCATTAAGTCTGTCCTGAATAATTACCACATTTATTTCGTGAGAAATCGAGGAGTAGAAGTCCTTATTTTCGAGGAATTCCTCCTTTGCGATAAAGCAGTGTGTGGGCTTATGGGCGGAAATCTGCTCCTTGAGCATATCGAAGGTGTTGCAGTATCTGAAATCCACGCCAAGCTGTGCGCCGATGTTGTCGATAAGCTTACGGTAGTGGTAAGCGATAGCGGGGGTAAACTTGTTAAGGTCGATGTAGCCTACTGCGTGGATAGCGTCGGCACCCTTTACATTAGCGAATGGCTTTGTGTCGGAAACCTTCATAGGTACTACGAATTTGAATTCGGAGCCCTTACCGTAAACGCTCGTTACATTTACGAAGCCGCCCATAAGGGTAATTATACGCTTCGAGATAGCGAGGCCGAGACCTGTACCTTCTACGGAACGGTTCTTTCTTGTATCGACCTGCTGGAAGCTTGTAAAGAGCTTTTCAAGGTTTTCGGGGGTGATACCGATACCTGTATCAATTACGGATACGTTAAGATTTATACCGTAATCCTGCTTAGTCTGGGACACCTTAAGGACAACGCCGCCTGTATTGGTGAATTTTATTGCATTAGTCATAAAATTGATAATGACCTGACGCATACGGACCTCGTCGCCGATAAGTCCCGAGGGAATATCCGGGTCGACCTCGACTATTATTTCGAGATTCTTATCGCCCTTTCTCGCCATAGCCATATTCACTACGTCGTTAAGGGTAGAGGCGATATTGAATTCCTCTTCGATAAGCTCCATTTTTCCCGATTCAATCTTAGAAAAGTCGAGAATATCATTTATAATCTGGAGAAGGTTTCTTCCTGCATTCTGGATATTGAAGCAATGTTCGCTTATAGCCTCGTTTACGCCCTCTTCACGGAGAATAAGCTCGCACATTCCGACTATTGCATTCATAGGAGTTCTTATTTCGTGGCTCATATTCGCAAGGAAGTCGGACTTTGAACGCTCTGCGTGACGTGCGTCCTCGATAAGCTGATTCTGTCTCATTCTTACCTTTATCGTGTTGTAGTTCATAATGATACAGATTATCGAGATAAAGAAATAGAGAATAGGGAATCTTATAAAGTAAATTTCGGGATACTGGTAGCCAAGCTCGTGGAGAGGCGTCCACATATAAATTGCTACCGCAACGCCGAAAACCATAGTAAAGGAGCCGCCGTAATATACGCCGAGAAAATGAATTGCTATCGGCGACATAATAAGCAGCCACAGGATACTGAAGCCGTCTAATCCGCCTGTAACAAGGAAGTAGGTCATTACCAAAAAAGCGGCAATTTCTATCATAAAAACGATAAGAAAGGTGCTTTTGGTAAGCTTATAGACGAAGGACGACGCCAGGCACCAAAGGCTCAGGCCTCCTGTTACAAGAGCCATAACCATCGAATCGGAAAAGATGTTTATGATACACATCAGAGCGGAAACGACAGCCAGGCTTACACAGCAGAATACTACTGTACGAACGTCGAAAATGGTTGAATTTTCTTTAATGTTTCTAAAAAAATTATTTTTCATAACTTCACCTCGTAGGGAAAATATACTATAATTATAGTACTTTTTCCCTTGAAAGTCAATAAATGAGGGCTTAAAGAGGCTTAACAAAGCATATTTGTATGAAAATACAAAATCTTGACATTATGATTGTGCAGAATTGCTGTCAAGATAAGCTTTTTTGGTTACAGTAGCAAAATTCTGAACTCTGCAAGTGCGATTCTTGAACGCAACAAAGCAAAAAACAGCCCTTCGCACAATTCGGTGTGCAAAGAGCTGTTTTATTGGTTGCGGAGGCAAGACTCGAACTTACGACTGCGCGACTTGCGGTGCCCGAAAAAACTTTCGCTCCGCTCGTTTTTTCGACCGCTGCGCCTTCACCGCCTGCGCTTCATCCGCCGCCGGCGGCGCTTGACGGTGAAGCAAGTTATTCGCCCGAGATACGGTTCATATTACCGAAGGTCGCAAGCGAGAGCTTTCTTTCATAACAAACAAAAAAGACCGACTATTTCATAGTCAGTCTTTTTTATTGGTTGCGGAGGCAAGACTCTGAACTCTGTAAGTCCGATTCTTGAACGCAACAAAGCAAAAAAACAGCCCTTCGCACAATTCGGTGTGCAAAGAGCTGTTTTATTGGTTGCGGAGGCAAGACTCGAACTTACGACTGCGCGACTTGCGGTGCCCGAA
>JAZNMN010000051.1:0-5648 GCA_045579625.1 Ruminiclostridium sp.
TACATCGTAGCCTTCAGCACCGAACATCTGTCTGAAAGCGAGACGTCCGATACGGCCGAAACCGTTAATTGCAACTTTAACTGACATTGGAATATTCCTCCTGAGATTTAATTGATACTTTGTACCGTTAATTATTATACAAGATTTAGGCTTAAATATCAAGCCCTTTGATAAAAATTTAACTTTATTTCACAAAAATATTTGTAAAATTATTACTGCGGAATTTGTGCATTTTGACAAGGGGTTGATTTTTTCGGCATTTATGTTAAAATTAAATTATATGTATGGATGAAGGGGGATTTTATGACTTTATATATAAGCGACCTGGACGGAACGCTCCTCGGAAGCGGGGGACGGCTTAAGCCCCGTACTGCAGATATGCTTAACGATTTTATAGCTTCGGGTACGGCTTTTTCATACTGCACGGCGAGAAGCTCCGTTTCGGCAGACCGCATTATGTCGGAGGTTAAGCTTAACCTTCCCGTAATACTTATGAACGGGGTTTTTATATATGATACCTGCCGAAAAGAGTATATAATAAAAAACGCTCCCTCGGAAAAAGAGGCGGAGCTTTTAAATGAAGCGGCGGTAAAGCTTGGCGAAACGCCTATGATTCATTCCTTCATTGAAGGCGAAATAAGAATAAGCTACATAAAAGGCTCGAAAAATCTCAGGCATTATCTCTCCGAAAGAAAGGACGATAAGCGGATGCGGCCTGTGGAAGGCTATGACGAGATGTTCGAGGGCGAGATTTTCTATGCAGTATTTCTCAATCCCAAGGATATAGACGCACTTGACGGATATTTTGACGGAAAAAACGGCTTTTCGAGAGTGTGCTATCACGATGTGTACAAGCCCGACGAAGTATGGTACGAGGTTTTCAGCAGCAGAGCAGGCAAGGATAAGGCAGTCCTGCAGCTAAAGGAGATAACAGGCGCAGACGAGATAGTTTCCTTCGGAGATAACGGAAACGACCTGCCGATGTTTTCCGTATCGGACAGGTGCTATGCTGTCGAAAATGCAATTGACCTTGTTAAGGAGAGGGCTGACGCCGTTATCGGAAGTAATGACAGCTACGGGGTTACGGAGTTTATCGAAGGGGAGATTTTCGACTGCTTCGATTACTTACCGATTACGAAGGGCGTTGATGATGTCCGTTTCGGACAGGCGGTTGAAAAGGCGGTCTCCCGTAAGCGTTCCACTATCGGAACTCTTAACGAAAAAACCATACATAATGCACTGAAATGCTATTATGGCGGAGAAATGGATCAAGAAGCGAAAATAGGCGGCTTTTATGCTGATGTTGCGGGAGAAAACGGCATTATCGAAATACAGACAGGCTCCTTTTCCAAGCTTCGTAAAAAGCTTTCAAAAATGCTGAGAGCTTGTCACGTGACGGTTGTATACCCCTACGAGAGAATCGTGAATAACTACTCGATAAACGAATCCACAGGCGAAATAATCTCCTCGTCGAGACGTACCAACAGGGACTTTTCCAAGTTTTTTCTTGAGCTTTACAGGATAAAGGCCTTTCTTTCAAATCCTAATCTTACTGTCACAATAGCCGTTCTCGAAACGGAACAGAAAACCTTCTACAGGGACAACCGACGTATCAGATACAAGGGTATGCGGAAAGAAAAGCTTCCTTTAAGGCTTATTGAGGAAATAAGGCTTGAAAAGAAAGCGGATTATGCAGTATTTCTTCCCGGGGACTTACCTCTGCGGTTTACTAAGAAGGAGCTTCAGAAGCTATGCAGACCGAATGACGCTTCTCTTCTTCTTGAAATTGCGGAATTTACGGGAATCGTTAAAAGAATCGGAAAGGAAGGGAACAGTATCCTTTTCGAGAGAGCAATGTAAAAAAGCCATTCACAGCAATTAAGCTGTGAATGGCTTTTACTTGTCTGCGTCTGCCTGCTTAAGCTTATCAGAAGCCGTAGTCGCCTTCGATGAATATAACCTTTATTCTGTCCTTGACTCTCTGCTGACCCGAACGGACGTAGGTACAGCAGATTCTGTCTGTACCGTGACAATGACAGCATTCGCCCTTAACTGCGCAGGGAGTATTCATATTGAGACGGACTGTATTAGCGGGAGCGGCAATTTTTTCAAGCCTTGTTTCCGCCGCCTTCATATCGGGGACTATCTTGTTTGTGCCTGCTACAATGATAACCTGCTTAGGGCCGAAAATCATAGCGGAGACGCGGTTACCCTGTCCGTCCACGTTATAAAGCTCGCCCTCCTCGGTTATTGCATTACTGCTCATAAAGTATGTATCGCTTACGAAAGCTTTTCTGAAGCATTCCTGAGTTTCCTCGGGAGTTGTGCAGGCTGCGCGGTCGGCGAAGGCTTCTGCGTAATTTTCGTTGAGGTGGGCGATTACGCCTGTTTCGGAAAGAGTCATCGAGCCGCCCGAGGTAATGAGGCTGTCATTTACGATAAGGCTGTCGATAAGGCTTATAAGCTCCTCCTTACTCTTTACATAGTAGCCCTTCATATTATTCTTTTCGAGATTTTTTATTGTTTTTTCAACTCTGAGGTCGATTATTCTGGAAAGATTTTCGTTCATTATTATACTGCCTCCAAATAATATATTATATATACCTTTATTATATTATCACGAATACATATAAAAGTCAACAATTGAAGTGTGAAAAATGAGACTGTTTTAGTGCAAATGGGAGAGTTTCTAAAATTTTGGAAAAATCGGAAAAAACTGCTTGACAAGTGGAGATTATTGATATATAATAAAATACTGAATTATAATGGACTAATTAACGGAAATAGTGAAATATGGTCATATTTTTCAAAAAAATAAGGAGTGATCTAAGCCAATGGTGAATGTAAAGCCGGTACAGCTGGGTAAGACTACCCGAATGAGTTTTTCTAAAATCAATGAAGTCATTGATATGCCTAATCTCATTGAAATTCAGAAGAATTCTTACAAATGGTTCCTTGACGAAGGTATCAAAGAGGTATTTGAGGATATTTCGTCAATTACCGATTCGAACGGCAAGCTTGTCCTCAGCTTTGTTGACTATCGTATAGACGATACACCGAAGTATACTATCGAGGAATGTAAGGATCGTGACGTAACTTATGCGGCACCCTTAAGAGTAAAGGCTCGTCTTCGTAACGAGGAAACAGGAGAAGTGGCTGAAAGCGAAATCTTCATGGGCGATTTCCCGCTTATGACAGACAGCGGTACCTTCGTTATCAACGGTGCTGAGCGTGTTATCGTATCTCAGCTCGTTCGTTCTCCCGGCGTTTACTATGGCTTTGAATATGATAAGACAGGTAAGAAGCTCTTTACCTCTCAGGTTATTCCTAACCGAGGCGCATGGCTCGAATATGAAATGGACAGCAACGATATCTTCTATGTTCGTATCGATAAGAACAGAAAGATTCCCGCTACAACCTTCGTTCGTGCACTCGGTAAGGGTACAGACGAGGAGCTCTTCGAGCTTTTCGGCGATGACGAAAGAATAAGACAGACTATCACTCAGAAGGACACTACCAAGAATAAGGAAGAGGCTCTTCTCGAGGTTTATAAGAAGCTCCGTCCCGGCGAGCCTCCTACTGTCGAATCTGCAGAAGGTCATTTAGGCAACCTTTTCTTCGACGCTAAGAGATATGATCTTTCCCGTTTCGGACGCTATAAGTTCAACAAGAAGCTCGGCGTAGCAAGCAGAATTATCGGTCATAAGCTTTCTCAGCCCGTAATTAACCCTATGACAGGCGAAATTATGGCGGAAGCAGGCGAAATGATCACTACCGATAAGGGCTTCGAAATCGAGCAGGCAGGCGTAGGCGAGGTTTTCCTTGAGGTTGAGGAAAGAATCGTTAAGGTTATGGGTAACTCTATGGTTGACATCAAGCCTTATATTCCTGCAGAAATCGATCCTCTCAAGTGTGGTATCAATGAGAAGGTATTCTTCCCTGTATTAAAGGAAATTCTTGACGAATTTGATACTGCAGAGGAAATCGAAAACGCTCTTAAGCTTCGTGTCGACGATCTCGTTCCCAAGCACATCACTATTGATGATATATATGCAAGCGTAAGCTATTTTATTAACCTCTGTGAGGGCGTAGGTATCGTAGACGATATCGACCACCTCGGTAACAGACGTATCCGCTCTGTAGGCGAGCTTCTCCAGAATCAGTTCAGAATCGGTTTCACACGTATGGAGCGTGTAATCCGTGAAAGAATCGGTCTCCAGCAGGATACAGAAAAGATTTCTCTCAATAACCTTGTAAATATACGTCCCGTTGTTGCGGCAATCAAGGAATTCTTCGGTTCATCTCCTCTTTCTCAGTTTATGGACCAGAATAACCCCTTAGCTGAGCTTACTCATAAGAGAAGACTCTCCGCACTCGGCCCCGGCGGTCTTTCGAGAGACAGAGCCGGATTCGAGGTTCGTGACGTACACTATTCACACTATGGACGTATGTGTCCTATCGAAACTCCCGAAGGTCCTAACATCGGTCTTATCTCTTATCTTGCATCCTTCGCAAGAATCAATGAGTACGGCTTTATCGAGGCTCCTTACCGCCGTGTAGACAAGGCTACAGGCAAGGTGCTTGACGAGGTTGTATATATGACCGCCGACGTAGAGGACTTATATACAGTAGCTCAGGCTAACGAGCCCCTCGATGAGAACGGCTGCTTCGCAAGAAAGAGAGTTACTGCAAGAAGAAGAGACGAAATCCTCGAAGTTAACCGTGAAAACGTAGACTTTATGGACGTTTCTCCTAAGATGGTAGTTTCCGTAGCTACAGCTATGATCCCCTTCCTCGAAAATGACGACGCGAACCGTGCTCTTATGGGTGCGAACATGCAGCGTCAGGCAGTTCCGCTTATGGTTACAAACAGTCCCTTCGTAGGAACAGGTATGGAATATAAGGCAGCAGTTGACTCCGGCGTATGTGTTCTCGCTAAGGAGGATGGTGTTGTTTCGAGAGTTTCCGCTGACGAAATCGTAATTAAGGATAATGACGGTCAGGAGCATAAGTATAAGCTTATCAAGTTCAAGCGCTCCAACCAGGGTACCTGTGTAAACCAGCGTCCTATCGTTGAAAAGGGCGAGGTTGTTAAGGCAGGTCAGGTTCTTGCCGACGGTCCCGCAACCTGTCAGGGTGAAATTTCTCTCGGTAAGAACGCTCTTATCGGCTTTATGACCTGGGAAGGTTATAACTACGAGGACGCCGTTCTTATCAATGAAAAGCTTGTTTATAACGATGTTTATACATCTATCCATATTGAAGAATATGAACTCGAATGCCGTGATACAAAGCTCGGACCTGAAGAGATCACTCGCGAGATTCCCAACGTCGGCGACGACGCACTTAAGGATCTCGATGCAAACGGTATCGTTAAGATCGGTACAGAAGTTTGCGCAGGTGATATTCTCGTCGGTAAAGTTTCGCCTAAGGGTGAAGCGGAACTCACGCCCGAAGAAAGATTGCTCCGTGCAATTTTCGGCGAAAAATCAAGAGAAGTCAGAGATACATCACTTAAAGTACCGCACGGTGAAGCAGGTATCATAGTTGATGTTAAGGTATATACAAGAGATAACGATGATGAGCTTCCACCTGGAGTAAACCAGCTCGTAAGATGTTATATCGCACAGAAGAGAAAGATTTCTGTC
>JAZNMN010000052.1:0-8382 GCA_045579625.1 Ruminiclostridium sp.
CGATAACGTCGCCCATATATTCTTCGGGAACGATAACTACAACCTTCATAATGGGTTCGAGAATTACTGCATTAGCCTTCTTACAAGCTTCCTTGATAGCCATAGAACCTGCAATCTTGAACGCCATTTCAGAGGAGTCGACTTCGTGGTAAGAACCGTCGTAAAGTGTAACCTTAAGGTCAACTACGGGGTAACCTGCGAGTACACCTGCCTGCATAGCGCCCTGGATACCTGCGTCAACTGCGGGGATATATTCCTTAGGAATAGCACCGCCGACAACAGCGTTAACGAATTCGTAGCCCTTACCGGATTCGTTAGGTTCAACACGGATTTTAACGTGACCGTACTGACCCTTACCACCGGACTGACGAGCATACTTTGTATCCTGTTCAGTAGGAGCTGTAATTGTTTCCTTGTATGCTACCTGAGGAGCACCAACATTAGCTTCTACCTTGAATTCACGGAGAAGTCTGTCAACAATGATTTCGAGGTGAAGCTCACCCATACCGGAAATGATTGTCTGACCTGTTTCTTCGTCTGTATAAGTCTTGAATGTGGGGTCTTCTTCTGCGAGCTTTGCAAGAGCAAGAGCCATCTTTTCCTGACCTGCCTTAGTCTTAGGCTCGATAGCTAAGCTGATAACAGGATCCGGGAATTCCATAGATTCGAGAATAACGGGATGATTTTCATCACAGAGTGTATCACCTGTTGTTGTGTTCTTAACACCAACTGCAGCAGCGATATCACCACAGTAACAAACCTCGAGGTCCTGTCTGTGGTTAGCGTGCATCTGGAGGATACGACCCATACGTTCCTTCTTATCCTTGGTAGCGTTGAGTACGCTTGCACCGGCTTCAACAGTACCGGAGTAAACTCTGAAATAACAGATCTTACCAACGAAGGGGTCAGTAGCGATCTTGAATGCGAGAGCGGAGAAAGGCTCGTTATCGCCTGCTTTTCTCTCTTCTTCTTCGCCTGTATCGGGGTTAACACCCTTGATTGCAGGAATATCGAGAGGAGAAGGCATAAAGTCAACTACAGCGTCAAGGAGCTTCTGAACGCCCTTGTTTCTGTAGGATGTACCGCAGACAACGGGAACCATATCGTTAGCGATGGTTGCCTTTCTGATACATCTCTTTATTTCATCGACAGTAATTTCTTCACCTTCGAGGAACTTGTTCATGATATCTTCGTCCTGCTCAGAGATAGCTTCGAGAAGCTCTTCTCTGTACTTAGCGGCGATTTCCTTCATGTCCTCAGGGATTTCTTCAACTCTCATATCCTTACCGAGGTCGTCATAATAAACGTCAGCGTTCATTTCTACGAGGTCGACAATTCCTCTGAAGGTATCTTCAGAACCGATAGGGAGCTGAATCGGAACAGCGTTTGTCTTTAAACGCTCTCTCATCATATTAACTACGTTATAGAAGTCGGCACCCATAATGTCCATCTTATTAACGTAAGCCATTCTGGGGACTCTGTACTTATCAGCCTGACGCCATACGGTTTCAGACTGGGGCTCAACGCCGCCCTTAGCACAAAATACTGTAACAGAACCGTCGAGAACTCTTAAGGAACGTTCAACTTCTACTGTGAAGTCAACGTGTCCGGGAGTGTCGATGATGTTGATTCTGTGAGCCTTCCAGAATGCAGTAGTAGCAGCAGAAGTAATTGTGATACCTCTTTCTGCTTCCTGTTCCATCCAGTCCATTGTAGCGGAACCCTCGTGGGTTTCACCAATCTTGTGATTAACACCGGTATAGAAAAGGATACGCTCGGTAGTTGTTGTCTTACCGGCGTCGATATGAGCCATAATACCGATATTACGGGTCATTTCGAGAGTAACATCTCTTGCCATATTTCCTCCTTAACTATTACCACTTGTAATGTGCGAAAGCTCTGTTAGCTTCAGCCATTCTGTGTGTATCGTCACGTTTCTTGCAAGAACCACCCTGACCGTTTAACGCGTCTAAAATCTCGTTAGCGAGTCTTTCCTTCATGGTCTTTTCATTTCTTGCTCTGCTGTATGCAGTGATCCATCTGAGTCCTAAGGTTCTGCGTCTTTCGGGACGAACCTCCATAGGAACCTGATATGTTGCACCACCAACACGGCGAGCCTTAACTTCTAACTGAGGCATAATGTTTTCCATAGCCTCTTCAAATGCTTCGAGGGGCTCCTTGCCAGTCTTTTCGCCTACGATTTCAAATGCACCGTATACGATCTTCTGTGCTACGCCCTTCTTGCCGTCGAGCATGATGTTATTGATAAGTCTTGTTACAAGCTCCGAATTGTAAAGCGGATCCGGTAATACATCACGCTTCGGTACGTTACCTCTTCTTGGCACTTTACTTCCCTCCTTCATAAATTTGCGCTGCAATAATACTGCAGCAAACGAAATCATCGGTACTCGAAAGCGTCGCGGCTTAGCCGCAAACCTCCCGCCGTCCATCAGAGGCACTATATATAGATACCTCCGCAAATGCGGCGATTGATTCAACTTAGATTATAAGTTACGCTTTTTTTGCACCAGCCTTCGGACGCTTTGCGCCGTACTTGGATCTACCCTGCATTCTTCCGTCAACGCCCTGTGCGTCAAGAGTACCACGTACGATATGGTAACGTACACCAGGTAAATCCTTAACACGTCCGCCTCTGATAAGAACAACGCTATGTTCCTGAAGCTTGTGTCCGATGCCGGGGATATAAGCAGTAACTTCAAATCCGTTGGAAAGTCTTACTCTGGCTACCTTACGCATAGCGGAGTTAGGCTTCTTGGGAGTTGCAGTTCTAACAGCGGTACATACTCCACGCTTCTGGGGAGCGGATACGTCTGTTGTGGTTTTCTTGAGAGTGTTAAGACCCTTTAAGAGTGCAGGAGCCTTAGACTTCTTTTCGGAAACCTCTCTGCCCTTTCTTACGAGCTGGTTAAAGGTTGGCATTATTTCACCTCCAATAAAATATTAGACTGCGGGCATAGTTGTCCGCAATACTTTAATATTATACACAAAAAAACGGTGAAAGTCAACACTTTCTAAATTTGTTAGAAAATATCGTAACTTTCACCGTTTTTAACGAATTTAAAACTGCTTTTTTGTGCAGTATTACTTATTCAGTAACTGCTTCTTCGACCTCAATCTCGATTGAAGCTTCTTCGTTTTCGCCGTTCATACCTGTACCTGCAGGAATAAGCTTACCGATAATAACGTTCTCCTTAAGACCTCTGAGGGGGTCAACCTTACCGTGAATAGCGGCGTCGGTGAGAACTCTGGTAGTTTCCTGGAAGGAAGCGGCGGACATAAAGCTGTCTGTAGCAAGAGAAGCCTTAGTAATACCGAGAAGTACGGAGGAGTAGGTAGGATACTTGATATCCTCGCCTGCTGCCTTTCTTTCGTCGAGCTGCTCGATAATCTTAACGAATTCGTTCTTATCGATTGTAGCGCCGGGAAGGAGATAAGAATCGCCGGGATCCTCAATCTTAACCTTTCTCATCATCTGACGAACGATAACCTCGATATGCTTATCGTTGATATCAACACCCTGTAAGCGGTAAACCTTCTGAACTTCGCTGATAATGTAGTTCTGAACAGCCTGCTCACCCTTAACAAGGAGTACATCGTGAGGATTGATAGAGCCTTCTGTAAGAGGATCGCCCGCTACAACAATATCACCCTCGTCAACCTTTAATCTGTAGCCGAAGGGAATAGCGTACTGTTCCTCTGTTCCGTCCTCGGCAGTAACTACTGCGTGACGGGTCTTCTTGATTTCCTCGAAGCGTACCTTACCGGAAATCTTGGTAATGATAGCGCTGGACTTAGGACGTCTCGATTCGAAAAGCTCTTCTACACGGGGAAGACCCTGTGTAATATCCTCTGCAGAAGCGATACCACCGGTATGGAAGGTTCTCATTGTAAGCTGTGTACCGGGTTCACCGATAGACTGAGCCGCAATGATACCTACTGCCTCACCGATAGAAATAGGATTACCGTTAGCAAGAGAGGAACCGTAACACTTAGCACAAACACCGTGCTTTGCCGCACAGGTAAGTACGGAACGAATCTTGACTGTTTCTGCGCCTGTTTCTATAATCTTCTTTGCGTCAGCGTCATTAAGGAGCTTATCCTTGGAAACGAGAACCTTACCCTCGTGGATGAAATCTTCTGCAAGATATCTTCCCACAAGTCTTTCCTGTAAGGACTCAATCTTTTCCTTACCCTCACGGATTTCGTAAACCTCGATACCGTCTGTTGTTCCGCAGTCATCCATACGGATAATAACTTCCTGAGAAACGTCAACGAGACGACGGGTAAGATAACCCGAGTCGGCTGTACGGAGCGCTGTATCGGCGAGACCCTTACGAGCACCACGAGAGGAAATAAAGTATTCCATAATATTAAGACCTTCACGGTAGTTGGCACGAATCGGAATTTCGATTGTTTCACCGGAAGTATTTGCGATAAGTCCACGCATACCTGCGAGCTGACGAATCTGGTTGATACTACCACGAGCACCGGAGTCAGCCATCATAAAGATAGGATTGTACTGGTCGAGGTTCTTGGTAAGAGCGTCGGAAACGTCGTTTGTAGCCTTGTTCCAGATTTCGAGAACAGCGTTCTTTCTTTCCTGATTGGAAATAAAGCCACGGGAGAAGTTCTTGTTGATATCGAGAACCTGTTCGTCCGCGTCCTCAAGAATCTTCTTCTTAAGAGGAGGAATCGAAGCGTCACAAACTGCAACGGTAATAGCGGCCTTTGTGGAATACTTGAAGCCGAGAGCCTTTACCTTATCGAGTACCTGTGCAGTAATTGCGGTACCGTGAATCTTGATACATCTTTCGATGATCTGACCGAGCTGCTTCTTACCAACCTTAAAGTCAATTTCAAGATCGAGAGCGTTTTCGGGCTTGGATCTGTCAACGAAACCGAGATCCTGAGGAACCTGTTCGTTGAATATAATTTTACCTACAGTAGTAGTGATAATCTTCTGGATAGTTTCCTCGCCGATTTCCTTTGTAACTCTTACCTTGATAAGAGCGTGAATGGAAATAACACCATCCTGATAAGCCATAAGAGCTTCGTTGAAATCACGGAAAACCTTACCTTCGCCGAGCTCACCCTCCTTGGAAAGTGTGAGGTAGTAAGCGCCGAGGACCATATCCTGTGTAGGAACGGTTACAGGGCGTCCGTCCGAAGGCTTTAATAAGTTCTTGGCAGCAAGCATAAGATTTCTCGCTTCGTCCTGTGCCTCGTTGGAAAGAGGAAGGTGTACAGCCATCTGGTCACCGTCGAAGTCGGCGTTGAAGGCGGTACATACGAGAGGATGAAGCTTTAACGCTCTACCCTCTACGAGAACAGGAGAGAATGCCTGAATACCGAGTCTGTGAAGTGTAGGAGCACGGTTAAGGAGTACGGGATGATCCTTGATAACGTCCTCTAAAACGTCCCAGACCTCATCCTTGGCTCTGTCAACCATTTTTCTGGCACTCTTTATATTGTTGGAGAGACCTCTTGCAACAAGCTCCTTCATAACGAAAGGCTTGAAGAGCTCGATAGCCATTTCCTTAGGTAAACCGCACTGATCCATCTTAAGATCGGGGCCTACTACGATAACGGAACGTCCCGAATAGTCAACACGCTTACCGAGAAGGTTCTGACGGAAACGACCCTGCTTACCCTTTAACATATCGGAAAGGGACTTTAAAGGTCTGTTGGAAGGTCCTGTTACAGGTCTGCCGTGTCTGCCGTTATCGATAAGGGCGTCAACAGCTTCCTGAAGCATTCTCTTCTCATTTCTGATAATGATGTCAGGAGCCTTAAGCTCAAGCATCTTCTTTAAACGGTTATTTCTGTTGATAACTCTTCTGTAAAGGTCGTTAAGGTCGCTTGTAGCGAAGCGTCCGCCGTCAAGAAGAATAAGAGGACGGATATCGGGAGGGATAATCGGAACTACGTCGAGAATCATCCATTCAGGGCGGTTACCGCTCTGACGGAAAGCTTCAACAACATCAAGACGCTTTAAGAGCTTTACTCTCTTCTGTCCCTGCTGTGTTTCCTGTAATTCTGCCTTTAATTCCTCGGAAAGCTTTTCAATATCAATCTCCTGTAAAAGAGCCTTGATAGCTTCCGCGCCCATTCCTGCCTTAAAGTCATCCTCATAACGCTCGCGCATATCGGCGTATTCCTTTTCGGAAAGGAGCTGACCCTTTGTAAGAACAGTATCACCGGGATCTGTTACGATATATTTTGTAAAGTAGAGAACTTCTTCGAGCCTCTTGGGAGAAATGTCAAGAACCTGACCGATTCTGGAGGGAGTACCCTTGAAATACCAGATGTGGGACACAGGAGCGGCAAGCTCGATATGACCCATACGCTCACGTCTTACCTTATTTCTTGTTACCTCAACGCCGCAGCGTTCGCAGACCTTACCCTTAAATCTGATACGCTTATACTTACCGCAGGCACATTCCCAGTCCTTCTGGGGTCCGAAAATACGCTCACAGTATAAACCGTCACGTTCGGGCTTCTGTGTACGGTAGTTGATGGTTTCGGGACGAGTAACCTCGCCGTAGCTCCATTCACGTATCTGTTCGGGCGATGCCAGTCCGATTTTTAATGATTCAAAAACGTTAGCCAATTTCACAAACCTCAATTCTATAAAATTCAGATTGCCTTTGGGCAGTTCCACCCCCGAAGGGGAGGTACTGCTCACTTAAATTTCCTGCATTAAAACCGGAAATTATTCGTCATCGCCGTCATCGGCAAAATCATCGCCGAAATCGTCGTCTAAGTCGTCATCGTCGTCGTAGCTTTCCTCGCTTGCGCCGTCGTAGAATTCGTCTTCAACGTCGCCTACGATAAAGGAATCGCCGAGCTCGCTTTCATCTGTCACATACTTGAAGTCGTCAGCGCTTACAACGCCCATTCCGTCGTCCTCGTCAAATGTCTGCTGAAGGTCGATTTCTTCGTTGTCCGCGTCAAGGATCTTGATGTCGAGACCGAGAGACTGAAGCTCCTTGATAAGAACTCGGAAGGATTCGGGAACGCCGGGCTTCGGAACGCTTTCGCCCTTAACGATAGCCTCGTAGGTCTTTACACGTCCCACAACGTCGTCAGACTTTACTGTAAGAATTTCCTGAAGTGTGTATGCAGCACCGTAAGCCTCGAGAGCCCAAACTTCCATTTCACCGAAACGCTGTCCGCCGAACTGAGCCTTACCACCGAGAGGCTGCTGAGTTACGAGAGCGTAGGGGCCTGTGGAACGAGCGTGAATCTTATCATCAACGAGATGATGGAGCTTAAGATAGTACATATAACCAACGGTAACAAGGCTGTCGAACTTTTCGCCTGTACGACCGTCGATAAGCTGAGTTTTTGCGTCCTGAGTCATAGGAATCTTGGAGAAGTCAATCTCAGGACCGTCCTTACCGGGATAATTCTCTCTCATCTTATCCGCTTCGGCAAACATAGCTCTGATATCCTCTTCGTGAGCACCGTCGAATACGGGAGTCATAACCTTCCAACCGAGAGCCTTTGCGGCATAACCGAGATGTACCTCGAGAACCTGACCGATATTCATACGTGAAGGTACGCCGAGAGGGTTAAGAACGATATCGAGGGGAGTACCGTCGGGAAGGAAGGGCATATCTTCCTGATGAAGAATTCTCGAAACGACGCCCTTATTACCGTGACGACCCGCCATCTTATCGCCGACGGAGATCTTTCTCTTCTGAGCGATATAACAGCGTACTGCCATATTAACGCCTGCTGCGAGCTCGTCGCAGTTTTCTCTTGTAAACACCTTAACATCTACGATAACACCGCTTTCGCCGTGAGGTACACGGAGAGAGCTGTCTCTTACTTCTCTTGCCTTTTCGCCGAAGATAGCTCTTAAGAGTCTTTCTTCTGCAGTAAGCTCGGTTTCGCCCTTAGGCGCTACCTTACCTACGAGGATATCGCCGCTATGAACTTCAGCACCGATTCTGATGATACCGTTTTCGTCCAGATCCTTGAGAGCTTCCTCGCTTAAGTTAGGAATATCTCTTGTGATTTCCTCCGGTCCGAGCTTTGTATCACGAGCCTCTACCTCATGCTCCTCAATGTGGATTGAGGTATAAACATCATCACGAACCATTTTTTCATTAAGAAGAACAGCGTCCTCGTAGTTATAACCTTCCCAAGTCATAAATCCTATAAGAGCGTTCTTACCGAGTGCGATTTCTCCGTTGAAGGTTGCGGGACCATCAGCGATGACCTGACCTGCGGTTACGCGCTCACCAACATAGACTATGGGTCTTTGGTTGCAGCAAGTACCTTGGTTGGTACGTTTAAATTTTATAAGTTCGTAAACATCGGAACGGCCTTCGTCGGTGCGAACAACGATCTTGG
>JAZNMN010000053.1:0-18312 GCA_045579625.1 Ruminiclostridium sp.
AATTTCGCAGAGACGTATAAACGGCTCTGCGAAAGCATTTTGCTTACTTCGTCAAAAGCCGCTTACCGTACAATCGTACGCCTACAGCGGCTTTTTCCTCGTCTGCGTGTGCCTATCGAAGCCTGTCAGCTTGTCGAAAAGGCTTTTTCGACAAGCTGAGGCCCTGCAGTCACTCTGCAGGGCAGGATTTTACATACAAACAGCAAATTGTGACAGTTGTTATATTATCTATGCTTTATTTCTCTCCTTTTTGACAAGAAGTATAAAGCTTGCAATACCGACAACTCCCAACGTTCCCAGCATAAGGAGCGTCAGCGATATAATATCGGTTCCGGAAATTCTCTCTATAAGAGCTTCGCTTCCGAATATGGTTATGAATACCATTCCGCCGCAGTTGTTGTTTACCATATGGCAGAAGGAGGCGGGATAAATAGACCTTGTTTTTTCGGTAAGGAGCGTAAGAAACGCATTGAAGAATACACAGTTCACACACATCAGCAGAATACCGAGCCAGGGGAAGAAATCGTAGTCGGTACCGAAATTGTGACCTGATATGGTTAAGGGAGCGTGCCACAGTCCCCAGATGATACCGCCGACAATAACTGCCGCAGGTCTGCCCATAAGCTCGGTAAGCTTTGGCATCATATATCCTCTCCAGCCCCATTCTTCGCCGAAGGCAGGGAAGAAGATTATGATTGAAGCGGAAATTGTAAGGATATAGGAGCTGATACGGCCTGCTGTTTCTTCGGAGACGAAGGCTTCCGTGAAGCTTAAATCTCCTGCAAAAATCTGCCATGTCAGAACTACGAAAACGATAACCTCTGCAAGTTTCACAACAACCGATGCTATGTAGTATTTTGCGTTGCCCTTGAAGTTAAGACCAAGGTAGGAGTTCCTGAAGCCTTCCTTAGTCACAAGCCTTGTAACAAGGTTTGCTATCGAAGGGATAAGCATACCGAAAACGCCTACTGCATAAGCGGCGGCCATTGCCTTTTCGGAAGTATAAATCGGCTCGCCGTAAACGCTGTTAAGGACAGGAACGATAATCCAGAAGGGGATAAAGGAAATAAGCAGATATATCACAAGCCTTTTTGCGGTATCTTTTTTACTGTTCATAAGCTTCTACCCCCTTTTTATAAAGCGGAATGCTTATCTTGCAGGAAACCCAGTAAAGCAGAATACAAACCGCAGGAAATGCGCTCAGAATTACAAGCATAGTTTCACTTGAAAGAAAAGCCAAAATTGTTTCGGCTAAATTTTCGCTTTCTAAAATAAAGGAGATATCGCCGAAAAGGAAATAGATAATTCCGATGAAAATGAGAATGCCAAGAGAGCCGAATTTTACGGTGTTGCCCAGCATTATTCCGAAGCGGAGATAAAATGGGTTGCCGAAAGCAGAGTAAAGAATATTAAGACAGAAGATAATCGTCAGCGCCGAGCTCATTGTGTACATAACGCTGTCAACGATAAGACATATTATCGTATCCGTAAGGAAGCAGATTACGAGGGTAGCGATATTTACAATGAGAAGTGTGTAATACTTGCCCTCGACGTGTCCCTTTGCGCCCTGTGGATTGGAAATGATGAAGCTACCGATTGTGCGCTTTTCATCGGCGGCAAAAAGCTGATGGTCGAATATACTTACCATAAAGAACATAAAGAAATAAACTATAGGGCATATTCCTATGAGTATTCCTTCCTGCTGTTGGGCAGGTGCAGAAGCCGTAGCAAAAATAATTGTAAAAATGCAGATTGCGTCCATAATGCCTAAAGCGATCAGGTCAAGCTTATATGCGAGGAAGTTTTTATAGAGAATACCGCTCATTATTTCTCCCTCCTTTTGAAAATAAACAAGAGTAAAGCGAACTCAAGCAGAATTACACCGATAAGTATAACGGGGGCTAAGGGTGAAACGTTGGTTACCAGCTTATCAATGTGGGCTTCGAGGATTGCGTCACGTTCGGGGTGATTCGGAGGAAGAGCTGTAAGCTCTCCCATTATGGGCCCCATAAAACCGAATACGGTTGCGAGCATAAAGCCCACCATAGCAAGCCCGCCCTTATCAACGGATTTGAAGAGATATATAGTCGCTCCGAAAATTACGCTCATTAAAGTCATAAATGCAACAAACAGTATTGACAATCCGATATCGTTAGCGGTAACTGTAGCGCCTTCCGCGTAAGCTATGATATATGTAAGGGGAATTGAGATTATTAAAGATATAGCCATACCTATAACATTCATAACGGTTTTGGCAAGAGCAAATCGGATAGGGCTTACCTGAGTTGAACGGCGGAAATAATCCCATACAGGCTTTGTAATATCCTTGGTGGCCGCCTCCGAGGGAAGCATAGAAAACATACTTGCCGCCATTACAGGTAACGACTTGATTATATCTATACTGCCGCTCATAGCCTCCTCGGGCATAATAAGCTTAAGATTTCCGAATCTGAAGCTAAGCAGTACGAGAACAGAAAACAGAATGAAAATCAGTGCGCCTATGCCGCCTATAAGAAGCGACTTTTTTATAAGCAGACACTCACGGTATAAAAGAGCGCCGAAAGATGGCTTTTTCATTATGACCACTCCTTTTTATCCTTGTTCACATAGAACAGCATAATTTCCTCAAGGTTTGTCTTTTCGATAAGTGCGCCAGAATATTTCTGTTTTGCAGTATTCTTGTCGGCAACCATAGCTTCAACGCCGAAATCTGTGACTCTTGCACTTATATAATCCTCGGGAGCAATTTCCTTGAAATCCGCCTTTGTGCATTTAAGGAGACCGTGATTTTCGAGAATTTCATCCTTATAGCCTGTAAGAAGAAGCCTGCCCTTATCTATAAAGGTAACGCAGTCGGCGATTTTATCAAGGTCGCTGGTGATATGGGAGGACATAAGGATGGAGTTTTCCTCGTCCTGTAAATATTCACGGAAAATATCGAGAATTTCATTTCTTACTACGGGGTCGAGACCTGTTGTTGCCTCGTCCATAATGAGAAGTCTTGCACCGTGAGAAAGGGCGGCGGAAATCTGAAGCTTCATTTTCATACCCTTTGAGAATTTAGCAATTTTTTTCTTTCGGGGGAGGGAAAAGCGGTCAATGTATTCGTAATATTTCTGTTCGTCCCAGCCTGCGTAAAGCCCCTTGAACATCTTACCCACCTGAATGGCGTTGAAGGCTTCGTGGAAGGGGATTTCATCGAATACAGCGGCAATATGCTCCTTAATCTCGTATTCGTTTCCGATATGGTCGAGCCCCAGCATTTTTATAGAGCCCGAATCGCATTTTGTTATATTGAGCAGGGCTCTTATGGTAGTGGTTTTTCCTGCGCCGTTCTGCCCGATAAAGCCCATAATAGAGCCCTTAGGCACGTTGAAGCTTATATTGTCGAGGGTGAAGCCGTCGTATTTTTTTGTAAGACCGTTTACTTCGATAGCGTTTATGTAGTCGTTCATTCGATTTCGCCTCCGTAGAACATATCAATAATTTCCTTAAGGTCATCGGCGGAAAGCTTACACGCCTTAGCCTTTTCGCATACCTTTTTAAGCATTTCCTCCGTCTGTCGGACGGTTTCCTCCCTGAGAAAATCCGTGTTCTGTTCCTTTACGAAACAGCCCTTTCCCGGCACGGAACAGGTATAGCCGTCGCGCTCAAGCTCCTCGTAAGCGCGCTTGGTTGTAATAACGCTTATCTGAAGCTGAGCCGCAAGAACACGCATAGAAGGCAGGGCGTCCCCCGCTGTAAGCGTGCCGTTCATTATCTGAGCCTTTATCTGGGAGATAATCTGCTGATAGATAGGCTCGTCAGATGAATTGTTTAAAATAATATCCATTAGTGCACCTCTGTTTAAACTGTGTATATACGCTATACACAGTATAGCACGTGTGTATATGGTTGTCAATAGGGATTTGAAATTTTTTTGGGGAGATATAAAATATTTCCCCCTTTACTTTATGAAAGTAATGTGATATACTTAAAAAGGATATCGGATAAGTGAAATGTCACTTATTCTGCAAGCTACTGCAGAGAAAGAAGGAAAACGCTTTATGAATAAATCGAAAGAGGAACGAATAAAAAAGCTTAAGAAAAAGCATATATGGCCGTCCATAGTGGGACTTATTATAATACTTTTGATATTCACCGCTATTATGTTTGCAGCACTGGGCATATCGGGTATGGATATCGTACATAGAAAGCTTACGGATAACAGCAGCAGGTCTGTGAAGATTGCGGAGCTTTTCGAGGGCTATAATTCCGAAAATAAAGCCGAAATCGAACAGAGGGTATTATCTCATATCGACGTGCTTGAGGAAATCGTAGCGGTAGCTGTGGAAGACGCTGACGGAACGAAGGTATGGTCAAGCGACGGAAAATACCCCGAAATTAACGAAAGTATAAAAATGGAGCTTGTGTCGGGGATAACGGATAAGGATATCGGCGTTGTTGTTGCGGAAGAAAATGAGCAGTTATTCTTCATCGACGAAGGTGAGCTCGTAATAAACGAAGAAGCTCTTCCCGAAATTTTATCCGAGTCGGATTTAAGCTCTACTGCACCCTTCACACATTTCAAGGTATGGATTGTTATTTCTGTGGGCGATATGGAGGTTATGGTTCTCAACAGTATTCCGATACGCCTGCAGGATTTTATGATGGTGATAACCTGCGTGGGACTCTGCGTGCTGATGATGAGCATTTTTGTAATATATTATCTTATTTCCATTATAAGTATGGCGCTCAGCGTACATAAAACCACGAAAATCATCTATACCGATATAGTGACAGGCGGCGATAACTGGCTGTTTTTCACCAAGAAGGGTACAGCCTTTCTGAAGAAAAACAGAGGACAGCGCAACTACGCCGTGATACATCTGGAAATGCGTAAATACCGTAGCTTCTGTACCTGCTTCGGCGTAAATAAGGGGCAGGAGCTTATCGAGAGATTTTACTCTGTGCTGAAGAACGAAATCCGTAATAAGGAGGTTATGGCTCATCAGGAAAATGCTGAGTTCGGTCTCTTACTTACCTATACGGAGTTAGCGGAGCTTGAAGCAAGGCTTCAGAAAATTCAGAGTGCGCTTAATACAATTTTACCCGGAATGAAAATGTATTTCGGCGTGGGCGTATATCTTGTTCTTTCGGGCGAATACGATATTGAGCAGTTATACAACAACGCTATGATTGCCTGTGAAATGTCGGGAGAAGAAGCCGAGAACAGAACAGCATATTTTGATGTGGAAATGAATAATCAGAAGATCTGGGAGCGTAGGGTTGAAAACGATATGGAGCGTGCGCTCGTAAACAAGGAATTTCAGGTATACCTGCAGCCTAAAATCAACACCTCGGAAGAGGTGCTTGGCGGTGCGGAGGCGCTTGTCCGCTGGATTCATCCTACCGAAGGCTTTATTCCTCCCAACCGCTTTATCCCGATTTTCGAAAAGAATGGTTTTATACTGAAGCTTGACGATTATATGCTTGAGGAAATAGCGAAGGTACAGGCGGAATGGCTTGCTGAGGGACGTAAGCTCGTACCTATTTCCGTAAATGTATCGAGAGCCCATTTCACCAGAGAGGATCTGGCAGAGCATATCTGTGCCATTGTGGATAAATATCAGGTGCCACATAATGTTATTGAGCTTGAGCTTACGGAAAGCGCCTTCTTTGATGATAAGAACGTGTTGCTCAATACGGTGCAGAAGCTTCGTGCGGCAGGCTTCCCTGTATCAATGGACGACTTCGGGGCAGGATATTCTTCCCTCAATTCCTTGAAGGAACTGCAGATAGACGTCTTAAAGATAGACGCGGATTTCTTCCGAGGAGCAGATGTGGGAGAAAGAGGCCTGTTGATTGTATCGGAGGTTATCGACCTGGCAAAGAAATTAAATATGAAGATTGTTGCGGAAGGTATAGAAAGCAAGGAACAGGTAGAGTTCCTTACGGAGCAGGAATGCGACCTTATTCAGGGATATTTCTATGCGAAGCCGATGCCTGTGGCAGAGTTTGCTGAGAAATATAATGGGTAAATATATCTGAGTAACAGACTTGATTTATAAATTCGATAGTATAAGAAAATCACCGACCGCAGAAATTGCGGTCGGTGATTTGTTGTGCAGACAGAGTGAATAGATTTATGTATATATGCGTGTTATTCCCAGTATTCATACGTATCTATTCTTTCGAGTATTCCTTCGCTGCTGTAATCGTACTTCTTTGTAGTCTGATGGTCCGAATCGTATTCGTATGTACTGTAGCTTGTAAGTATGCCATCGGAGTTGTAATAATTCGATATTGTCATTTCGCCGTCAGCGTTGCATTCATGTGTTGAATAAGAAGAAATTGTTCCATCAGCTTGATATTGAGTGATTTTTTCAAAACCTCCATATGAATTATATTCATACAAAGAATAGGATTTAAGCGTACCATCGGAATTATAAGTGTTCGTTCTTGTATCCGCATTATTAGGAGTCGGTTCTCTTGTTATCCAAAAATAAACCGTTCCATCACTATCATATCCGATTTCCTCTACCATATGGCCATTTGAGTTATATTTGTATTCGTATGTATAGCTATCGTTAAGTGTTCCGTCTGTGTTATAAAAGTTGAGTTCCGTATTATCGCCGTTTGAATTGTATTTGTATGTCCGATAATTATTTAGTGTTCCGTCTGCATTATAACTGCTTTCCTTTATCATATTACCGTCGGAATCATATTCGTATAAGTCATAACTACTGAGCGTTCCGTCTCCGTCATAATGGTGCCAACCGGTTTTTTTACCTTCCGAATCGTATTCGAATACACTATAGTTCCTAATCGATCCGTCTTCTTTATAGTAAGTCCAGGTTAGTGATTTATCGATTTTTCTCGGCTTTTTTTCAACCTCTTCCGTTTCCTCGGAAGCTTCTTCTGTAGTTTCGGTTGGAGTTTCTTCTGTAGTTTCAGAAGTTTCCTCGGGAATTTCTTCGGTTTCGCCATTTCTGTTAATTATGTCGGTTGTTATGGTTGCGGTTTTGCCTGCAGTAAGCTCCTCGGTTTCTTCCGCTGTTGTTACGGCAACAACACCCTCCATAACCTTAACCGAGGTTTTATTTGTTTCGGGGTCGTATGTTACGGTGAAAATTGTACCTCTTACGCTGAGTGTGGCGTTAGGGGTGTATACCTCAAAGGTTGAGCCGTCGGGAAGCTTGTTGTCTATAGTGAAAAGGGATTTACCGTAAAGCATTTCCACAGTAATATTACCGCTTTTCTCGTTTCCTGAGGAAAGAAGCTTAAAGGCGGTATTCTCCTCGGCTACAATGTGCTTGTCGCTATCGGCGAGAAGCTCTAAAAGAGAAGCGTCTCCTACCTCAACCTTATCTTCGGAGATGAGCTGTAAGCCCTCGAAGGCGTTCATTTTTTCCTCTCGTTCAACAGTTACTGCACCATCAAAGCTTTTTACCTTGATTAAACGGTATACCTCGCCGCTGTTACAGCCTGCCAGAAGTGCAATGACTGCCGCAAGCGAAACTACTGAACAAAGAATTTTTTTAATAAGCTTTATTGTCATAGTCTGTTTCCTTTCAAAAACATTGTTTTTAACGGAAGTATTATAGCATAGTTATGTAAAAAAATCAACCTTCTCGTATGTGCGGAGACGGACTTACAAAGAAAGAGTTAAACCCTGTTCATTTTTATTGAACAGTTGGTAGGGTAATTATGTTGGCGGTGGTAGGAATGGATTTTATCACTTGACTTTTTACCGATATTATCGTATGATGATATCAGAAATAGAGGGTAAAGTCGGATAATTATTACTCAACCGTCGGTTGGAACAACGGATTTAATCGGCTTTACAGCATATCAACCGTTGGTGTGTGGTAAAAACAGCAATAATCTTGTATAATCGGAAATGAAAGGAGGGTTCCCGAATGAATCAGGAAAAAATCGGAAAATTCATAGCTGAATGCAGAAAAGAAAACGGATATACCCAGGCTTCTCTTGCTGAGAAACTCGGTATAACAGACCGAGCGGTATCTAAATGGGAAACAGGTAAAAGTATGCCAGACGCTTCTATTATGCTGGAGCTTTGTGATTTATTAAAAATCAATGCAAATGAACTCCTGACGGGGGAACATATCATTATGGATAATTACAAGGAAATTGCTGAACAGAATCTCGTTGAAATGAGAAATCAGGAAGAGAAGGCAAATAAGAAATTGATGAAGGCGGAAAGATTTTTAACAATCCTTACCATTGTTGCGTCGTTGGCTCTTATTATTTCAGGAGCATTGATTGCGGAACATAATCCGACGATAGGTATTGTTTTATGCTCTCTCGGTTCTTTGATAGTGTTTCTTGGCGTTGCTTACGCTGTTAAAATGGAGCACGATGTGGGATACTATGAATGTCCTGAATGTAAGACCAGATATGTTCCTTCTATGAGAGCAGTTGTTCTGGCGATTCATTATGGTTCAACACGAAAAATGCGTTGTCCACACTGCAATAAAAAAGGCTATCATAAGAAGGTAATGACAAAGTAAACTAAAAGGCGCTGTCCGAATTGCGGACGGCGCTTTTGTATAAAGAAAACCTGCTCATAAATGTGAGCAGGTTTGTAAAAATAATATGTAAATAGTGGTCAAAATAGATTTTTAAATCACGCATACCGCCATTGCAATAACCAAGAGTACACCCGGAACAACATACTTTCTCGGGTTATGCCATAAATCGCTTTCGGTTTTGTAATCCGTAATCGGGAATTTCATTTCCATAATAACAGCACCCAAAGCACCCATTAAAGCGAATATAACTGCAAACACGATATTTTTCATATCAAAACTGCCTGTCTGAATACTAAAGCTTGCAAGATAAAAAGTGTATGCAGTCAGATTATTCATAGCAATAAAGAAAAAGTAGGGCAGGCAGAACATACGTGCTCCCGACGGGAGAAAATGTATTGCTTCTCTGAGGGAACGGTCAGCGGAAATAAGCACACACAGAGGTGTGTTTATTGAAAGGATTGCAAAGCCCATAGGCAGAAAAGCGGTCACACCCGATTCAATCATAAAAACGGGAAGAACGATCCCCACAACCCACATTGCTGCAGTATTTATAAGGTAATTCTTGCGTGCAGTCATATAGCGGAAAAGGTATTTCCATACGCTGTGTCTGTGTGAGCTTTTGAGAGCTGCACCTGCTGAAAAGCTGTTGATGAAATTATAGGGATTTGCAGATAAAAGAACAGCCGCAGATAAAATCATATTTACAGAAAGCAGAGCAAGTGCGTATTCCGTAAAAATTACTGCAACTGAAATCACAGCCCATATAAAACCGATAATACGGTATTTTTTCATAACGTAAACGGCAGACGCCACAAGAATACCGTTTAATGTGCAGATAAGCATACCGATAATTTCTGTTGCTGTGGGAATTGATACCGCACAGATTACTGAAATCAGAAGTGCGGATTTTGTGATTACGGTATAAAGTCCGTATGCGCCGATATATGAAAAAGTAAAGCTCTGTTTTTTAAAGGGGAGCATTGCAATCCCGCCCAGCTCTGCATAATTGTCGGAGGACAGGGAATGCCACATAATTCCTGCTGTGAAGGTGCCCGACATAAGATATTTTATAAAGGGCGCAATCTGAATTTTTATTTCCGCCATATACAGTCCGAAGAAAACTATGGCACATATTGCGATGTATTTCAGGATTTTTCCGAAGCCCTTACCAAACAGCTTTCTTTTGAATACGTTAAATAACATTGTCAATTTTTAAAACCTTTCTTACGCTTTCGGCAGTTATTTCATCACCTGTGAAGGTGCGTGAAATCCTGCCGTTTTCAAGCACCATAACCCTGTCAGAAGTGAGAGTGATGCTTTCTAAAATGTGGGATGAAAAAAGGAGAGTTCCGTGCTGCTTATAATCTGAAATAAGGCTGTATAAAAACTCCGTACTCTGAAAATCCAGCCCGTTTACAGGCTCGTCAAGAAACAGCAGGGGAGCTTTCAGCGCAAATGCAGTTATAAGGTTTACCTTGCGCCTGTTGCCCATTGATAAGTCCTTTAAAAGCTTGTTTTCATACTCCTCAAAGTGAAAGCCCTTTACAAGCTCCGATACATCGGTGGGCTTTTTTCTGTAAGCTGAAAAAACGTAGGAGAGGTATTCTCTGAAGGTGAAATATCCAAAAGAGCTGTCCTCCGAAAAAACAGTATAACGCTGATTTTTGAAATTGCTGTCACGGAAATTTATAGGCTTTCCATCAAAGGAGATGCTGTCTGCATTGTAGCCTTCAAGCAGTCCCGAAAGTATTTTTATCAGCGTGGTTTTTCCTGCACCGTTAAGACCGATAAGTCCTATGATTTCATTTTTGTCAAGCTCAAAGGAAAGCTCTGAAAGAATGTTGTTTCCTTTTTTGTACCAGCCCTCAAGGCTTTTTATTTCTAAAATCTTTTCGCTCATTACTTGTTTTCCTTTTCTTTTTTTCTCATTTTGTTTGCAGAGCTTAAATAAACAAAGCCTGCGATAAGTCCGATTGCCGTCATCATATAGTTTGCAGTGAAAAGTCCTGCAACAGCGGCGATAAACCAGATAACTGCGATAATTGTTCTTGTAATAGTATGTCTCATAATATTTCCTCCGTTATTGTGTGTTTATTGAAGCTGTTTTTTGTTCTCTGCTGTTGTGACTTTATAATAACACAAAAATATGCCGTCTGCGAAAATGTCCGCAAACGGCAGTTTTTTGTCCGTGAATTGTTCAGAATGACATTGTGGCAATCGCTGTAAAAATGTTGTCATCTGCGGTTGTGGTGATAGCTCCGTCATATTTTGCGGCGGCAGTTCTTGCGCTTTCCACGCCCCAGCCGTGAAGTCCGCCGTCGGTTTTGGTAGTCTTCAGCTTACCGCCCGAAAGGTTAATTTCACCGTTAAAGGTGTTCACAACCTTTATAACAAGCATACGGTTTATTCTTCGTATTGTCAGGCTGATATGGCGGTTTTCTGTGCAGTTATCCTTTCGCACAGCGTCAAAGGCATTGTCAAGTAAATTGCCCAGTACTGCACATAGATCCGCACCGCCTATATTGGTGTTCTTCGGGAATTCAATATGAGTTTCAAAGTGTATATCCTCGTTTTTCGCTGTGGCAATCCTGCTGTTTATGAGATAATCAACCGTTTCGTCGCCTGTCCATACGGTTGACGCGATACCGCTTACAGGCTTCTGTAGGTTATCGAGATATTCTATAGCCTTGTCATATTTTTCAGCGGTAAGAAGACTGCGTACAGCGCCTATATGGTTGTGCATATCGTGAAAGGTTTTGGCATTTTCGGAATACGCCTTGTTCAGCACGTTATAATCACGTTCAAGAAGCTGGGCTTGCTGTTCTTTCAGCTGTGCAAGCTCCTTTTCCGTTTCATATTGTCCGTTAAGCCTGTAAACCATAATTCCTGCAATAAGGATAAGGGAAAAGACAAGATATGTAAATGCCATATCCTCTGAAACGCCTTGGCTGTCCGAAAGAATAACGACTCCGAAAATTGTGAGAATTGCTCCGAAGGAAACTACTTTGACAGTTATTTTTCTGCCCTTGTAAATAGCCACAGCGGCAATTATCAGAACAGCATTTACAAGCCACAAGGGGAGCTGTCCCAAAAGTATTTTTCTGTCCGAAAAATCACTCATAGAGGAAATTACTGCAAGCGCTTCTCCGAAAATAAAGCACCATAAAAAAACAGCAATTTCATACATAATGCAGAAAAAGAGATTTTTTCTTCTGTCCGTGTTTTGGGACAGTTTAAGACATAGCAGAACTGCAAGGACTTCGCATACGGATATATAAAAAAGAGTAATTTCAGTAAAGAACAGAGCAATGCACGATATCCCCGCACCAATCAAGGATATAAGCAGATTTTTAAGAGACGTTTTTTCTCTTGTAATAAAGAAAAGACAGAGGATTATGCGGATAAGGGAAGCGAAAATCTCAGAAACAATTGTCATATCAGATTCCCCCAGTAGCTGTTAATCTGCTCCTTGACCGTCTGGAGATGGGAGCGGCTTATAGGGAGCGCAGTCCCGTTTTTCAGCACAGCGGTGCTGTTCTTTATCTGCATAATGTGAATGAGGTTTACAATATATCCCCTGTCGATGAAAATGAATTCCTCCGAATTCAGCTCATCAAAAACAGTCTGTAAGCTCTTGCGCACCTTTGAAACACCATCGGCGGTATTTATTGCAGCATTTTTTCCGTCACGCTCGATATACAGAATATCCTTGAAGGGTATTTTTTCAAACCTGCCCTTAACCTGAATGGTATAGCTTTTGTCAGCCTCGAGATTTATAAGTGATACTGCGTCCTTTATTGCAGTAGGCAGTCGTTTTTCTATATCGGATTTGGGCACATATCTGAAAATTGACAGCTCAAAGGCGTCGATTGCGTATTCAATGTGCGAGGTAATAAAAATTATGCGTATATCGGGTAGAAAGGGCTTGATTTTTTCCGCAAGCTCCATTCCCGAAATATCCGGCATTTCAATATCCGAAAGCAGTAAATCGTAGTGGAAATTGTCTTCTGTAATATCATAAAGCAGGTTTCGGCTATCGTTATAGGTTGTTATTTCGCCTGCAATACCGAGCTCTTTGAGCGTTGCCTCAAGCACGGATTTATTTCTGTCGGTCATAGCTGTTTCATCATCGCATACAGCGATACGAAGCATATTATCTCCCCCTTTTTCTATAGTGGTATTATAACATATAAGGGAAAAACGGTCAAGAATATGGTACTGATGTAAATGAAAACAAACCTGCTCACAAAAGTGAACAGGTTTGGCAGTATAATGTGTAAATAGTGGTCAAAATAGATTTTTCTTTACTTTGTATAAACGGTGTGGTATAATCAGAAAGAGGTGAGAGGTTATGAATTATAAAGTTAAAAGTATCAATACCACAAAATATATTTCTCTTCACGATTGCTGTGCCAAAAAATTATTTTTGAAAGGTTCAGCACTTACTATTGAGATGGAATGGATGGAGATATACGCTGAACATCCTGAAAATCCTAATAATAAGGCTCATTCATCTGATGAAGGCGTTATTGTGTTCGAGGATGTGATTGTGCTGGATGTAGCCGTTAACGACGAAAAGAGTTCAGATGCCTCATTTCAAGAATATAACGACACTATAATTATGGGTTTTGAAGAAATAAATGTAAATTCAGCGTATCGCTATGGGGTTTTAGACTTTCTTGATAATTCAGACGGGTATGTGTGCATAACTTTTCTTTTTAAAAAGTCTGTAATTATGTGGAATGAATTGACCAAAAAGTCGTGGTTTGAAGATAGAAGATTCAAGCCTGATATATCGAATGAAGAATTATTAAAAATGCTGTCTTATAAGAATACAATCGAAATTCAGGAGAAGGGAATCCGGCTTGCTTCTGAAATAAAATGGCTCGGACATTTATTTCAGCCGACAATAGGTGGCGAATCAAAAAGTCTGTGGGAAAATTGTGCGCTTGTATTAAGCAAAAAAACAGACGAGCAGTTATGCCCTTGGCTGATAGATTGTTTTATTTGGTTACAGGATATGAACTGGCCTGGTGCTGAAATAATAGCAGACAGATTAAAAATAATGAGAGACACAGAAAATTACGAATACAACAAAGAAAAAGCAATAAAAATTGCTGAAATAACAAACGATGAGGAATGGATAGAGAATATCAGACAGTATTTGTAAAATTAAAACCGTTTTTTCACCAGAATGAGTGTTGAAAAAACGGTTTTGTGTTATATTGAGTCATAAATAAAGCAGCCAATCCAAGGTTTTGTTTGGATTGGCTGTCATATATCAGTTCTGTATCATTTATTCTGCATTTGCCAGTGCTTCAGTGATAGTTTCACGGTAAGGTGCCAGGTATGATTCAACTGTGTTGTAATGTGCTTCAACGAGCTGAACATAGGAGCCGCCGTGTCTGTACGGAGTATCGAACAGCGTTTCCTGCGCTCCCTCCTCGAAGAGATGCAGCATATCGCTGCCGAAGCCTCTTTCCTCGCTGAAAACAAAGGTGAACTTGTCGTTGTTCTGTAAAAGATCGTCAGAAACACGCATCTGGTCTTCGTCATAGGTAAGCTTGAACTTGGGTTTTCTTGCTGTGCCGCATTCGGGGCACACCTCGTTTTCCTCACCCTTTTCGCTGTCATATACATGACCGCATTCCTTGTTGATGCACTTGATGTAATAATATGCACCGTCATACATAAGGAGGTCACGCTTTTCCTGAATAAGCTCAGGGTCTGTTCTGTAAATACGTCCTGCAAGAATCCAAGAAGCCGCTCCCTGGATATTCTGTGCTCCTACAGGAACAAGGTAGCCATAGGTGCTGCCAAGCTGATAATATTTGTCAGCCTGCGGGTCACGGGGCATAGGAACGAATTTTGCAGTACCCTCAACATTGTTTTTGAACAATGTCTGCTGACCGCATTCCACTGTCCATTCACATCCCATATTGAAGAAAAGAACGTTTCTGTCTACCCAGCCCGAGGACGAGTCGGGACCGAGGTAGTCTTCATAGATATGACCGTTCTTGTAGAGCTTTTCACAGAATTCCATAGCTCTCATGATGTTTGCGTCTCTTAAATTGTTCTTAATGTCGGTACCTGTGTACTGGATAGGAACAGAGCCTGTGGTTGCGGCAAAGTCAATGGGTGCGCCCGAACCTGAAGAAATACCGATAGCGCCCTCCTTGTGAGCCTGCCACATTTCAAGGATATTTTCAAGTGCGTCCCATGTCCATTCATCATTGAGGTATAGTTCCATAGGGTCAGCCGCACCCATTTCCTCAATGTTTGCCGTGTTGTATGTAAAGCCGTAGCCTGTCTGTCTTTCCTGAGGGAAATAGTAATGCTTTCCTGCAAGAGAATAGTAATCTATAGCGTCTCTCATATCATCCCATAACGGCGATTCTATGTC
Organism: Ruminiclostridium sp.; assembly: GCA_045579625.1. Taxonomy (GTDB): domain Bacteria; phylum Bacillota; class Clostridia; order Oscillospirales; family Ruminococcaceae; genus Ruminiclostridium_E. The sequence continues at coordinate 14,938 of JAZNMN010000053.1, forward strand.
AAGCCAGCCATCAAGGGACTCAAGTCGGTTATTTATCATAAGAGAAGGGAGCATATCCGCCTCATATCTTACAATATCGGGCGACTGACCCGAAGCGACAAGCACGCCCAGCTTTTCAACATATTCTACCGATGTGCAGATATTTTCCTGCACGACAGTACCGCCGAATCTTTCGGCAAAAATGTCAATGATTTTATTTTCAGGAGAAATATCGTTGAAATCATAATAGCACAGAACTCTGATTTCTCCTGCCTTTTTACCGGCTTCGTAAAGCTCTCCCGCTCCCGTTTCGTTTTCGGAAGCAACCTCCTCAACCTTGTCAGCAATTTCATTCAGGTCGCTTGTGATGTCAAACTGCTTATCGGGGTCATCGGTGGTCGTGACTGCGGCTGTGCCGACAGCATTTGTGTCCGTCGCTCCTCTGCCTTCGCTTCCGCAGCCTGCTGCACCTGTAATCAATACTGCGGCAAGAAAAGAGGAGATAATTTTTCTGTTCTTTTTCAAAAATAACAACTCCCTTCGTTTAGACAATGTGCGTTATAACACATATTCCTGTTTTTCTGTATTATACCATGATAACGTTTTCATGTCAATGCTTTTGCGGTATTTGATGTAAAATTTTTAGCATAAATTCTGTGCCCGAAACAGTTTTCAAAATAAAGCATCAGAACCGAAGCTTTGTTCGGATTGGCTACACTATTGTAAAATAAAAGGAGCCCACATGAAACGAATAACAAGCTTGGCCTTAAGTATGGCGATAATGTTAAACACAGCAGGCACCCGTTTTCGTATCTTACCGTGCGTTCAAATCTGTCGTTAAAGCAAAAAGAGAGCGGACAAAAGTCTGCTCTCTTTTCTGGTCGGAGTGACGGGACTCGACGGCTTCGCCTAACCCTTGTGGGTCCGATTCCCGAATCCGATAACAAAAACAAAGCACCTGTCACAGAAATATGTGACAGGCACTTTCTTTTTGGTCGGAGTGACGGGACTCGAACCCACGGCATCTTGCTCCCAAAGCAAGCGCGCTACCAACTGCGCTACACCCCGATATTTATAAAATGTGTACTTTTCAGAACGAACGCTTGCTTTGTCCGCCCTCTTGCGGTGCCCGAAATTTTTGCTCCGTATGTCGCAAAATTTCGACCGCTACGCCAGCTTCTGCTCGCTTTATCCGCCGCTGGCGGCGCTTCGCAGAATCTGCCCGAAGCTCGCGCGCTACCAACTGCGCTACACCCCGATATTTATAAAATGTGTACTTTTCAGGACGAACGCTTGCTTTGTCCGCCCTCTTGCGGTGCCCGAAATTTTTGCTCCGTATGTCGCAAAATTTCGACCGCTGCGCCAGCTTCTGCTCGCTTTATCCGCCGCTGGCGGCGCTTCGCAGAATCTGCCCGAAGCTCGCGCGCTACCAGCTGCGCTACACCCCGATATTTATAAAATGTGTACTTTTCAGGACGAACGCTTGCTTTGTCCGCCCTCTTGCGGTGATACGATTTAATTTTCTTTGGTGCAACATACTGCACAGAAAACACGGTATTTTTTTCAGTATACACTATTTTTTATAGAATGTCAATATTTTATCAAATTTTTTGGAAAACTGCGAAAAAAATTAATTTTAGTGTTTACAAAACTATTAAAATGTGGTATCATATACATTGATGCATACTAATGTGTATACTTATCAGGATATGCAAAAAATCTAAGGAGGATGTTTCCAATGGCAAGACAGAAACTTACGATGGACGGTAATAACGCTGCAGGTCACGTTTCCTATGCGTTTACCGAAGTTGCTGCAATCTACCCCATCACACCTTCGTCCGTTATGGCAGAAGTAACAGACGCTTGGTCCGCAGCAGGCAGAAAAAACATTTTTGGTCAGGAAGTTCAGGTTGTTGAAATGCAGTCTGAAGCCGGCGCAGCAGGTGCTGTTCACGGTTCCCTTACAGCAGGTGCTTTAACCACAACTTATACAGCATCTCAGGGTCTTCTCTTAATGATTCCTAACATGTATAAGATCGCTGGTGAGCTTCTCCCTAACGTTATCCACGTTTCGGCTCGTGCTCTCGCATCTCACGCTCTTTGTATCTTCGGCGACCACAGCGACGTTTACGCTTGCCGCCAGACAGGTTATGCTATGCTCTGTTCCACTAACCCCCAGGAAGTTATGGACCTTGGTGCAGTAGCTCACCTCTCCACTCTCAAGGGAAGAGTTCCTTTCCTCCACTTCTTCGATGGCTTCAGAACTTCTCACGAAATTCAGAAGATCGAAGTATGGGACAACGAAACTCTCGCTAAGATGGTTGATTTCGAGGACGTTGAAGCTTTCCGTAACCGTGCTTTAAACCCTGAACACCCCGTTCTCCGCGGTACAGCACAGAACCCCGATATCTTCTTCCAGGCAAGAGAAGCTTGTAACCCCTACTACAATGCTATCCCTGAAATCGTTACTAAGTACATGGATAAGGTTAACGCTGAAATCGGTACTGACTATAAGCTCTTCAACTACTACGGTGCTCCCGACGCTGAACACGTAATCGTAGCTATGGGCTCCGTAAACGATACAATCGAAGAAACAATCGACTATATGCTCGCACAGGGTAAGAAGGTTGGTCTCGTTAAGGTTAGACTTTACAGACCTTTCGCTACAAACGCTTTCGTAGACGCTATCCCTGCAACAGCTAAGAAGATCACAGTTCTTGACAGAACAAAGGAACCCGGCGCTATCGGCGAACCTTTATACCTCGACGTTGTTGCTGCATTAAAGCAGGCTAACAAGTTCCAGGATGTTCCCGTATTCTCCGGCCGTTACGGTCTCGGTTCCAAGGACTGTAACCCCGCTCAGATTATTGCAGTATACAACAATACCGAAAAGGCTAAGTTCACAATCGGTATCGAGGACGACGTTACAGGTCTTTCCCTTGAAATCAAGGAAAACCCCAACACAACTCCCGAAGGTACAACCTGCTGTAAGTTCTGGGGTCTCGGTTCCGACGGTACAGTTGGCGCTAACAAGAACTCCATCAAGATCATCGGCGACCATACCGATATGTACGCACAGGCTTACTTCGCATACGACTCCAAGAAGTCCGGCGGTGTTACAATTTCTCACTTACGTTTCGGTAAGTCTCCTATCAAGTCCACATACTTCGTAAATAAGGCTAACTTCGTAGCTTGTCATAACCCCTCTTACATCGACAAGTACGATATGGTTCAGGACGTTATCCCCGGCGGCTCCTTCTTACTCAACTGCCAGTGGACAGTTGAAGAGCTTGACGAAAAGCTTCCTGCACCCGTTAAGGCTTATATCGCTAAGAACAACATCAACTTCTATATCATCAACGCTATCAAGGTAGCTAAGGAAATCGGTCTCGGCAA
>JAZNMN010000054.1:0-7904 GCA_045579625.1 Ruminiclostridium sp.
AAGTACACTATCGTACGTCAGAGCGATATTCTTGCTATTGTAGACTGATTAAAGGAGAATTTTTATTATGGCAAAGCAGATTATTTATGGTGAAGAAGCCCGTAAGTCCTTACAGGCAGGTATCGACAAGCTTGCCGATACCGTAAAAATCACCCTCGGACCTAAGGGAAGAAACGTAGTTCTCGATAAGAAGTTCGGCGCTCCCCTTATTACTAACGACGGCGTTACTATCGCTAAGGAAATCGACCTTGAAGACCCCTTCGAGAATATGGGCGCACAGCTCGTAAAGGAAGTTTCCACCAAGACAAACGACGCGGCAGGCGACGGTACTACCACAGCTACATTACTCGCACAGGCTCTTATCCGCGAGGGTATGAAGAATGTTGCGGCAGGCGCTAATCCTATGATTGTTAAGCGCGGTATCGAAAAGGCAGTAGACGCTACCGTAGAAAAAATCAGAAAGAATTCCAAGAAGATAAAGAACAGCACAGATATCGCTCGTGTTGCTACAGTTTCCAGCGGAAGCGAGGTTGTAGGTACACTTATTTCCGAGGCTATGGCTAAGGTTACTGCCGACGGAGTTATCACAATCGAAGAGAGCAAGACTGCCGAAACCTACAGCGAGGTTGTAGAAGGTATGCAGTTCGACAGAGGCTACATTTCTCCCTATATGGCAACAGACGGAGATAAGATGATTGCCGAGCTCGATAACGCTTATATCCTTATTACAGATAAGAAGATTTCCGTTATCCAGGATCTTCTCCCCCTTCTCGAACAGATTGTAAAGACAGGAAGCAAGCTTCTCATTATTGCTGAAGATATCGAGGGCGAAGCACTTACAACCCTTATCCTCAACAAGCTCAGAGGTACCTTCAACTGTGTTGCTGTAAAGGCTCCCGGCTTCGGCGACAGACGTAAGGAAATGCTCAAGGATATCGCTATTTTAACAGGCGGTCAGGTTATTACAGCCGATCTCGGCTTAGAGCTTGCTGATACAACTCTCGATATGCTCGGCCGAGCTAAGCAGGTTACCATTACAAAGGAAACAACTACAATCGTAGACGGCGCAGGCACAAAGGCAGAAATCAAGGAAAGAGTAAACCAGATTAAGGCCGCTATCGAGGATACCTCCAGCGAATTCGATAAGGAAAAGCTTCAGGAAAGACTTGCTAAGCTTTCCGGCGGTGTTGCGGTAATTAAGGTTGGCGCGGCTACCGAAATCGAAATGAAGGAAAAGAAGCTCAGAATCGAAGACGCTCTTGCCGCTACAAAGGCTGCTGTTGAAGAAGGTATTGTAGCAGGCGGCGGTACTGCACTTATCAACGCTATGGGTGCAGTAGAAGACCTTATCAAGACTCTCGAAGGCGACGAGAAGACAGGCGCTAAGATTGTTCTCCGTGCTCTTGAAGAGCCCGTAAGACAGATTGCCGCAAACGCTGGTCTCGAAGGCTCCGTTATCATCGATAACATCAGAAGAAACGGAAAGAACGGCTACGGCTTCGACGCTTTCAAGGAAGAATATGTTGATATGATTACGGCAGGTATCGTTGACCCCGCTAAGGTTACACGTTCCGCTATCCAGAATGCCGCTTCCGTTGCGGCTATGGTTCTTACAACAGAGAGCCTCGTAACAGATATCAAGGAAGAAGCTCCCGCCGCTCCCGCAGGCGGAATGGGCGGTATGGGCGGAATGTATTGATAAGCCTCTCGTCCTGAGTTAAAAATCCGAATAATTATAGAAAAAGCATCCGTAATTTGTCGTTACGGGTGCTTTTTGACATATTTGAGAGGTATAATTCGAGAGTATGAGGGGAAATTTTGGAAGAAGTTACAAAAAAGAGTGTTGAAATATGGCTAATTTAATATTTTTCACCAAAAACTATTGCTTTATCTTATTTAGTGTGTTATAATGATAACAAATAATATAAGGAATGTTGTATATTTTGTTGTAAAAACTGCATAAAACAACAACGAAAGGAGAATGCATAATGAACAGTAACATACCCGAGGAATACGCAATACCTCTTCACCTTTTCCACGAGGGCAACAATAATAAGGCATACGAATTCTTCGGTTCTCATTTTGACGAAAGAAACGGCCGTAAGGGCGTTGTATTCCGTGTATGGGCGCCTAAGGCTGCCGCAGTAAGCGTTGTAGGCGACTTTAACAGATGGGACAGAACTGTAAGCCCTATGAATAAAATAAGCGACGGAGGAATCTGGGAGCTTTTTATTCCTGACTTAAAGGTTTACGATACATATAAGTACAGCATCGAAAGCAGTTACGGACAGGTTAAGCTTAAGGCTGACCCCTATGGCTACCATATGGAAACGAGACCCAATACTGCTACGAAGATTTATGATATCGGCGGATATAACTGGAAGGATCAGAAGTGGCAGGAGGAAAAGAACTCCAAGAGCGTTTATTCCTCTCCTGTGAATATCTACGAGGTTCACCTCAATTCCTGGCAGCACAAGAATGATGAAAACGAGCTTTTCAACTATATGGAATGCGCTAAGGAGCTTGTTCCTTACGTTAAGAAGATGGGATATACCCATATCGAAATTATGCCTATCGCAGAATTCCCCTTCGACGGCTCCTGGGGTTACCAGGGTATAGGTTATTTCGCTCCTACCTCCCGTTTCGGTACTCCCCACGATTTTATGGAATTTGTTGATTACTGCCACAACAACGGAATCGGCGTAATCCTTGACTGGGTTCCCGCTCATTTCCCTAAGGATGCGGCAGGACTTTATGAATTCGACGGCCAGTGCTGTTATGAATATTCCGACCCTCTTAAGATGGAACACAGAAACTGGGGTACAAGAATATTCGACTGGGGTAAGCCCGAGGTACAGAGCTTCCTTATCTCGAACGCTACCTACTGGTTCGACAAATACCATATCGACGGACTTCGCGTAGACGCAGTAGCTTCTATGCTCTATCTCGACTACGACAGAAAGGAATGGCGTCCCAACTGTTACGGCGGAAACGAGAATCTCGAGGCTATCGCCTTCCTTAAAAAGCTTAACTCGGCATTATTCGGACAGTTCCCGAATATACTTATGATTGCGGAGGAATCTACCGCTTGGCCTATGGTGACTAAGCCTGCGGACATCGGCGGTCTCGGCTTTAACTTCAAGTGGAATATGGGCTGGATGAACGATATGCTTCAGTATATGTCTATGAATCCCGAATGGCGTCCCGACCACCACAATAAGGTTACCTTCTCCTTCTACTATGCATTTTCCGAGAACTTTATCCTTCCTATCTCCCACGATGAGGTAGTTCACGGTAAGTGCTCGATGCTTGATAAGATGAGCGGACCGAGAGAGCTTCGTTTCGCTTCCTTCAGGACCTTCCTTGCATATATGATTGCTCATCCCGGTAAGAAGCTTATGTTTATGGGACAGGAATTCGCACAGTTCAAGGAATGGAATTATAAGACAGGACTTGACTGGGATGTTCTCGAATTCCCCGAACACAAGCAGCTCTGGGAATATGAACAGGCTCTCAACAAGTTCTATATGGAAACCAACGAGCTTTGGGAGGTTGATAACGACTGGTCAGGCTTCAAATGGGTCGTAAGCGACGATAACCAGAACAGCGTTGTTATCTTCAGAAGAATAAATTCCAAGGGCGACGAGGTTATTGCAGTATGCAACTTCCAGCCTAAGAATCACGAGGTTTACAGCTTCGGCGTTCCTTATTACGGCGATTACGAGGAAATCTTTACTTCCGAGGACAAGAAGTTCGGCGGAAGCGGAATACTTAACGGTAAGGTAAGCTCCTACCGTAAGGACGCACACGGCGAACGCTTCTCCCTTGACGTTAAGATTGCGCCTATGTCGGCTATGTTCTTCAAGGTTACAAACAAGAAGGATTATGACGCTGAACAGGCCGCAATAAGAGCTAAGGAGGAAAGAGCCGCTAAGCGTAAGGCTGCCGCTGAAAAGAAGGCTGCAAAGGAAGCCGAGGAGAAAAAGGCCGCTGAGAAGAAGGCTACCAAGAAAACCTCAAAGAAGGCCGAGCCCAAGGCGGAAAAGAAGACTGCAAAGAAGGCCGAGCCCAAGACGGAAAAGAAGGCTGCAAAGAAGGCTGAGCCCAAGGCTGAAAAGAAGGCTGTAAAGAAGGCTGAGCCCAAGGCTGAAAAGAAGGCTGTAAAGAAGGCTGAGCCCAAGGCGGAAAAGAAGACTGCAAAAAAGGCCGAGCCTAAAGCAGAAAATAAGACAGTCAAAAAGACTGCCGCTAAAAAGTAAGTACTAAATTACAATAAATCGGAGGTCAAACATTATGAACCATGTAAAAAAAGAATGCGTAGCAATGCTGCTCGCAGGCGGACAGGGAAGCAGACTGTATGCTCTTACACAGAATATGGCTAAGCCTGCTGTACCCTATGGCGGAAAGTACAGAATCATCGACTTCCCGCTTTCTAACTGTGTAAATTCAGGTATCGACACCGTAGGCGTACTTACCCAGTACCAGCCTCTCGTTCTTAACGAATATATCGGAAACGGTCATGCCTGGGGTCTCGACCGTGTACACGGCGGCGTACACGTTTTACCCCCTTACGAAACAGCTTCCGGTAAGTCCTGGTATACAGGTACCGCTAACGCTATCTACCAGAACATAAGCTTTATCGACAGATATAATCCTGAATATGTTGCTGTTCTTTCCGGCGACCATATCTATAAGATGGATTATTCAAAGATGCTCGATTTCCATAAGAAGAATAATGCTGAGGCTACTATCGCAGTTCTCGAGGTTCCGTGGGAAGAAGCTTCCCGTTTCGGTATTATGACTGCCGACGAAACAGGAACAATCACAGAATTCGCTGAAAAGCCTGCTGAACCTAAGTCAAACCTCGCTTCTATGGGCGTATATATCTTTACCTGGAAGACCTTAAAGCGTCATCTTATCGCTAACGAACAGGATGAAGGCGCTTCCAAGGACTTCGGTAAGAATATTATCCCCGCTATGCTTAACGAAGGCTGTAAGCTTGTAGCTTACCACTTCGACGCATACTGGAAGGACGTAGGTACTATCGACAGCTTATGGGAAGCTAATATGGACTGTCTCGATCCTAACGTTCCCCTTGATTTATACGATCCTAAGTGGAAGATTTATTCGAGAAATCCCGTTATGCCCCCTCATTATGCAGGTCCTAACAGCAAGATTGAAAACTCTATGGTTGCTGAAGGCTGTGAGATTGACGGCGAAATCGATTTCTCCGTTCTCTTTGACGGCGTAGTAATCGAAGAGGGCGCTACCGTTAAGTACAGTATCATAATGCCCAATACTGTTGTTAAGAAGGGTGCTGTTGTTGAATACTCAATCATCGGTGAAGAATGTACCGTTGGTGAAGGCGCTCATATAGGCGAAAAACCCGAAAACGTAGAAAACAGAGACGAATGGGGCGTTGCCGTAGTAGGACATAACGTAAACGTGTCCGACGGTATAAAGATTGCTCCTAAGGCTATGATTTCACAGGACATCTGATTTAATAAGAAAGGAAATTAAATAAAATGGCTAATATGTCTAACGTACTCGGTCTTATCTTTGCCAATATGCACGAGCTTACATTAACCGATCTTACAAAGAACCGTGCTATGGCTTCCGTTCCCTTCGGTGCAAGATACAGACTTATCGACTTCCCCCTCTCGAATATGGTAAACTCGGGAATTTCCGATGTAGGAATTGTTACAAAGTCCAATTATCAGTCTCTCCTCGACCACGTAGGCTCAGGCGATGAATGGGATTTATCCCGTAAGACAGGCGGTCTCCACTTCTTACCTCCCTTCGGTAATACAGGAAACGGTCTCTATCGCGGAAGACTTGAAGCTTTAGCAGGCGTTAAGAGCTTTATCGCTAAGACTGACGCTGACTACGTAGTAATGACCGACTGTGACTGTGTAGTAAATATCGACCTTAAGAAGGTTGTTGACTATCACGAGGAAAAGGGCGGCGATATCACAGTAGTATACGGAAAGAAGCTCTTTACCCCTGACCAGACAAAGACAAGAACAATCTTTAATATCGGCGATAATGATGAAATTACCGACGTTCTCGTAAGACCCGAGCTTGCAGGCGAGCTTGCCGCAAGTATGAACATAATCGTAACCTCTAAGGAATTTATCCTTAAGATTATAAGCGAATGTGCAAGCAGAAATCTCTACAGCTTTGAGATTGATATTCTCCAGCACAGATTAAGCGAATACAAGGTTTACGGCTACGAATTCGACGGCTACTATGCACAGATTGACGGTATCCAGGCTTACTACCAGGCTAATATGGAAATTATGGATAAGGATAACCGTAAGGCATTATTCAACTTTGACGATCCTATCTACACAAAGGTAAGAGACGAAGCTCCTGCAAAATACGGCCTTGACGCAAGCGTTAAGTCAAGCCTTGTGGCTGACGGCTGTATCATTGAGGGTACAGTTGAAAACTCCGTTCTCTTCCGTGGCGTTAAGATCGGTAAGGGCGCAGTAGTCAAGAATTGTATCTTAATGCAGGATACAGAGGTAGGCGACAAGTGTGAGCTTAACTACGTTATCTCCGATAAGAACGTAAAGATCGGCGATTACAGAAGCACCTGCGGTACAGTGGATTATCCTGTATTTATCAATAAGGGTTCTGTTGTTTAATAGAAATGTTTATCCCCTGCAGTCTTACGGCTGCAGGGGATTTTGTGCTTGATATTCATTTTTTCTCGTAAATTCCGAAAAGCCAGTCGGTAGAAACCTCATAGAAAATTGCCATTTTACAAAGCGTTTCCACATCGGGTTCGAGTTTACCGTTTTCATACTTGGATAAGGTACATTGCTGTATGCCAAGGAAATCGGCGGCTACCTGCTGTGTTATTTTTTTCTTTTTTCGGGCGGTAACCAGATTTTTACATAGTTTTTCTTTATACATAGCTATACCTATAAATCTATTTGATGGATTTTATTCATTATAGCATAATTAACAAAAGATATTATTCCATTTTAGAATATATGCTGATTTACTTTGCTTTTATTTCGTGTTATAATATATTTATTCCAAAAAGGAATAATATTATTTGAACGAGGTAACGAGAATGAAATTTTTCAAGAAAGTATTGTCGCTATTTTTAGCAGCGGCGGTTATGGTGGGTATGATGTGCGTAGGCACAATAACTGCAGGAGCGTCTGAACTAAAGAAGCCTGTTGTAAGCATTTCTGAAAACAGTGGACTGACATATTTGGTTTTCCAGATGCCGTCGGCAGATTTGTTGGGAATATTTATTCAATCTCTGGAAAAAGAAAAAACGACTTTTTCTATAAGAATACGAATTTCTGAGTACGAATTTATATTTGATGCATACAAAGATTATTATAATTATCAGATTATTAAGCCTAACGGCTATGATGTCTCACTTAATGATTATTCAAGCACTCTTAATTCAGTAGGTTGGCAATTATCTTTCGATAGTAATTCCGAAGTAGCTAAAGCGCTTAACTCAGCTTCTTCTATCAGTTACAATTACTATATAAGAACACAAGGCGGTGATTATCTCTATGGAGATAAAAGTACACACTATAAATATATTATTAAAAATGATAATTCTATCTCCTCCCTCTCTATCTCCAAAATTTCCAACAAGTCCTACACAGGCAAGGCGGTAAAGCCCGCCGTTACTATCAAGGACGGCGATAAGAAGCTCGTTAAAGGTACAGACTATACAGTATCCTACAAGAATAACACAAAGATAGGTACTGCCACCGTAACTATCAAGGGTAAGGGTAATTACACAGGTACAAAGACTCTCCCCTTTAAAATTGTTCCCGCAAAAACAACCTTAAAGGTATCGAAGAAATCCGATACAAAGGCAACCTTTAGCTGGACAGCGGTAAAGGGTGCGGAAAAGTATCAGCTCT
>JAZNMN010000055.1:0-21980 GCA_045579625.1 Ruminiclostridium sp.
CTTTTGGAGATAATTGTATAGCTTTACAATGCGAGCTGCAAATAATAGTGATTTTTCGAGCAATGGGTTTTCGTTCATAAAACAATCCTTTCTTTATTGAATAATGAAAAAAGAATAATGAATATTGAATAATACAAATGCGCCGCGCAATTTCATTATTAAATATTCATTATTCACTATTCAATATTAAATTAGCCCCTGCGATTAGCAGGGGCGCATTTGGTGGAAGCGGGTGGATTCGGACCACCGAAGCTAACGCAACAGATTTACAGTCTGCCCCCTTTGGCCACTCGGGAACGCTTCCTCATATAAAGTTTCCGTTACCGGAAACAAGCCTGCTTTAAAAGCAGATCATAATATAATAAATGCCTTATCTTGATTAAGGCATAAAATGGAGCTGGTGGACGGACTCGAACCCCCGACCTGCTGATTACAAATCAGCTGCTCTACCAACTGAGCTACACCAGCTTTCTGATTGCTATATTATTATAGCAGAGGTTTAATGATTTGTCAATACCCTTTTTTAAAAAATTCTGCAAAATTATTTAAAAATATTTCAGATTCCCTATTGACAGAATTTGTTTTATGTGATATATTGTAATTGTTAGGAGATACTAACTAATAATTTCATTTGAAAAGGATATAATAGCTATGAGCGTAGTAGTTGTCGGCGGTAACGACAGGATGGCCACAAGATACAAGGATATATGCGCCGAATACAAGTGTAAGGCCAAGGTTTTTACACAAATGCCTGCTGGCTTTGATGATAAAATCGGAAATCCTGACCTTGTGGTAATGTTTACCGATACTTGTTCCCATAAAATGGCCAAGAGCGTTAAAAGCCGTTCCGAACGGCTCTCCTTCCCTGTTGTAAGGATTCATAATGCAAGCGTTAACGCCCTTAAAACAGTTCTGGAGCAGTACGCAGTCTGAAAAATTTTACAGATATGTTAGTTTTTGCTAACTAAAGGAGAATTATGATTTGTAGTGCATCGGTTTTCGAACGTAAGCTTGCGCTTCATACAGCCCCCTCCCTTCTCGGCATAAAGGCGGCGAGCCTTATAAATCTGAAAAAATCGGAGCTCGATATCGGCGAGCACGCCCGATATTTTAACCGTAAGGCAGGAATGAAGGGGCTTAAAATTGAAATTCTTTGCGAATGTAACGAGCGCATTCTTATTCTTCTGTATAACGAGAAGCTTCTTTCGGAACAGCTTCGTGAAAAGGAGCGCCTCGAGCTTCTCGAAAGCTTCGGCTACTCTCCCGAATGGGAGCTTCCCGATATGCTGAAACGGCTGTCGGAGCGTGTAAAGGAAAGCAGCGGCTTCCCTCACGAAATAGGATTGTTTCTCAGCTATCCTGTGGAGGACGTAAAGGGCTTTATCGAAAATGACGGCGAGAATTTTAAATTCTGCGGCTGCTGGAAGGTTTACGGAAATGAAGAAAAAGCGCGTCGTACCTTCGAAAATTATAATAAGTGCAGGAAGTATCTCTGCAACAAGTTAAATATGGGCGAAACAATTTACGAGGCCCTTAAAATTTCATAAAGGAGTACAATACAATGAAAACAGCAGTAATTTACTGGAGCGGAACGGGCAATACAAAAGCTATGGCAGAAGCCGTAGCGGAAGGCGCAAAGGCGGAGCTTCACGAGGTTTCCGATTTCAAGGGAGATATCGACAATTACGAGCGTATCGCCCTGGGCTGTTCGGCTATGGGAGACGAGGTTCTCGAGGAAAGCGAATTCGAGCCCTTTTTCACTAAAAACGAGCCTAAATTCAAGGATAAAACTATCGCTCTGTTCGGCTCATACGGCTGGGGCGACGGACAGTGGATGAGAGACTGGGTAGAAAGAGCAAAAAATATCGGTGCTGTTATTGTTACAGGCGAAGGTCTCATCGCTAACGAATCCCCTTCCGCTAACGACCTTGAAAAGTGCCGAAATTTAGGCGCTGAGCTTATAAAAGAATAATATCATACACCTCCTTTCACACATTTTACAAAAAGACAGCTTGCCGAATTTTTCGGCAAGCTGTCTTTTCTCTTACTGTTTCTCGTACATAAAATCCTGCGCCTTTTTTTCGTCGTAGCCGAACTTATAACCAACCTGTGCGGCTATAGGCGTAAGGATAAAGTAAATCGCCATAGAGGCTATCGGATACCACAGAGGAATATCCGCTACCGCTACGTTATGAGCCTCGGCAATATGCATAAGGGGATAAACGGCGCCGCAGATAAATCTGAAGGCAAAGAGATATTCGCCCGTTACACCGATTGCTCCCGTAATTCCGAGAAGAAGTATTATACAGGGCACACACATAACCGCCCCGATTATTCCGCCTAAAAGTAACCAGCGGTATTTCGGCGAGCCTTCAACCCGCTTATTTCTGAGCAGTATTTTTTCTCTCTGACCATCGCGGAGTCCTGCGGTAAAGGCAAGAGAAAGGTAGATAAAAAGCGTAAAAAGAATGGCTATATAGGAAATAAACCACTCCGAAATAAAGGGTGCAAGAGAAATAGTCATTATTCCTCCCAAGATATTTCCGAACAAAGCGAAGCCGAGACCCTTTATGAAAATTTTGACAATATTCTCTCTCTGCATATTCTATTCCTTTCCGCAGATAACTAATAAAAAACAAGGAGTGATATTGGGTTATGCTGCAAAAACACGATATAAATATTCTTAATTCTATTTACAAAAACAGCCGTATGGCTATGGACTGTACAAAACAGGTACAGAAGAACTGCCACAACAAGGAGCTCAACGATTATCTTTCCCGTCAGATTTGCCATTACGCGGACAACTGTGCCTCGGTCAGAAGAAAGATTCGCTCCGAGGGCGGACAGGTTGAAAAGGTACCGTTTATGCAGAAGGCTATGGCGGAAATGGGGATAAAAATGAAGGCCTCGGGGGCAGGCAAAAGTAAAATTGCCGAGCTTATGTATAACGGTACAAATATGGGAATAATTGATATTTCCCGTACCGTAAACCATTCTCTCCACGCCTCTCCCGACACGAAAAATCTTGCAAACAGGCTTCTTGACCAGGAGGTCAAATATGCCGACGGGCTTAAAAAGTTCCTTTAATCAGGCGGCAGTATTCTCGTTCTCTACTCCGTAGATTCTTCCCTGGTCATCAACCCAGCCTTCCATATATCCGTCAACAATGTTACGGAGAACGTGGAGGGCTTTTTCGTTTGCCTTTTCGGCTCTTTCCTTATTTTCCCACACATCGGCAATATTTCTTACCACGATGTAAAGGTCGTCGGGGCAGGCTTCCATATAGCCTGCGGCGGTTGAAAGTGGGCTGTCCTTGACCTTGATATAGATACCGTCGGCGTAAGGACAATCGGGGAACATCCCCTCGAGATTGACGAGTCCCTCGAAGGTTCCGTCGGTAAGAGCTTCGAGCCCCATTTTATCAACAACAAACATCTGCGCTTCTCCGTACATTATCTCGGAGGTCGCCTTTGTAACTCCTGCAAGCATATATTCGGAGCTTATATTTTCGCTTAAATCTATGTTGTAGACATCAACGTGTACGTAACCGTTATCGTCGAAATCGGGACAGAACTTCTCCATTCCGATTTCAAATTCCTTTATCTTATAGGTCACGTTATTTGTAACCTCGGGATTTTTCGTAACGAGAAGTATTCTCATATCACCCTGTTCCTTTGTAAGAAGATTATAGGCGAAAAATATTATTACTGCAGTAAAAAACAGTCCCACAATAACGTGCCATTTATAATGATAGAAGAAGTTTTCTACCTTCTTGAAGCCGTGAAGCTCATATACGGGCTTCTCCTCGTCCACAGCGATAGTTTCGCTTTCCTCAATGATACCCTGTTTAAGCTTTAAAAGCTCTCTCTTATCGTCCTGATATGACATAATCACACTTTCCTTTTGCTCATTTTTGAAAATACAAATATATTATACCCCAAAAGAACTTTTCCGTCAATAGAAGAATTGTGAGATTTATTTCACACAAGCGTCATAAATAAAATCCCGCAACTTCCGATGAAATTGCGGGATAAAATATTTACTTTACGGAAACAATTTTGGAATAAGAGCCGTAGTATGTAGTCTTATCCACCTTGTCGTAAGCGCGGATTTTGAACTTATAGTCATATTTCTTGAAATTGAGCTTTGATGTTGTGTAGCTTGTCTTGCTGCCGGAAATTGTAGTGTATTTCTTGTAGGTCTTACCGCCGTCAACAGAGTAGTAGAGCTGATACTTTTCCGCACCCTTTACCGCTGCCCAGCTAAAGGTTGCCTTTGTATCGGATTTCTTCGATACCTTTAAGGTTGTTTTTGCGGGAACAATCTTAAAGGTGAGAGTTTTTGTACCTGTGTAATTACCCTTACCCTTGATAGTTACGGTGGCAGTACCTATCTTTGTGTTGTTCTTGTAGGAAACTGTATAGTCTGTGCCCTTCTTAAGCTTATAATCGCCATCCTTGATAGTAACGGCGGGCTTTACTGCCTTGCCTGTGTAGGACTTGTTGGAGATTTTGGAGATAGTAAGCTTGGAAATGTCCTTACTGTACTCTTCGTTCATATTGAAAAAATCTACTTCAAATAACTCTCCCCGTCCATTGTAATTTGTAAACTCGCCATTATTTAAAATTCCTAATGTAATATTACACTTTGTGCATGATTTAATAAAATCCACATATTTTTTATTTACCGAAGGTTTAAGTTCAAAACAAAAAGCACACTCTGTATCAGAAAACCTTACAAATCCAGCACTATCAATAATTTCATTTGGGTCTGTAATAATATTCATATTATTGTACAACGCCAAGGTATATCCAAAGCCTAACGAGTTATTGCCGGATTTAAATGACATTACAGCATAAATTGCCGAATCCGATGATTTATCCAATATATACTGCATTTCGCTATTAGAAATGCCAGATATATATACTCGCTCCTTACCGTCTACCAAAGATTTCGCATAGAATGCAGAGTAAATTGAATCCGCCCCCACGCTCACAGTCGCCGCAAAAACCATACTCATCATAACCGCCGCCGTGAGAACCAGCGATATGATTTTCTTGAAAATTTTCATTTTTCATACCTCTTTCAAATAAATTTAACCACATAGGCATTATTTAGCCTTTATAGTTTATTTTATTATAACAGATTTGCCTATATAATTCAAGTATAAAAATAAATTTTTTCAAATATTTAATTACAGAGGTAAATATATGGATTATTTCAAAATTGGACAACGTATACGAAAAATCAGAA
The DNA here is from genome assembly GCA_045579625.1 of Ruminiclostridium sp. Taxonomy (GTDB): domain Bacteria; phylum Bacillota; class Clostridia; order Oscillospirales; family Ruminococcaceae; genus Ruminiclostridium_E. Next base: position 5,254 of record JAZNMN010000055.1, read on the forward strand.
AGGCAAAATGCTTCTCGCAGGAACAGCTTGCTGAAAAAGTCGGTATATCGGTAACCCACATGAGCCACATTGAAACAGGAAATACCAAGCTCAGTCTTGAAGTATTTTATAATATCGCCAACGTTCTTGAATGTACTGCCGACGAACTTCTTTTTGAGCCCAACGAAAATTCACAAGCAGCTATCCATTCAAGCATAGCGGAAATTCTTGATAAGTGCTCCGCCAACGAGCTTCTCCTGATTTACGATACAATAAAAAGCCTGAAGGCTTCCCTCGATAAGTATATCTAACAAAAACCCCACCATCTCAGCTTTACACTGAAACGGTGGGATTTATTTTTTCTTGCTGTGTTCTATCTGTCAGACTGTCGTAAGTCGTACAAAATTACGCTTACGAACCGCATAACAGAATCCGCTTATTTCTTCTCAGGCTTCATTGTGGGGAAGAGAAGTACATCTCTGATAGAAGCGCTGTCGGTAAGGAGCATAACAAATCTGTCGAGACCCATACCGAGACCGCCCGTAGGAGGTAAACCGTATTCGAGAGCAGTAAGGAAGTCCTCGTCAATTTCTGCGTTAGCACCCTGCTTTCTCTTTTCCTCAACCTGCTTTGTGAAACGCTCTCTCTGGTCGATAGGGTCGTTAAGCTCGGAGAATGCGTTACCGAATTCACAGCCGTTGATGAAATATTCGAAACGCTCTGTGAATGCGGGGTCGGAAGGCTTTCTCTTAGCTAAGGGAGAGTTTTCTACAGGATAATCGTAAATGATAGTAGGCTGGATAAGCTCATCCTCAACGAAAGCCTCAAAGAAAGCGATAAGAACATCGCCCTTTGTTGCGTCCTTCTTTTCGAGCTCAACATCCTTAGCCTTAGCGGCTGCTCTTGCGTCCTCGTCGGTAGCCCAGTCTGCAAAATCAACTCCTGCATACTTCTTGACAGCCTCAATCATAGTAAGTCTTTCCCAGGGCTTGCCTACTGCAATTTCCTTGCCCTGATAGCTTACGGTATCGGTACCGCAGATTTTGAGAGTAACTGTACGGTACATATTTTCGATAAGATCCATCATTCCGTAGTAATCGGTATAAGCCTGGTACATTTCGATAGATGTGAATTCGGGGTTATGGGTTGCGTCCATACCTTCATTTCTGAAAATACGTCCTACCTCATAAACCTTATCGAAGCCGCCTACGATAAGTCTCTTTAAGTAAAGCTCTGTCTCGATACGGAGATACATATCGATATCGAGAGCGTTATGATGAGTAACGAAGGGACGTGCCGCCGCACCGATTTCAAGAGTATGAAGAACGGGAGTATCAACCTCAAGATAGCCGAGGTTATCGAGATAGCTTCTTATTTCTCTTAAGATAAGGGAACGTGTTACGAAGGTATTTTTAACCTCGGGGTTAGCGATAAGGTCGAGATAACGCTTTCTGTAGCGTTCCTCCTTATCCTTTAAGCCGTGCCACTTTTCGGGAAGGGGCAGTAAGGACTTGGAAAGGAGCTTTATGCTCTTTGCGTGAACGGAGATTTCGCCTCTTCTTGTTCTGAAAACGAAGCCCTCGATACCTACGATATCGCCAAGGTCCCAGGTCTTGAATTCCTTGAAGGAATCCTCGCCGATTTCATCAATCTTAACGTAAACCTGCATTCTGTCGCTTCCGTCACGGATATCGATAAAGTTAGCCTTACCCATATCGCGCCAGCTTGTAATACGTCCTGCTATCTTAACGTCGGCATTTTCGAGAGTCTCGAAATTATCTCTTATTTCCTGAGCCTTATGAGTTACGTCGAACTTAGTTACCTCGTAGGGGTTCTTGCCCTCCGCCTTTAATGCAGTAAGCTTCTCAATTCTTACCCTATGCTGTTCGGAAAGCTTCTCCTGAAGCTCTTCCTCGGTTAATTCTTCCTGTATGATTTCTTCTGCCATTTCTGTCGTTCCTTTTCTAAATATAATAATTACTTACCGATATCAATAATTTCGAACTGTAAAATTCCTGCGGGAGCGTCAACATCGACTGTTTCACCCTTACCGTGACCGATAAGAGCTCTTCCGAGAGGAGACTCGTCGGAAATCTTGTTTTCCCTTAAATTAACTTCCTTTGAGCCTACGATATGGAGAACGAGGACCTCGTTCTCGGCGATATCCTTTACAGTTACTCTGTTACCGATCTGGATATGCTCGGTAGAAAGAGCGTCCTCATCGATAATCTTTACATTCATAAGAATAGCTTCGATTTCAGCAATTCTCGCTTCAATGATACCCTGTTCATTCTTGGCTTCGTCGTATTCGGAGTTTTCCGATAAGTCGCCGAAGGATAACGCAACCTTGATTTTTTCAGCTATATCTTTTCTTTTGACGGTTTTGAGTTCTTCGAGCTCGTCCTCGAGAGATTTAAGACCTTCCTGTGTTAAAACTGTCTGCTTAGTAGCCATAATAATGACCTTTCCTTTCGTTTATTGGTTTTCAGTATTGCTTGCCGCTGCGGTAATGATAACCTCAACAGCCTTTTTTAACTGTTCATCCATCGTCTGTGCGTAATTTACAGGGCTCGATTCGAAGGCTCCCGAATAATCAACCGCAAACTCAGGGCTTATACCGTTTTCGTTGTAATTACTTGATTCATTAACGGTTCTTACCCTTGCGACAGATATTTCTATAGCAGTACCATCGCTGAAGGTTCTTGTTTCCTGGATAGTACCGTAACCCATTGTTGTGGTGCCCACAAGCTTAGCGTTGTTGAAGTCCCTTAAGGATACTGCAATAAGCTCAGCCGCGCCGCCGGTCTTTTCATTTATTATAATACTAATCGGTAATTTTGTAAAGGCCGTACTGTCTGTTTCCACGAGAGGTTTTGTCGAATTGTTCTTATAAACCATATCTGCGAGCTTTGTACCGCCGATAAACTTGTTGAGAATTGCGGATACCGAAGAATAGACGTTACTGCTGCAATTCCTTAAGTCGAAAATATATCCCGTTATCTCACCCTCGCCGTATTCGCCGAGGATAGATAAAACCTGTTCTCCCGTAAGAGCGTTTATCGAGTCAAAGTCGAGATAAAGGATACCGTTATCCAGAAGGAAACCGCTTACGGAGCTTATCGTAAAGGAACGTCGGCTAAGATTATATTCCGTTTCCTCGCCGCTTCTTCTGATTACGAAGCGCTGTTTCGTTCCTTCGTCGCCGAATTTCACCTGAGAAAGAGCCGTTTCATAGCCAAGCTCAAGAACATTTACTCCCCCTACCGAGGTAATAACGTCGCCGGCTATAATTCCTGCCTCATAAGCGGGGGAATCGTCGTAAACCTCAACAACGCTTATATAGCCGCCCTGCTCCTTACCGAGCTCCATTCCGAGACCTGTAAGAGTTCCGTTTTCAAGCTGTTTCTTATAGTAGTATTCGTTTGTTGTGTAATACTTTGCGTGAACATCGTCGATACCGTTGAGATAGCCGGAATATACCCCGACCTTGATATCGTTGTCGTCGATAGTATAGATAGAATAGCTCTTTATATAGGAGTCTATTTCCTGCATCTTGCTGTACATTTCCTCTCTCTGCTGTACATCGGCAATCTTATCGTTATAAAGATTGAGAGAGAAGGTCATAGTTACCACGAAGGTAAGCGCACAGGCTATCGCCACAAGACTTATGGTTATGCCGAGTGATACTTTTTTATTCATTATGTCTCCAATTTTTAAGGTACATTTACATATTTAAGAGGGTCTACTCTTGTTCCGTCCTTACGGATTTCGAAATGAAGGTGGGGGCCCGTTGACCAGCCTGTTGAGCCTACCGCCGCAATAACATCGCCCTGATTTACCATCTGACCCACAGAAACGTATATATCGCTGCAGTGTGCATAAAGGGACTGGAAGCCGTTACCGTGATCGATAACAACATATTTACCGTAGTCATAGCCGGGTGTATAGGAGGTCTTTGCGATAATTACCTCGCCGCCCTTCATAGCGTAGATATTTGCGCCGTTTATACCGCCGTTACCTACGTCGATAGCACCGTGATTGCCGCCATGGAATGCCGAATAGCCGAATTTTGTGGTAATAAGCGTAAACTTATAATCGAGGGGCCAGAGCCATTCGCCCTGTTCATAGACGACCTTGTTGCTGGCCTGCTGCTGTGCGAGACGGATAAGCTCGTCAATCTGCTTTTCATACTTTTCGATTTCCGCAAAGCTTACCTTCTTCTGATTAGCATAGTCAGCCTGTAAGCTTTCGAAGTTGGAAATCTTGGTTGAAATGATATTGTATTCGCTTGTATAGGAAGCGCTTAAGTCGGAGTTATACTTCCTGTTTTCGTCCAGCTCTACACGCTCGTCCTCGAGAGCCTGTCGCTCCTTATCCAGGAGGTTCTTATCGTATTCAAGCTTTTCCTTATCCTCGTTAAGCTGAACCCTGTCATCCTCAAGTCTATGTATATCGTTAAGCAGGTCGTTCATAAACTTAAGGTTCTGTTCGCTCACGTTCTTCATAATCTCGCTTCTTACGAAGATATCGTAGAAGTCCGAGGAGCCCGCTATAACCGTAAGATAGTCGTCGGAATCGGTAATATACATAGCTCTTATTATCTGACCGAAGCGGTATGCGTTTTCATCGTTGGTCTTTTCGAGAAGCTCGATTTCCGCTTCCTTATCCACTATATTCTTTTCGGTTTCGGAAATCTTAAGCTCGATATCGGAAATCTCCTGCTCCTTGGCGACGATTTCCTGTTCCTTTTCATAAATCTGGTTATTTAAAAGGTCAATTCTTTCCTTGGTTGCATTAAGCTTCTGGAAGTAATAGGTCTGTACCTCCTCGCTTTCCGCGATATCGCTGTCTATTGCCTTGATTTTTCCGTCAAGCTCATCTATAAGAGCCTTATTTGCGTCTATTTTTTTCTGCAGCTCGTCTGTAGTTGTAGCGCTTACGCTCATTATATCGGAAAATTCCGAATATGCCGCGCCGCCGAAAATTATACCGAGGGCGGCAACGGAAGCGGCTACACGAGCCGATATTCTTTTCTTCATAACAATTCCTTTCATCACGAGGAGCAGGAAGAATCCTGCCATACCAATGACCGATAAATCCGTACTTACGGATTAAACCTTAACATATTTTCCTGTACTGATAATAGTACCGATAGCGCCGAGTAATGCGCCTAAGATACAGTTCGCCGCAAGAACGTACCAGGTAACCTGGTCAAAGGGGATAACGTCCACGAGGCCGAAAATCTCCCATATTGTAACGTCGTCCCTGAAAAGCTCAACGATAGCCTCATAGGTTATCTTTGTAAGAATCCAGGAAGCTACGCCTGCGATAACGCCGATAAACATACCCTCGATAAAGAAGGGAATCTTTACGAAGGAGTTTGTAGCGCCTACGACCTTCATAATATTTATTTCCTTCTTACGGGAATATACGGAGCTTCTTATGGAATTATAGATAATGATTACGCTTGTAATTATCATAACCGCAAGAAGGGAAATTCCTATTACCGCAAGGGTAGAACGGATATTCACGAGAGCCGAAGCGAAATCGTAGGGGGCTGAAACCTTTTCTACGCCCTCGATTGTACCGAATTCCTCGGCAGTTTCGCTTATATAGGAGATATCCTTTACCGTTACACGGAAGGTATGGGGCATAGGATTATCGGGAAGATAATCGAAAAGCTCCGCCATTTCGGGCATTTCCTCCTGTTTATCCGCCCAGGCCTCCTCCTTCGAATAGAAGATAACGCTCTCGGTATTGGGATTAGCGTCTATTGCGTCGGTGATATGAGTGAGAACATTCTGCTCCACATCGCCGTAAACATACACGTTTATTTCATTCTTTTCCTCGATGTTCGAAAGTACAACGCCTATATCGATAGCCACGAGGACGGAAAGTCCTACCATAAGTAAGCTTACGAGAAGCACACAGAAGCTGGCAAGGGACATCATTGCATTTTTAAATACAGAGCCGATACCTCTCTTAACGAGGTATCCGAAATTACTCATCCTCATAGATTTCGTCCCCCTCGCCTTCTATATAGTTGTCGTAAGCCACAGAGCCGTTTCTTAAATTTATAAGACGGCCGCCGAAATATTTTACGAGATTATGCTCGTGGGTAACCATTATTACGGTAGTTCCGCATTCGTTTATGTCCTTTAAAAGCTCTACTATTTCGTAGGAAAGCTCAGGGTCGATATTACCCGTAGGCTCGTCCGCAATAATAATTTTAGGGTCACAGGCGAAGGCTCTCGCTATCGCAACACGCTGCTGCTCACCGCCGGAAAGCTGTCCGGGGTAGCATTTCGCCTTATCTCCGAGCTTTACGAGATTAAGTACGTAAGGAACACGCTGTCTTATGTACTTCTTGGATTTATCGATAACTCTTAGTACGAAAGCTACGTTTTCGTATACCGTAAGCGTAGGAATAAGACGGAAATCCTGGAATATCATTCCGAGAGAGCGTCTGAATGCAGGAAGCTTCCTGTTACGGAGCTTGGAAAGGTTATAGCCGTTTACGAAAACTCTTCCGCTTGTAGGCTGGATTTCTCTTGTAAGAAGCTTTAAGAGGGTACTTTTACCTGCGCCGCTGTTACCTACTATAAAAACAAATTCACCGTCGTTTATACGGAGATTTACATCATTCAGAGCGTCTACGCCGCCCTTAACGCCGTCGTCATAATGCACATCGACGTTCTTCAATTCTACCATTATATCACCTTCAAAAAAATCATCACGAAAAAGCGTTTTTCCTGCAGGAATTTTCTTCATTATCCGCTGATATGCGACAAAAAAAGAATATAACGCTTTCCCGTATAAACAGTCTGCGAGGCGGACAGATTATGCCGCCTCGTATTTTCTACTATAATTATGCAGTATATCCTCCTGCCCCAATCAGAACTTAACGGGGTCGGCGGAGAGATATTTCTTAACCATAAGCGCAATCTTAAAGATAATTGCGTGGTCAAATTCTCTTAAATCGAGACCTGTAAGCTTCTTTATCTTATCAAGTCTGTATACCAGTGTATTTCTGTGTACAAAGAGCTTTCTGGAGGTTTCGGAAACGTTCAGGTTGTTTTCGAAGAAGCGCTGGATAGTAAAGAGGGTTTCATGATCGAGGGATTCGATAGAGCCCTTCTTGAAAACCTCCTTTAAGAATGTGTCACAGAGAGTTGTGGGGAGGTGGTAGATAAGTCTTGCTATACCGAGGTTATCGTAGCTTACGATATTCTTTTCGGTATCGAATACCTTACCTACTTCAATAGCTATCTGAGCCTCCTTGAAGGAACGCGCAAGATCCTTTACACCGATAACGGGAGTACCGATACCGATATTTACTCTTGTAAAGAACTCTGTCTGGAGTGTGTCGGAAATAGACCGCGCAAGCTTCTCGAGATCCTTTACGTCGATATTGTTCTTTATTTCCTTAACGAGAACGATATCGCTTTCGGTAATGTTGAAAACGAAATCCTTGTTCTTATCGGGGAAAAGATTCTGAATAACGTCATAAGCGGAAACATCGTTTGTAGCCACGATATTGATAAGGAATACAACTCTGTTGATATCCGCATTGAAATGGAGCTCCCTGGACTTTATGCTTATATCTCCGGGGAGAACGTTATCGAGAATGATATTCTTGACGAAATTGTTTCTGTCATACTTTTCGTCGTAATACTGCTTTATGCTTGAAAGAGAAACAGCAAGTATAGAAGCATACTTTCCTGCTATTTCGTCGGTTCCTTCCACGAAAACCGCATAGTCGGGCTTTACGTGAACTCCGAAAGGCTTGTATGTATATCCGTCGCGAATAAAAATGTCGTGAGACTCGCCGAATTCAATTGAGAAGAAATCGTTTGATGTGCCGATTCTTGAGAGCTCGCTGCAGGCTACTACCGTTGCATTCTCGTCGATAACGCCGATAACTCTTCCGATAGTATCTCTCATCTGATGAACTACGCCCTGAAATAATCTGTTTGACATAACTAAACCTGTCCTTTCGTCTTAGGCATTCTGCCGCTTCCGGCGCATACGGCTTGATTGCTCTTTACGCCCTGAAGGCAGTAACGCTGTGACCGATATACGCACTAAACTTTTTCACACATTATATTTTAATAGAAAACACAAAAAAAATCAAGTCTTTTATGTGAAAAATGTAAATTTTTCTTTGATTTTTTTTAACATATTGCCAAAATTACCTCATTATGGTATAATTGAACTTAGTTTAAAGATTATTTTTGCAGTATTTTTACTGTAAAACTACTGCAATATATACAAAGGAAAGGCGGAAAACAGTATGAGCGAAAAATTCTATATAACTACCCCGATTTATTACCCCTCGGGAAACCCCCATATCGGACACTGCTACACCACCGTAGCCTGTGACTCTATCGCCCGCTTCAAGAGAATGCAGGGATACGACGTAATGTTCCTTACAGGTACCGACGAACACGGTCAGAAGATTGAGCTTAAGGCTAAGGAACAGGGTGTTACCCCCAAGGAATACGTTGACCCTATCGTTGACAACTTCAAGCGCCTCTGGGCTACAATGAACATAAGCTACGACCGCTATGTAAGAACTACCGACGACTATCATATCGAAACGGTACAGAAGATTTTCAAGACTCTCTACGATAAGGGCTATATCTATAAGGGCAAGTATACAGGAAAGTACTGCACTCCCTGCGAAAGCTTCTGGACAGAATCCCAGCTTGTGGACGGAAAGTGTCCCGACTGCGGAAGAGAGGTTATCGAAGCCGACGAGGAGGCTTACTTCCTCCGTCTTTCGGATTTCGCCGAAAAAATCGAAAAGTTCCTTACCGAAACCGATTATCTCCAGCCTAAGACCCGTGTAAACGAAATGGTAAACAACTTCATAAAGCCCGGTCTCGAAGACCTCTGTGTATCCCGTACAACCTTTACCTGGGGCGTACCCGTAGATTTCGACGAGGGACACGTTGTATACGTATGGGTTGACGCTCTTTCCAACTATATCTCCGCTTTAGGCTATGAAAACAGCACCTACGGCGATTACGACAAGTACTGGCCCGCCGATATGCATATGACTGCAAAGGAAATAGTACGCTTCCATTCTATAGTATGGCCCGCTATACTGATGATGCTTGATTTACCCCTTCCCAAGCGCCTTTACGGTCACGGCTGGATAAACTTCAACGGTCAGAAGATGAGTAAATCCCTCGGAAACGTTATCGACCCCTTCGTTCTCGCCGAGCGTTACGGTGTTGACGCTGTACGCTATCAGATTTTAAGGGATATGCCCTACGGCTCGGACTGTAACTTCTCAAATGAGATTATGATAGGAAGAATAAATACCGATTTAGCCAATGATTTAGGAAACTTAGTTTCCCGTACGGTAGCTATGGTTGATAAGTATTTCGGCGGAACTCTCCCCTCCGACCGTACGGCAGGAGATTTCGACGACGACCTTATCTCTATGGCTAAGGCTCTCCGTGAGCCTGTGGCTCAGCTTATCGGCGACGCACAGCTTTCCAAGGCTCTCGAGGAAATCTTTAAGGTTATCTCCCGTGCCAACAAGTATATCGACGAGACTGCTCCCTGGGTACTGGCGAAGGATGAGGCCAACAAGCCCCGACTTGCTACCGTTCTCTATAATCTTCTCGAAACTATCCGTCTTTGCTCCTCTCTCCTTTATCCCTTTATGCCCAACACTATGCCCGAGGTATGGAAGCAGATTGGCGCGGATGAAGGTATGACAACCTATGAAAATGCGGCAGTATTCGGAGTACTCCCCGAAAACGTAACAGTTTCCAAGGGCGGCGTTCTCTTCCCCCGTATAGATATGGAAAAGGAAATCGAAGAGCTTAACGCTTTGCTTAAGCCTGCGAAGGAATATAAGGAGGACGAAGACCTCGATAAGGCGAACATCATCAAGATTGACCAGTTCGCAGAGGTTAAGCTCAGAACAGGCGAAATTACCGCCTGCGAAAAAATGCCCAAGGCTAAGAAGCTTCTTAAAATTCAGGTTGACGACGGTCGTGACGGACGTCAGATCGTTTCCGGTATCGCCAACTACTATAAGCCCGAGGACTTAATCGGTAAGAAGATTATCTTCGTGGCTAACCTCGCTCCCGCTAAGCTCTGCGGAGAGGAAAGCCAGGGTATGCTCCTCGCTTGTGACGCAGGAGACGACGTAAGAGTCGTATTCATCGACGGCGATATTCCCAACGGAAGCACAGTAAGATAAATACAAACAGAAAAGCTGTAGCAGTATGACCTGCCACAGCTTTTTTCTTTATCTGAAAAGCGTACATTCTCCGCTTTTCCTGTAATAGTCAATTTTATCCTCGATAGCCTTTCTGCTGCACTTGAAATAATCGGCGAGACAGTCTATACAAAGGTATTTTTCCGCCCCTCGGTTTACCAGCTTTTTGTAAATTGCGATTTCATCGGAAAGAAGCTCCTTTCCGCAGTTCATACAGGCGCTCAAAGCTTTACTACCCTTGCACGGAGAACTACGCAGTCGTGGCTTTCAACCTGAGTCACATAGCGCTCGGTAAATACGCCCTCTTCCTCGTGGGTCCAGCAGTTATACATACTGAGGCCTCTTCCGCTGGAGAAGGGGAGTCCCATATCCCAGAACTGGAGAGACATTTCGCTCTTCTTATCGCCGAGATTGAACATTACTATACCGTAGCTTCCGTCGGACATAGGCTTTATAAGGGTCATAACATTGTCACGATTATTCCACTGCTTGATGCAGTAAGGGCCTCGGCATTCGGGGTCCTGATTAAGAGCGATAACGTCCTTATTCATAAGGATATTTCTTGTACTTTCGCTCATATTTCTTACATCACAGCCTATCATAAGGGGGGAGTTCATTATTGCCCAGATAGAGAAATGGGTCTTGTATTCCGTATCGGTACAGCCCTCGAGGCAATCACGGAGAACCTCCTCGTTGTCACCCTTTCCGTGCATACCAACAACAAGCATATCTATATCGTTATAGCAGTATGTACCGCTGTAGCAGCTGTTTCCTATCTGTGAAAGTGCGTTTCTCTTTATGGATTCCCAGTTATCCTGAATATCACCTGTGGAACGGAAAAGCTGTGCTCCCGATTCTCTTACCCAACGGTAGATATCGTCGTTGCCCCAGTTGCAGGCGGAGAAAACTATATCTCTTCCGCAGTTGCGGAGCGCCATAGCCATTCTTTTATAAAGTATCTCCCCGGGGATATAGTCGGGCTTGTAGCAGTAGTCATATTTAAGATAGTCCACGTCCCATTCAGCGAAGGTTTCTGCGTCAACGAATTCGTGCTCGAAGCTTCCCGGGTAGCCTGCGCAGGTATGAGTTCCCGCACAGGAATACATACCGAATTTAAGTCCCTTCGAATGAACGTAGTCGGCAACAGGCTTTATACCGTTGGGGAACTTGTTTCTGTCGGGAACTAAGCGGCCGTTTTCATCTCTCTGCTTTTCGCTCCAGCAGTCGTCAATCACTATATACTCGTATCCTGCATCCTTAAGGCCCGTATCGGCTATAGTATCGGCGATACCCCTTATAAGCTCCTCATTGATGTTCCAGCCGAAGGTGTTCCAGGAGTTCCAGCCCATAGGCGGTGTGGGTGCGAGAGGTTTATTCATAATTTTTTACCATTCCTTATTGAATTTTATCCTTTAAAGGATATATTTTAATTATATAATTCCTTTCTCTTCCTGTCAATAGCAATATATTCTTATTGAAGAAAAAGCCTTGCAATATCGGCTTTCCTATGATATAATTACTATGTTTCAATATCCCTCGAAAGGAAAGAAAAATGAGACCCGCTATTATAGATAAAACCCTTACTTATATACAGTTCGCCCGCGAGAAAGTAAGCGCCGACGAGCTTATGGCCTATTCTAATGCAGTATTCGCCTGCGGAGCGGATTATGTTGAAATAAACTCCGATTCTGCGAGAACTCTTGAGAACAAGGATCTTTCCGAGCGCTTCATACTCCGCATATCGAGCCTTACCGATTTACAGCTCTGCTGTGAACGGAGCTTCGCCTATATAATCGTACCCCTTCCCCTCTCGGGAATAGTAAGAAAGCTCAGCAAGCGTCAGAGCGTGATAATCGAAGCTTCTGCCGATGAATACAGCGCTCTTGCAGTATTAAAGCAGATAAATTCCTCGGATTATATAAGCAGTATTTCGATGATACGGCTTACGGGAGTTTTCGGAAACAGCAATGAGAGCATAGGAAAGCTTATCCGCTACCAGCACGATAATTCCCATATTCCTCTCGATATATGCCCGCTTAATACAATGATGACAGGGGTATCCGACGCTATTGCCGCTTATAACGGCGGAGCTGACGCTATAACCCTCTCCTTCGGAAGAGGTAATTACTATACCTCCCTCGAACAGTTCCTTATAAATCTCCAGATTTCCGAGGGCGGCGCTATGCGTACCGACAGGATTCACGGAATCTGTGCGGCGAGCCTTATGTTTAATGCGCTTTTCGGTATTGTTCCTGTGGGAATTTCCCGTATGCTCGATTCCGAAAACGAAATAAACGCAATAGTTTACGACAGCGAAACAGGCCTTACAATAAAGTCCGTAAGACTCCCCGGAAAGCATAACGGCGAACGTAAGGAAAGTATCATAGATAAGAAGATAAAAAGTATCGGCCTCGAACACGATATCGAGGAGGCTATAATAGAAACCCTTAAAAAAGAAAGCTTCAGCTTCTATAAGGCTATGCTTAAGAATAACTGACGGAAAGGAATACCGATATGGACGTAAACGTAGTAGCGTATAAGTGCCCATCCTGTAACGCTCCGCTTTCATTCAGCGCCGAAACACAGGATTTCGCCTGTGAATACTGTCTCGGACATTTTTCAAAGGAAGAGCTTGACTCTGCGGTTTCAAGCGAGACAATCGAGCCGGTTATGGATATGGACGGTACAGCCGACAGCAATTTCGAATCAAGCAACAATCTCTATGTATGCCCTACCTGCGGAGCGGCGGTTATGACCGATTCGGAGCTTTCCGCCTCCGCCGAATGCCATTACTGCCACAGTCCCGTTGTATTATCGGGCCGCTTAACGGGAGAATTCTGCCCGAGAAAGATTATCCCCTTTAAAAAGACAAAGCAGAATGCCCTCGAAGGCTTCGAGGAATGGACGAAAAAGAAGAAATTCTTTATGGCGAAGGGCTTCGGCTCTCCCGAAGCTCTCGAAAAGATTCAGGGTATTTATGTTCCCTACTGGCTGGCGGACTGCTGTGTGGACGGTCAGCTGACAGTGGACATTTTCAAAACCGTTTCCTCAGTAAGAAAGGGCGATTACATAGTTAAAACCGAGGAACGCTTTACCTGTAAAAGGGCGGGAAGCCTTATTTTCCAGGGGGTTCCTGCCGACGGCTCCTCTAAAGCCGACGATAAGCTTATGGAAAGTATCGAGCCCTTTAACTACGATGAAATGGTAGATTTCAATATGAGCTATCTTTCGGGGCATAATGCTGAAAAATACGACGTTTCCAAGGAAAGCGTATACCCCCGTATAAAGGAGCGTATCATAAACGAAGCGGAAGCCGAATTCAAAAAGACAATAGCCGTTAAGGGAAGAATGGTTACACAGCATAAGAATTTCCGTGTAACAAACATAAACTGGAAATACGTTATGCTTCCTATGTGGTTTCTTTCCTATACCTATAAGGGAAAGATGTACTATTACGCTATGAATGGCCAGACAGGAGCCTTCGGCGGAATAATACCCGTAAATAAGCTTAAGCTCGGGCTTTTCGGAATAGGTATACCCGTAGCTATCGGCCTGCTGTTTTTAATTGCTATTCTTTTCGGAGGATTTTTGGGATGAAAAAAACAATAGCTTTATTATTCTCTCTTTTCCTTTGCAGTATCCTTACCGTTACTGCACAGGCGTATAACATATCCTCCTTTATTTTTAACGAGACCTGTTATCTTACGGACGACCATAAGCTTATTCTCAGCGACCTTGCGCTGGAGTTTGCCGAAACTACGAAATACAATATTATGGTGGAGATAGCCGATGATATCGGAGAGGATAAGACTCCCGAGGGCGTAAAGAAATACGCCGAAATGAGATATAACGAGGTTTGCCCCGATAACCCCAACGGTATATACATAGTAATAAGTCTTGACGCAAGATACTGGTGGATATACACCTGCGGAGAGGCTTCCGCCTGCTACACCAACGAAAGGTTAAGTACAAGCGCGGAATTTACCGACATATATTTCGAGGAGTATGACTATTATACAGGCCTTTATGTCCTTATAAGAGAGCTCATATATAATTATGAGGCGGGAATTCCCGAAAGTAACGACTTACCCTATACTGCCGACAATACTCTTACAAATTATACTCCCCCTCGTTATACGGGCAACAGCCTTTTGACGGAGGAAGCTACGGAAAGCACGGACGTTGCAGACAGTACGGACATCACAGACAGTACGGACGATAGCTCCGAGGCCGTAGCTAAAGCAACCAACGGCGCTATAGCTAAAATTTTCGACGACTACGATTATCTCACAAGCTATGAGGAAGGGGTAATTCTCGATAAGGCTAAGGATTATGCACAGATAACGGGCTTCAATATTATTTTCGTCATAAGCGACGATATAGGAAGCGATAAATCCGACAACGGCGTTATGGCTTATGCGGATGACGTTTACGACGAAACCTGCGGAATAAACACGGACGGAATACTGCTTCTTATAAATAACGACACGAAATATGACTGGATTTCTACAAGCGGAGCCTGTATAAATTATTACAGCGATTACCGTATCGAACTGCTTTTCGACGCAATATACGATGATATCGTTGACGGTTATTACGGCGACGCCTGTTTAGGCTTTGTGAATGCTGCTCTTAAGCATTATAATGCAGGAAAAGCCAATAATCAGGTGGGCCTTGATTTCGGCGGAAGCACTCACATCGAACTTGATCTCGACGTAGTCGTTACCGCAATTTTCCCCATAGGAGTTATGACGCTTATAGTAAGTATTATACTCTATAACTGTCTCGCTTCTCCCTATAAGCTTAAAAAAGCTACAACCAACCGTTATGTTATGCAGAATTCTCTCCGTCTTTCCTGTAATGTTGACGAATCGAAGGGTTATGTCACTACCCGTACATATTCCCCCAGAAGCTCGGGCAGCAGCGGAAGAAGCGGCGGCGGTAGAAGCTCTACCCACCGTTCAAGAAGCGGCGGACGTCACGGCGGCGGCGGAAGAAGAAGGTAACCCCCTTAAACAAAAACAATCCCCGAAGGAACGCTCCTTCGGGGAATCTTATTATATTCAATCCTTCATCTTCTCGAAGTCAATACCCTTCCTCGAAAGGGAAAGATTAAGAACGATACCTACAAGTATCGGGAGATAGAAGGTTAAAAATCTCCATATAAATGTGGATACCACAGTATAATGGTCGCCGAAAATTCCTCCGAAGAAGGCGGCATAGCTTCCTTCTGCCGCACCCATTGCGCCGGGAAGCGGAACAAAGGAGGATATCATAAGCACGAAGGCCTGGCAGGCTACTATCGTAAAGAAGTCGGTACCGCTCATTCCGAAGCCTAAGTAGATAACATAGGTAATTCCGAAATAGAGAAGAAGCTGGACTGCCGTAACGAGGCACATCTTAATTACAAGCCAGGGTCTCTTCTTTATAAAAAGGAAGTTGTTGTAGTACTGTTCGAGCTCATTATCGATATACTTTATCTTTTCCTCGGTATCCTTAATAATCTTGATTTTTCCGAGAAGCTTAACTATACCGTGAGCAATTTTCGTAGTAGCCTTACGGAAAAACGCAAGCATAAAGAGCATTACAATTACGGCTGTATTAACGATAAAGCCGATTATTACGAGGAATGTTAGTCCCTTAAGGTCGCCCTCGGTAAACATAGAAAGCTTGAACACGAGGAATACGATCGAATAAAGAGTAAGCATAAACTGATAAACTATAAAACGTGCTACAAGCGCCGTCATAGCTGACCCGAGGGGCATTCTGTGCTTTACATAGGTGTAGACCTGCATGGGCTGGCCGCCCGTAGCACAGGGGGTTATACAGTTGAAATACTGCCCGATCATAGCTACAAGCATAGAGGTCTTTAATTTAGTATCGGGCTCAAGGCTTTTCGCCGCCATATGAAGCCCGAGCCCCTCAAAGAACCAGTAGCCTACAATGCATAATACTGCAAGACCGAGGAAAAAGGGATTAAGGGACTGCATAGCGTTGAATATATTATCGATACCGTCCAAAAACAGAAAAACCACCATAATAACGAAGGCAATTCCGCATATTATAAGGTTAAGCTTATTACTTTTTTTCTTCATATCAAACCCATCTCTGACAAATTTTAGCTCATTACTATACAGTATATCGGAAAACCCGCTTTTTGTCAATTAAATAATATACAAATTTAGCTGAATATTATCCTTCTTATTGGCAGTATGTGTTAGATTGAACCCTTATGATGTGAAAACGGCAGTAACCTTTTACAGTTACTGCCGTTATTATTTTATATTCCGTTACCGCTACAAGCGGAACAGGGTACAGCGTCACGCTGTCTTACATTTCGATAACGATATCGTTAACGTCCTTTAAGATTTCGTCAAGAATGAGCTTGCCTTCAATCTTCTGACCGTTTACGGTTACGGACTTAACGCCGTGTTCGTTACCGTCGGGATTCTTTACTGTAACGTTAAGCTTCTTTCCTCTGAAGGTCTTTTCCATTGTGTATTCCTTC
>JAZNMN010000056.1:0-4666 GCA_045579625.1 Ruminiclostridium sp.
GAATTTATTCAAGGGTTTGTTAATTCGTTACTTGTTGTTCAATTTTCAAGGTACTCCGCTTTTCATTTTCAATGAAAAGCCAGGCGGCTTTTGCTTCGCAAAATCCGTATTATTCACTCTGCATCATCGAACCTTTGTCCGACTGTCAGTTGCTGTCGTTTTTCGTGACAGCTTTAATATTATATCACAGCTTTTCGTTCTTGTCAATACCTTTTTTAATTTTTTTCAAAAAGTTTTTTCAGAACCTCGCTGTTCGCTTTCCCTCTCTCGGGTCAGCTTGTTTATTATATCACCACCGTCCCCTTTTGTCAACACTTTTTTTCGCTTTTTCGACTTTTCGATACTATTGCTGTTCTTTCTCCCGCTTTTATCAACACTGCTTGGCACTTATGCACAATTCGCAGTAGGAAAACAGGCTGCAAAAAACGGCGGCACTTTCGTACCGCCGTTATACTGCAATAAATTAAGAGTCGAGGAAACCGAAATTAGACTTACCGTTCTTCTTAATCTTATACATAGCGTCGTCAGCCATACCGATAATTTCTTCAACACGCTTGGTGTTATCCTTAATTATCGAAATACCGATACTTACGTTAACAACAAGTCTGTCGCCGGAATCGCTTTCGAAGCCTTCCTTAAGAGTATTAAGAATCTGTTCGGCAATAAGTGCGGGATCGTTGGAATCCGCATCCTTGATACATACAATAAATTCGTCGCCGCCGTAACGACCTGTCATACCGTGCTCGCCCACTGCATTCTTAATAGTAGTAGCAGTAAATCTGAGCACCTGGTCGCCTGTCGCATGGCTGTACTGGTCATTAAAGAACTTGAAGTCATCGATATCTACGAAGAGAATAGCGAATTCTGTCTTTCTTGCAGCAATAAGCTCGATTTCATTGTTGATTGCGCTTTCGATAGTTTCACGGTTATAAACGCCTGTAAGAGAGTCGAAGGACGCTCTTGCAGTAAGAATATTTTCGCTCTTCTTTGCACGGTCAATATCTACGATAACGCCTACAATCTTTACAGGATTATTATCCTTGTCGCAAATTGTTGCAGTACGGATAAGTACCCAGATATAGTCGCCGTAGATATTCTTTATACGGTATTCGTTATGCTTGAAGTTTACGCCCTTGGGGAGCTTTTCAAGGTCTTCTCTGTATCTGTCGATATCCTCGGGATGTACCTTACACTTAAGAAGGAAGCTGTCAGAGAAGTGGTCGGAGGGAGCACGGTAGCTGAACTTCTTATTGAAGTTGTTGGAGAAGGTAACCTCATTATTATTAAGGTTCCAGTCAAAGATAATATTATCGGACATTTCGATAATAGTTCTGTAACGTGCTTCACTTACGATAATTTCGTCAACGATATCATTGAAAACTCGTGCGATATCGCCGTATTCATTCTTGGACATAATTTCAACACGGGCTTCGTGGTCGCCTCGGCTGATCTTAAGAAGGGTTTCTTCGATTTTATAGAAGGGCTTGGTTACGGATAAGATAAGGATAATGGCAACAATTACAAATACAACGAGAACTGCAACGGAAATACCTGTTACAAGTCCTGCCGCCTTGCCGGATTCAATGTAAGCATTGGAGGGCTTCTGTGTAGAGCCTACGTACCAGCCGTCGCTGCAGGCTGTGAAATAGCCTACTGTATCTTCGCCTGTAACCTTTAAAGGTGTGGAGCTTGCATTAGCCTTCTGCTCAAGGAAAGCCTTGTACTGAACGGTACTGTTGGCTACAACGTTACCTTCTGTAAGAACTACGCCGTCGGGGTCAACAACAAATATCATAGAGTTAGCCTGTTCGATAACTCGGCCGATTCCCTTGTTGCTGAAAACAAGACCGATATTGAGCTTGTTGACAGCCGACTTTATGGAAACGGAATAATCAGACTTGTTAGTTTCTGTTCCTGCAGTATTTATCACGGGCTTATTATCGGCAGCCTTTGTCATACAGATACCGCTGGCTGTTGTGATAGAGCTGTCGGAGCCTACCTGAAGCTTAACG
Organism: Ruminiclostridium sp.; assembly: GCA_045579625.1. Lineage (GTDB taxonomy): Bacteria > Bacillota > Clostridia > Oscillospirales > Ruminococcaceae > Ruminiclostridium_E. The sequence continues at coordinate 2,013 of JAZNMN010000056.1, forward strand.
TTATCGTCGCTGTCAAAAACTACTGCCTTAACAACGGTACCGGACTCAACAAGAGCAGCAAAAGTACCCTCAGCCGCCTTATATTCAGCCGAGCCGGAGCTGTATGTACCCGATGTGAACTTCTGTAATGTAGGAAGCTTAACTATGGAATCGAAACGACCTGCCACATCGTCAAGATAGTCGGCAAGATTAGCAGCCTGTACACGGGAAACGTCGGACAGATAGCTGTCAAACATAGCGTCCGCCGTAGTATTGAGCTGTATTCCGAGGAATACGTTAAACGCTGTGATTGCGAAAACGAGGAGTATCACCACGGATATCATAAGTTTAGTTTTTATTCTCATTTTTATATACGCTCCATTTGATATAGTCGGCCTCTTAAGGGTATAATACCCCCTTTAAAGCCTATTCGATTATTATAATAATATCACAAAATCCCCTTCTTGTAAATAATCAAGTAAGATTTCGTAGCTTCGCCCTAAAAAAACTTATAGATTTTGTTGATTATTCACAAAAAGAGCTGTAACTATAACCGCTGTACAGGGAATCGGCCGATTCCGCCGCACAGCGGTTTATACTATTTAAAATATAACGGTTATCAGAGGTTTTCGAAGCCCTTCTTTATATCCTCGCCGAATTTTTTCAGCCTGTCGAAGAAGCCGTTCTGCTTTTCGTAATTCTTTTCGGTGAGCTGTTCGCTGAAGGCCTGGAGAGCTTCCTTCTGCTTCTTATTAAGATTTCTCGGAACCTCGAGAACTACCTTTACATACTGGTCGCCGCGACCGTCGCGCTGAAGCTTCTGAATACCCTTTCCACGAAGGCGGAATATAGTATCGGGCTGAGTACCCTCGGGAATATTATAGGTTACGTTTCCGTCAATGGTAGGAACTGTTATTTCCGCTCCGAGAACGGCCTGTGCATAAGTAATCGGAACCTCTGTCCATACGTCGAAGCCCTTACGCTCGAATAAATTATCCTTACGTACGGTAATTCTCACGTTAAGGTCGCCTCTTGAGCCGCCGTTAGCGCCCACGTGACCCTGACCTGCCACACGAAGCACCTGTCCGTCGTCGATACCTGCGGGAACATTAACGGTAACGGGAGATTTTTTCTGCATTCTTCCCGTTCCGTGACAGCCCTGACAGGGGGATTCGATTATCTTACCCTTACCGCCGCACTTCGAACAAGGTCTCGTGGAAGCCATAGTGCCGAGAATGGTACGCTGGTTGAAGCGTATTTTACCTGTACCGTTACAGTCGGGACAGGTTTTCGGACTTGTGCCCGCCTTAGCTCCGCTTCCGCCGCAGCTGTCACAGGTTTCGGAACGATTGAGCTCTATAGTATGCTTTACGCCCTTACAAGCCTCCATAAAGGAGATATCAAGGCTTACTGTTATATCGGCTCCTCTTTTAGGAGCGTTGGGGTCGGCGCCCCTTGAGCCTCCGCTCATTCCGCCGCCGAAGAAGGATTCGAAAATATCTCCGAGATCTATTCCGTCGCCGCCGAAACCGCCGAAGCCGCCGCCATAGCCGCCTGCTCCTCCGCCGTAGGAGGGGTCTACTCCTGCGTGACCGAACTGGTCGTAGCGCTGTCTCTTCTGGGGGTCGGAAAGAACCTCGTTCGCCTCGTTTACCTCCTTGAACTTTTCAGCCGCCGAAGGATCGTCGGGGTTAAGGTCGGGATGATACTGCTTAGCCTTTTTTCTGAAGGCTTTTTTTATCTCATCCTCGGTAGCGCCCTTCTGGATACCGAGGACTTCGTAATAATCACGTTTGTCAGCCATATATTATTTCACAACTCTTTCTTAATAAATGCAGTTTGTGCTATCGGAAACTCCCGATAGCACACCTGCTATAGCTTTTTATCAGTTAGCGTCAGTATAATCTGCGTCAACGATATTATCGTCGTTTCCGCCTGCTGCAGCATTTGTACCTTCACCCTGAACATCTGCCTGCTGTGCGGCAGCACCCTGTTCCTGGTAGATTCTGCCCGCAACATCATAGAAGGCCTTCTGGAGCTCTTCCTTAGCTGTCTTGATAGCTTCGAGGTCAGTACCCTTAAGAGCTTCCTTAAGTGCGTCGAGCTTAGGTGTAACAGAAGACTTATCAGCCTCGGTAACCTTATCGCCGAACTCAGTCATAGACTTTTCGATCTGATATACCATCTGGTCAGCTTCGTTTCTTAAGTCAACCTCTTCCTTACGCTTAGCGTCCTCAGCCGCAAAGGCTTCAGCTTCCTTGACTGCCTTATCGATATCCTCCTTACTCATATTGGAGGAAGCGGTAATGCTGATATGCTGTTCCTTACCTGTTGCGAGGTCCTTAGCGGAAACGTTAACGATACCGTTAGCGTCGATATCGAAGGTAACCTCGATCTGGGGTATACCGCGAGGAGCGGGAGCGATACCGTCGAGACGGAAGGTACCGATGGACTTGTTGTCCTTAGCGAATTCACGCTCACCCTGTAAGATATTGATATCTACGCTGGGCTGATTATCGCTGTAGGTAGAGAATATCTGAGACTTCTGTACAGGAATTGTTGTATTTCTTTCAATCATTCTTGTGCATACGCCGCCTGCTGTCTCGATACCGAGAGAAAGGGGAGTAACGTCGAGAAGAACGAGGCCGGAAACCTCCTTGTTGAGAACGCCGCCC
>JAZNMN010000057.1:0-39625 GCA_045579625.1 Ruminiclostridium sp.
AAAAATTTTTTAAAATTGAAACGGCAGTACCCGATTTTTCGGATACTGCCTGTTGTTTATGGGATTATTCCTGCCATACGGTTGTATTGTTCTGAGCGATAACTACCTTTTCGGGAGTTGTCTCAAGAACATAGTAGCCCGACTTGCTTTCCTTATCGAACACCACGCCCGATTCGAGAGAGGGGGCCATACCGAATTCGGAAGTAACCGAGAACATACCCTCGCTATTCTTCAGGTAAACGGTACCGTTCTTCATACCCACAGCACAGTCCTTATCCACATTTACAGGGATAAGAGCGTCGGAAGCGGTATCATATACGAAGCTACCGTTTTCCTCGCCGTTGGTGATGACTAAGAAGCTTTCGAAGCCGGGGCTGCGTTTTATGCCGCAGACGCCTTCAAAATCGGAAATCTTCACGGAGGTTCCGTCAGAGCATGAGAATTCATAAAGCGAAGAGGAGATATTATCCTCGGAAATACATAGATAAAGCTTATTATCTTCAGCAGAATAGCCTGCCATAAAGACAGCCGCCTCAAATTCCACGAGAGGTCTGAAGGCTACGCCTGATTCGGGAGTTACCACAACCTCGTAGACAAAGGATGTAGAGCCTGAAACAGCCTTTACGAAGTACTTGCCTGATGAGCTGCTGTAATATACTGCACCGATTTCGGAAACGCCGAGGTTAGTACTTACATCATAGGTGTATATGCCGTTCGACACAAGATCGAGGACTATCATTGTATTTCTGAGACCTTCGGCGTTACAGCCTGTTATAACCACAGACTTATCGTCGGAATAGGAAATCTTCGGATTTCCTATAGCTACAACGTTAGCGGCAGGCTTATCGGAGGCACCGCCGAGAACGTAGATATAAACCTCTGATTTTGTGAGAACTACCGCATAATCATTGAAAACAGCGGTGCTGAGAGAATTAGGTACATTAAGCTGGTAAATCTCCGTCATAAGACCGATACCGCCGGGGCTGGTGATTTCGGAAACGGGGATATCCGTACCTACGGAAGGAGCTTCAGTTACTTCTGTAGTAACGTCTGTAGTCTCAGAGGGGTAAGTCTCCTCGGGAGTATCGATGATTTCGCCCGTCCAGCCCTCGGGAGGAAGTGTTGTAATATCCTCGGACTCCTGAGAAATCTCGGTTTCGTCAGTCTCTGTCTCACTTTCGGAGACTGTTGTTTCGGAAACAACGGGAGGAGCTGTAGTCACTTCTTCAAAGGAGAAGGGAGTTGTAGTAACGGGAACTGTCTGTTCAGTTACAGAGGTAACGAAGGAATCCATGGTTAAAGGATCCGAGTCGTCTACGGAAACGGGAGTAAAGGTGTTGTCGTTTATTTCCATAGAGCCGAGTTCTGCAAGATATATTGCGGATAAATCCTGAATATCACGGTAATGGTGAGAATAGGAGAAAACCTTAGCCGCAACTACGGAAGAGCTCTTTTCTGAAGCGAAGGCGGCCATTCCGTCAGCCCCCTCGATAACACCTCCGTCCTTAAGATAAAGCCTCTGGATAGAAATATCCTCGGAATCGGGAACGGCGGAGAGCGCTACGATTATGTCGCTGTAGCTTAAGGGCTCCATAAAGGTTAAATAGATACTTACGGTATCCTCGCGGCCGGAATCGAAATTGTAATAATCCGCTTCGGCCTCACGGAGTCTCTGGGACGCTGATAATGCAGTATCGGGAGAGACGGTTATATCAATACCGGAGGAATTACCGAGAGCGAAGGCTCCCACACCAACGGTTACCGCAACAGCGGCAGCTATACCTGTAACAGGCTTCCAGTAGGTTTTTACCGCTCTCTGCCAAGCAGGCTGACGTGCCTGTTTAAGCGCATTGAGGCGAATCTTATCCTGGTCAAGGGCATATTTTTCAAACAGCTCTTTATAAAAATCGTTGGTATTCAAAGGCCTATTCCTCCTTTCTGTTTTTATTGTATTATATTAAATTATGTGCAGGAAGTTGAGCTTTTACCCCTGTCAGAGGTTAAACTTCTTCCTTTGTCTTTCTATTGTACGGTAAAGCTTATTCTTTACGGTAGAAAGGTTAAGGTCGAGGGCCTTAGCTACCTCGTCAAGCTTCATATCGCACACGAAATGGAGATAGAAGATTTTTCCCGTTACGGGATCGTCTCTGGCGATGTCGTCGAAAATTTGCTTGGCTATAAGCTCGTTACAGAGTACGTCCTCAAGGCTACGCTGCTCCTTGGACATTCTCGCTTCGATTTCAACCATCTGTTCCTCGGAATAATCCGCGAAGGATGTGGCATTGATGTTTTTCTTGATAAAGCCGAAATAGTTTTTACATTCAAACTTAGCGATATTTATAACGAATGCTTCCGCATTTTCAATGTCGTCACAGCCCTTTTTGGCGATACGCTGGTAAAAACGGGCATAAACATTCTGAATAATATCCTCGGATTCCTGTATACTGCCGCATTTACTTACGACATAACGGGAAACAGAGGCGAAGGTTTCGCTATACACGCTGTTGAAATAGGACTCAAGCGCATCCTTACCCAAAAAGGTCACCTCGCTTTGCTGCCTACACTTAAGTAGCAGTAGGTTTCGCCTAAAAAGTTTCAGAATTTCCCAAAAATTTTGCAGGAAAAAATAACCAAAATTTCCTTTTTGCGGCGTACTGCCTATAGGCTTAATAATAAAACAGAATTATTATACCACAAAAACGGCTTGGTTTCAATAGTTTTGGCTTAAATGGGCAATTTTTTAACGAACTTATGCTAAAAAATGGGGAAGCCTGTCTTTACGGCGGGCAGGAAACGCAGAAATCCCGTATCCGAGTTTATTCGGATACGGGATAAGCTTCTGAGTGTTGTATGTCGCCTGTTATCGCCGTGAAAAACGGCAGGGTTACACAATACTGCTGTATCGCACCCACACTAACGGAAGGGATTTGCAGTTCTTTCCGAACGCTATATCGGCTTATTCGATATAACCCAGCACGAACTTTCCCGTTTCGTCGGGAATTAAGTGGGCAGTTTTCTCGAAGCTGTCTACCTCGAAGGTTTCGTGATGCGCCATATTGAATATGTATTCCACAATAATTTCGTTCGGCCCGTTATAATATGCGTTGGCGATTGCGGCTGAGGGAGTTCTTTTGGCGTCAACGAAATCCGTTGTACAAATCAGACGGTCGCCGTCAAGTCGATTTATACCGGGATTCAGGTTTTCTTCATTTATGGTGTCATTCGTTAAGAAGGAGAATAATGTGTTTAATTCCGAAACGCTGTATACAGCGCTTCCGTTCTCCGACTTCTCTATGAGCCCATAAGAGGGGCAATCGTATAACTTACAGCACATCCAGTATAAAGCGTCTTCCAGATAGTCGGTTTTATGGTTGTATTCACAGCGGCCGGCAACCTGAAGGAGATAAGCCAGCTGTTCATAATCGGCGCCGCCCTTTAATAAGCCCGACCAGGCTTCTTCATCAACAGGCCCGCTGTTCATTGTGGGGGATATGTTTCCTGACGTCTGATTGTCGGCTGAATATGTACAGTACTTATTTTCTGTCAGCTTCAAGAAGGTGTGGATGTCAGTCGATGCAAGATTTTTTCCTTGTGCTTCGTCGCACACTGTTACGGAAAGACAAAGGCTGTCAGAGATTTCTTTGTAATACTGATATCCCGTCTGAATACCGCCGTCTGTATTATCAAACTTAAAGTCCATACTGATTATCGAGTCGCCGTCGCCGTTTTTAAGATAGTTTAAACTGTTGACACGGCCGCTTGCGGCTGTTTCGTCTATTTCTTTCTCAACATCCGTCTTCGTTAAAGCCCAGTAGCGGATTCTCACGCCATTATCCGAGAATTCGTCGGGAAGATCGTCGTCGGGAGATCTGCTTTCGGCTGTCCAGCCTTCCAGCCCCTTAATGCGTATACCCGAAAATTCCTTAGTATCGGAGTATCTTACCTCGAAAGCTGTGTCATTGATGTATTTAAGAGAGAAGGGGGAAACTGCAACGGCGTCAGGATTAAGAATACCTTCGGAGGGAAAATGAGCGTTGCCTTCGGATATGACGGTTACTGCAATATCATCGCCCGAACCCGTAACAGCTATTTCGCCGCCCATTCCTACAAGCTCTTCGCCGCCTTCCCATTCTGCGTGAACCTGTCCTTCAAAAACCGTAACGCGGCTTTCCTCGGTTTCCGGGCAGTATTCTACGCTATAGGATGTTCCCCTTACGCTTAGTATAGCGTTGGGGGTATTTACGATAAACTCCGAGCCCTCGGGAAGCTTATTGTCGATAGTAAAAAGAGATTTTCCGTAAAGAAGGTCAACAGTAATATTACCGCTGGTCTCTGTGCCTGTGGAACGGAGCTTGAAGGCGGTATTTTCTTCCGCAATGATATGCTTGTCGCTGTCGGCAAGAAGCTCTAAAAGAGAGGCTTCTCCTACCTCTACCGAGTCCTCGGAAATGAGCTGTAAGCCCTCGAAAACGTCCATTTTCTCTTCTCGCTCAACGGTTACCGCGCCCTTGAAGCTCTTGACCTTAATTAAGCGGTATACTTCTTCCTTACTGCAGCCTGCAAGAATCGCGCAAACCATTGCAAGCGAAATTGCTATTGAAATTATTTTTTTCATACCCTGTCTCCTGTCGATTTTAGTGTTTAACAAATTATAGCATAAAATGCTGTGATTAACAAGGGGGACAGGAGATTGTTTTTCTGTATGAGTCTTGCGGCTGAAATTGAGAAAATAGGATAACAAATATAAAAAGGCGGTCACTATACAGCGACCGCCTCATATTTTATAATTCTACCGCCGTCAGGCGGAGCTTGGTGCAGCGCTTCGCTGCTTACTTCATAGCCTCTTCAACAGCAACTGCGCAAAATCAAAATTCCACCTGCTTCTGTGAAAAAATTCCGACATAGATCAAAAGCTTTAGCAGGCATAAGAAGTGCAATTTGCACATTTTACCACCACAATCAACATTATTAAACATTGTGCAAATGCGAAAGTTGCTGTATCCTTATTATATAGAAAGCACTTTTTTACATACAAGAAGGAGGTTTATATATGAAAAAGCTGAAGAAAATCACGGCGGTTACTCTGTGCATATCTGTGCTTCTTTCACTTGGCTCCTGCGGTCAGAGCGGCGGAAGAAATACCGAACAGAGCGGTGAAACCACAACAATGGCTGCGGTAACAACCACCGAAGACCCCAACAAGGAAATTGACATCGAGGTCAATTATGATGAAATGGCGGATATAGGCGAGGTTGATTCCAGCAACGAAGAGGGAGCCGGCTCGCTCTGGGAAAGCGGTAAGACTGCAGGCACGGTTCATGTACTGAGCTGGTTTGATTTCCACAATATTGCCCCCGAAAAGGATATTGCGGAATTATTTGCGGAACGCTTCGGCGGAACTGTGGAAACAGAGGTTGTAAGCTCCCTTGAGACCAATGACCGTCTCGGCGTTCTTATGGCAGCAGGTCAGTCTCCTGACATAATGCGATATGCCCCTGAATTCTACCCCAGCTTCTACATCCAGAACAGATTCACACCTATGGATGAATGGCTTGATAAAGATTCTCCCATGTGGTCTGATATGAAGGGAATTATCGAACAGTTCGGCTATAACGGTCAGCATTTCTATTATCCTTACGCACTGACAACTACCCAGTACGGCGTTACATATAACTCTTTGGAGCTTGAAGAAATCGGTGCTCCCGACCCTATGGAATTATACTTTGAGGGCAACTGGACATGGGACTCCCTTGAAGAAATCTGCCTTATGTGGAAGGCAAGCAATCCTGAAAAATATCCTATTTCATGGCCGGGAAGCTTCGGCGTGCAGCTTGCGGCAACAACCGGTACACCTGTACTTGAATTTACAGGCACTGAAATCAAGAATAATATGAAGGACCCCAACGTTATGAGAACAATGGATTTCATTGAAAAGCTCAAGCGCGAGGAATGCTTCTGGGAAGGCTGGCACGGTCCCGACGCACTTGATTCATGGCTTGGAACATTATTCTTTATTATGCCTCTTGACTGGGCACATCCCTGTGGACAGGAAATCTTCTTCAAGAACCAGCTTGAAGGTGAAATCAAGACAGTTCCCATGCCCCGTGACCCCAACTCCGATACTTATTATATGAGCGGTGCAACTTCAGGTTATGTTGTACCCGCAGGCTCCGATAACGTTCAGGGTGCAGCAGCATTTATTCTCGCTTCCAGAATCTGGGCAACCGATCCGGACGTTGTAAACGCAGAGCGTGAAGAAAAGCTTTACGACGGCGGTTATTTCTATATCAAGTGCCCCGAATGCAAGTACAAGTTTGAAAGCGAACGCGATGACATTGACGCTGTATGTCCTGAATGCAACACACCCAGAAAAACAAAGCATAAGATGACATACACCGAAGATCAGATGCAGATTTTTGACGATGTTCTCAATCCCGAAAAGTTCACTTATGTATTTGACTGTCATCGTGGTTTCGGTGATGATATGGTTCAGTATATGATTGACGTTATGGACGGACCTATCAGCACAGGAGAAAGTTACAGTTACCTGCTTGATTCTTACTACAATACTATTGAAGCTTCTCTTGATGAACACCGTAATGATATAGCGGCAGGCTGATTATCAAAATCCACTTCGATTTTTTCGCAAAAATCTTTATTAACGAACAACGGACGGCAAATTTGCCGTCCGTTGTTCTTATATGAGGATAGCTATATCCGTTCTCTCATCTGAGTGGGAGTCACACCGTAATAAAGCTTGAATCGCTTCATAAATCCGTATTCGTTGGTGTAACCGCACCTGAGTGCAACATCCTTTATGCTGAGATTTGTGGCGATGAGCAGCTCTTTTGCTGTTTTCATCCTGCCGTTTATTATATCCGTCATTACGCTGACACCGAAGGTCTTTTTATACAGATGCTGAAAGCCCGAACGGCTCATACCCATAAACGAAGCAAGGTTATCAACATCTCCTACCCAGTCGGGCGCGCCGTAAATCATATTTCTCAAAGCCATCAGCCTTGTATGCTTATCGGTTACTGCGTCGTGACCGAGACTTCCGTTTTTAATCATTCTTCCCAAACGTATCAGAAGTATCTCGAAATAATGCTGCTCTATAAGCTCGTGTCCTTCTTCGTTTGAATAATGCTCAAAAGCGATATGCTTTACTGTCTGTGAAAGCTCGTCAATATTTCCGAGACAGACTATTTCGTCTGTGGGTATTCCCAGCTGAGAAAATATCTTTTCGTCGCCATCTTCCATGCCGAGAAAAATCCAGTCGTCTGCATATACCTTGTTCTTAGCACGGTAACTGTGTGGGGTGTGAGGTGAAAAAAGCACAAAGGAGTTTTTCTTCACTTCGGTTTCAACTCCGTTTATTGTAAACAGGGCAGGCTCCTTTATGAGAAGCATAAAATAACAGCCGCCGCCCTGGGGCTTATCCATTACAAAGCCTTCCTCGTGGCGGTAATTGTAGCCTACTGCTCCTACGTGCATAAACATCCTTTCCTTTCGCAGCATACTGTCTGTAAAATAATTCTACATCTTTTAAGAATGTTTGTCAATAGCGAAGATAGGGCGGAAATGCACAATATGACAGTAGTTTCAGCGTTATTAACCATTGCTGATATCTGAAAACAGTGATAAAATCAAATCAGAATAAGTAAAGCAATTAAAGGAGTGATACTATGAAAAAAACAGCATTGGCACTTTTACTTGCAGCGGCACTTTTTTCCTCCTGCACTTCGCAGGCAGAACTGAATATTGAAGAAAAAATAAAAGAAGGGTATATTGAAACGATGGAAGATGTAACAAAAATAAACGGCGTCAGCGATACATACGCCAAAAAGCCCGAAAACGGCAATCCTATCTCCAGCGAATTCTACTGTGCTGACCCTACTGCGGTTGAATACAACGGCAGACTCTATGTCTATGGCACAAACGACCACCAGCAATATGAAGCGGTAGGCGATGACGGCAGCAACACATATGGCGCAATCAAATCCCTTCATGTATTCTCCACTGACGATATGATAAACTGGAGCCATCACGGCACTATTGATGTAGAATCGGTTGCTCCCTGGATTATGAATTCATGGGCGCCTTCGATTGTATCGAGAGTCGAAGAAGACGGACTTACACATTTCTATCTTTATTTCTCCAATAACGGCTGCGGGGTAGGCGTAATTACCTCCACCGACCCCTTAGGACCATGGTATGACCCGCTGGGAAAGCCTCTTATCAATTATGACACTGAAGGTCTTGACGGTTGTCCCAACCCCTTTGACCCGGGCGTCTGCATTGATGATAACGGCGACGGATGGATAGCATTCGGCGGTGGGAAGAAGCGTGGCGGAACAGATTATATGCCCGGTGTTGCACGTATTGCAAAGCTTGGTAAAGATATGATTTCTTTTGACAGTGATTTTGTGGAAATCAAAGCTCCCTATTTCTTTGAAGCAAGCGAGCTGAATTTCATAAACGGCACTTACGTATATACCTACAACAACAGCTGGGAACAGCGTCTTGAATGGGAAATCGAGGGCGCATCCCGTCCCGGTGCCTGCAGCATGGCATATATGACAACAAAAACTCCTCTCGATACCGACAGTTGGGTTTATCGTGACGACTATTTCTGCAACCCGGGCGAAAGCGGTCTTGGCTACAGCAACAACCACTCCCATCTGCACAAATACATGGGTAAATATTATATGTTCCATCATACAATGCTCCGTCAGACAGGAGCCGGTACTACTACGGGCGGTTTCAGAAGTCTCTGCGTTGTCGAAATACCCGTAAATGAGGGAACTCTTGAAATCACCCCTGTGGGCAGCAGTTCAAAGGGCGTGTCCCGGATAAAATACGTTGACCCATATGCAGAAAACAATGGTGAAACCTTCTTTACAACAACAGGTGTTGACTTTGAATATGACGGAACAGCAATAACCGCTGTGAAAAGCACTGAAAAGGGTACAGTCATCTGTATAAAGGGCGTTGATTTCGGCGAAGAGGGTGCTTCCGCTTTTACGGCAAAGGTGAAAGGTAAGGGCAGAATAGAAATCCGCCTCGACAACCCCGAAAACGGATATGTGAATGCTGTTGAATCAGACAATACTGATTATCAGGGATATCTTGACAGAGCAGAAGAAAAAATCACAGGTGTTCATGATGTATATATTGTTTTTTCAGACAAGGATATAGTTCTTGACAGCTGGCAGTTTATTTAAGCAAAAGAAATGCCGCCATTGACTTAAAAGTCAACGGCGGCGTTTGCTGTTATGATTAAAAAACATTGTTTTCCGTTCAGCGACAAGCCCCACGAAACAAGGCATACCTTTATAACAAAAGGCGGTCACTATACAGCAACCGCCTCATATTTTATAATTCTACCGCCGTCAGGCGGAATCCGGTGCAGCGCTTCGCTGCTTACTTCATAGCCTCTTCAACAGCAACTGCGCAAGCTACAGTAGCACCAACCATAGGGTTGTTACCCATACCGATTAAGCCCATCATTTCAACGTGAGCGGGTACGGAGGAAGAACCTGCGAACTGTGCGTCGGAGTGCATACGGCCCATTGTATCGGTCATACCGTAGGAAGCGGGGCCTGCTGCCATATTGTCGGGGTGAAGTGTACGGCCTGTACCGCCGCCGGAAGCAACAGAGAAGTAAGCCTTGCCCTTTTCTGTGCATTCCTTCTTATAGGTACCTGCAACAGGATGCTGGAAACGTGTGGGGTTGGTGGAGTTACCTGTGATAGAAACGTCAACGCCTTCCTTCCACATAATAGCTACGCCTTCAGTAACGTCGTTAGCGCCGTAGCAGTTTACCTTAGCGCGGAGACCGTCGGAGTAGGACTTACGGAAGATTTCCTTTACTTCGCCTGTGTAGTAATCCATTTCGGTTTCAACGTATGTGAAGCCGTTGATACGAGCGATGATCTGTGCTGCGTCCTTACCTAAACCGTTAAGGATAACGCGGAGAGGTTCCTTACGAACCTTGTTTGCCTTTTCGGCAATACCGATAGCGCCTTCGGCAGCAGCGAAGGATTCGTGGCCTGCTAAGAAAGCGAAGCACTTTGTTTCTTCTTCGAGAAGCATCTTACCGAGGTTACCGTGACCGATACCAACCTTACGCTGGTCAGCAACGGAGCCGGGGATACAGAAAGCCTGTAAGCCTTCGCCGATAGCGGCAGCAGCGTCAGCGGCTCTTGTGCAGCCCTTCTTGATAGCGATAGCGCAGCCTACTGTGTAAGCCCACTTAGCGTTTTCGAAACAGATAGGCTGAATGCCTTCAACAAGCTTGTAGATGTCGAGGCCCTTAGCCTTGCAGACTTCGGCACATTCCTCAATGGAGTTCATGCCGTAATTCTTGATAACAGCGAGAATCTGGGGTTCACGTCTGTCGTAGGATTCAAATAAAGCCATTGTGTTGTACCTCCTCTTACTGCTTTCTGGGGTCGATGATCTTAACTGCGTCAGCTACACGGCCGTACTGACCCTTAGCCTTTTCGAATGCAGTATTAGCGTCATCTCCTGCCTTGATAGCGTCCATCATCTTACCGAAGTTTACGAACTGGTAGCCGATGATTTCATCATCTTCGTTAAGAGCGATACCTGTAACATAACCGTCGGTCATTTCGAGGTAACGGGGACCCTTAGCGAGAGTACCGTACATTGTACCAACCTGGGAACGGAGGCCCTTACCGAGGTCTTCGAGTCCTGCACCGATAACGAGACCGTCTTCGGAGAAAGCGGACTGGCTTCTACCGTATACAATCTGTAAGAAGAGCTCTCTCATAGCTGTATTGATAGCGTCACAAACGAGGTCTGTGTTTAAAGCTTCGAGAATTGTTCTTCCGGGGAGGATTTCAGCAGCCATAGCTGCGGAATGAGTCATACCGGAACAACCGATAGTTTCAACGAGAGCCTCCTGGATAATACCGCCCTTTACGTTGAGGGAAAGCTTACAAGTACCCTGCTGGGGAGCACACCAGCCGATACCGTGTGTGAAACCGTTGATGTCAGCGATTTCCTTGGCCTTTACCCACTTCGCTTCTTCCGGAATGGGGGCAGCGCCGTGAGCAACGCCCTGCTTCACGGGGCACATTGTTTCTACTTCGTGAGAATACGTCATAATTGTACTAACTCCTTTCAGATTTTTGCGGCAGGCTTGTCCGCCGCGGGTATATTGTCCTAAGGCGGCAGTACAATTACCGCCTTACACACACAAATACATTATATATCAAAACAGATTTTTTTGCAATAGTTTTTCCGAGAGTTTTGAGAAAATTTAACAAGCTGTCCCCGAAAACAGGTGTAATATACCGTTAAAAAATGTAAATCCCGTTCCTTTTCAAAAAAATCTTGACATTTACGTCCCGTTATAGTATTATTTAAGTATATATGTATCAGTTTATATACTGACGAATTTATTCGGAGGTTACCTCTTTTGTATATAGGAAGCGTAAAATTTTTCAAACATCTTATTATTACGGTACTGCTCCTTCTTATAATAGTACCTACCGTCCTCTGTATCGTTTTCGGCGTACAGGGCATGGAAAAGGACAGGGAGATCTTAGCTTTAAGAGCCGAAATATCGGCGCTTAAGGGCGAGGAACCCTCGGAGGAAGGACAGGAGGAAGAAATTCCTCAGGAAACCGAAGAAAAAGCGTCGGAATCGGAAACGGTCCCTGTCGCGGCGGATACAAAAATAAGCTTTTCCGTAGAGGACGAGCCCGAGGAGAGCGATACTGAGCCTGCGGCGACAACCGCGCCCGTATCCGAGGAGGCTGTTTCCTCCACGTCCGCTTCGGTTACAACCACAACAGCCGCAACCACTACGGCGGCAACCACCACAACAACCAAGAGTACTACTGCAGTAACAACAAAGCCCCCCGAGGCTGACGGGGATACGTCCTACGAGGAGCTTTATCCCGAGCTTTACGCCTACGGAGCTACAGATATAAAATATGTCGACGATAAGGATTACGTTTATCTTACTTTTGATGACGGTCCTTCGAAATATACCGAAAATATACTGTATTATCTCGATTTATACGATATAAAGGCTACGTTCTTCGTAATTCCCGACGGTACCGAAACCTGTAACAACAGGCTTAAAAGAATCGTCGAATCGGGGCATACCATCGGTATTCATACCGCCTGCCACGACTACGAGAAGATTTATAAGGACGTTAAGAGCTACCTCGAGGACTTTAATCTCGCTTATACGAGAGTCTACGAGGCAACAGGCGTAAAATGCCGTCTTTTCCGTTTCCCCGGCGGAAGCGTCAACGACTTTAACGAGGCGATAAGAGACGATATCATAGAAGAAATGACAAGAAGGGGATTTATCTACTTCGACTGGAATGTGGACAGCCGTGACGCTATGGGGGCTGACTGGACGGAAATGTACAACACCGTTCTCGGTCAGACGGCAGAGGTTCCCCGTGCGATAATACTGATGCACGATTACGGCGGAGGCTATAACACTATCCTCGTTCTCGAGGATATTATCCGTGCACTTATTGCGGATTCAAGAAACTTTAAACTGGATAAGCTTTCGGAAAACGTAAGACCTATCCAGTTCTGATACCCGAAAGGAAAGGAAATATCAAGCCATGGGAATTAAAGAAAATTTTTCGCAGGCAGTAAGAGAGCTTACAGGCGGCGGAAAGGAAGAGCGTAAGAGCGACCGCTCCATAGACGGAATGAAAAATGCCGTAGCGGCAAGCGATACCGCCGAGTTTGACGCAATCAACGGTGCGGAGGGCTTTGATGGAGATACCGATTTCGAGGAAATCGAAAAGAGAGCGGCTGCAGCAGCAGATGAGTACAGCCGTCGTCAGTCTGCTTTTGAGGCGGCTAATTTCTCAGACCCCGATAAAATAGATTACGGCGATCTTGATAATGATAACGCTTCTCAGCAGAACTTCACACAGCCTCAGCAGAGCTTCACACAGCCTCAGCAGAGCTTCAATCAGCCTCAGCAGAACTTCAATCAGCCTCAGCAGGGCTTCAATCAGCCCCAGCAGGGTTACACACAGCCTCAGCAGAGCGTCAACCAGTCTCAGCAGAACTTCTCACAGCCTCAGCAGAACTTCTCACAGCCTCAGCAGGGAAGCTTCCGCCCCGAACAGCCTGCATACAATCCCCAGCCCTCTTATTCCACATCGGGCTTTGGTGCGCCTGTAGACGATAACGAGACAACCGTTATTTCGAGAAATACGGTTATCGACGGTAACGTGCGCTCCTTCGCTAATATGTCCGTAGACGGCAACATAAAGGGTAATGTCGAGACAACAAAGGATATCGACCTTAACGGTAAAATCGTGGGTGATATATCCTGCAACAACGCAAAGCTCAGAATTTCCCAGGTTCAGGGTAATATCCGCCTTAAGGGCAACGTTTATATGGAAAGGGATACCCTTCTTCTCGGCGACCTTTCCTCTACATACGCAAGCATTAACGGTAAAATCAAGGGAAACCTCAGCACAGGCGGAAAGACCGAGCTTAAAAGCGATGCGGTTGTATTCGGCGATATAAGCGCTTCCACAATTACCGTTGACGACGGCGCAATCATTCAGGGTTATGTAAGTACAACCTTCCTCAACAAGGAAGAAAGCAAGAATATTTTCCCCGATACAATAACTATCGGTGAGTAATATAAAGTATATACCGCCTTGCGTTATATAACCACTGCTGCTTTCACAGCCCTCTGTCGGAGCAGTCTCCCGCCTTCGGGAAAATCTCGAAAAGGGAGAAGACTTCCCGAGTAACGGAAGCGTTCTGCGTTTCTATGACCGCCGCACGGTTTAAAAAGACGCCGCTGACGGGCGTTACCCCTTACCCTTCAGAAAACAGAGAGTGACAAAAAGAAGCAAACAGGCCCCGACTATTCAGAGTCGGAGCCTGTTATTTTTTATATTGCAGTATTTTTACAGTTTCTCGGATTTATCAGATACCTGCAAGAAGCTCGGTCTTCTTAGCGTTGTACTCCTCTTCGGTTATAACGCCGTCGTCCATCATTTCCTTAAGCCTTCTGAGCTTTTCCATATTATCCTCGGGCACAGTCGAAAATTCTCCCATAGCCCTTCTTATCATTATCTCCTGCATTTCTCGGCTTTCGAGAATTTCATTGCGCTCATACTTGAAAACCAGGGGCTTCTTAAGTATAAGGTATATAGCGTCAACAATTGCGTATATTCCGCCTACCAATATGGCACAGCCACCCACAAAGAAGGCTATTACAATAGCAAACAGAAAAGGTATCTCAATAAACAGCTTCTTCAGCGAATGCCAACCGTGATTAAGGCCAAGCAGTCCGAAGCCGTAGGTAAAGGACAGAAAAGCCGCTAAACAAACAGCAAAGACAAATCCCGAGCCGAGATTACTTATCATTACGGCGAAAAAGTTCAGAATTGCTATTCCACAGCTTAAAAAGAAGATAAATTTGCGGGTTTTATGCTTTGAGTTATAGAGCTTATCGAAGACTGCCTGAACCTCGGGACCGTAGCTTCCGTCAATATAGATTTCTTTTGATTTTTTCATTTTCCTGTCCTTTCATATCTTGATATATGTATTTGTCAGACTGCTGACACCACACATTATATCACCTTCGGTCTCTAAAGTCAACAAATCGTGTACAAAATATCAACGTTTTTGCGCATACTGTATGGTATACTGTTCAAAAGAGGAGTGATACTATGAAGGTTTTCGGAGACAGGCTCAGGGAACTCCGTGAAAAATCAGGAATGACCCAGCAGCAGCTTGCCGAGAGAATATGGGTATCAAAGGCGGCAATAAGTAATTATGAGCTTTATGAAAGAAATCCCTCTCCCGAAATTCTTATAAAGCTCGCCAAGGTTTTTCACGTTTCTACGGATTATCTTCTCGGAATCGAAGAAGAACGGCTTTTTATCGATATAAGCGGACTTGATGATGAGGATATTCTGATTATTAAAAATACTGCAGAGCATCTAAAAAAGAAGAATAATCAAAGAACGAGACAAAAGGAAACATAAAGACAGAAATAACGAAGAAGGTACAGGCTACCCTCTTCGTTTTTTATTTCCCACTCTTTCCCTCAAATTATTTTTCCAAACCTATTGTAATTTAACCACAATATATGGTATAATGTAGAATAAGTATGCACAAGAAAGAGGTTCTTTATGGACGAACAGATAATTTACGGGCGAAATGCGGTTTCCGAAGCGCTCCTTTCGGGAAAGGCAGTCGATACCGTCTATATACAGAAAACTGCAAAGGGACTCGGTAAGATAGTCTCTATGGCGAAGGACAGCGGGGCGGTGGTAAAGGATGTAAGCGACGAAAAGCTCGCCTCCCTCGTTCCCGACGGGAAGCACGGCGGTGTAGCGGCGGTTATAGCGGCGGCAGAATATGCTACCGTAGAGGATATACTTAAGGTAGCCGAGGAAAAGAACGAGCCCCCCTTTATAATAATTGCCGACGAAATCCAGGATCCTCATAATTTAGGTGCGATTATCCGTACTGCGGAGGCCTGCGGCGCTCACGGCGTAATTATTCCTAAAAGAAGAAGCGCAGGACTTACCGCTACGGTATTCAAGACCTCGGCAGGTGCGGCAAGCTGGCTTAAGGTGGCGAGGGTTTCGAATCTTTCGGACACGATAAGAGAGCTTAAGAAGAAAAATATATGGGTTTACGGCGCCGAGGCAGACGGCGAGCCCTTCCATAAGGCTGATTTAAGCGGTGCGGTAGCGCTCGTTATCGGCTCCGAGGGCTTCGGGCTGGGACGGGTTGTCCGTGAAAACTGCGATATGATTTTATCTATAGATATGTACGGAAAGGTCAATTCTTTGAACGCTTCCGTAAGTGCAGGAATTCTGATGTACGAGGTTGTACGCCACAGAAGATAAATACTGCGCTAAGAGTATGAACGAAAGGAGAAATCCGAATGTCGAAATATTCTCTTGACGATATATTGGCGGAAGAGGGTACCGGACGGAGCAGAAGATCTACCTCGGCCGACGATCTGCTTGCCGATATTTTAGGCGACGGAAAGGGCAGGAGCTCCTCCGAAAACCCTTTCAGATCCTCTGACAGAGATGATGTTGAAAGACGGAAAAGAATCGAAGAGCGAAGACAGGCAGAAGAAAGAAAAAGAGCCGAAGAGCTTCGTATTCAGCGTGAAGAGGAAGAAAAAAAGGCAAGACTCGCCCTCGAACAGGAACGAAAGCGTAAAGCCGAGGAACAGAGAAGGCTTGCCGAGGAAAAGAGAAAGCGTATCGAAGAAGCCGAAAGACGCAGGAAGGCTGAAGAAGCCGAGAAAAAGCGCCTTGCGGAGCTGGCGGCGAAAAGAGTAGCCGAACAGGAGGCTGAAAGAAAGCGTCTTCGTGAAGAGGCGGAAAGAAAGAAGGCCGAGGAAGCCGAAAGAATAGCCGCCCTCGACGAGGAGGAACGTGAAAAGGCACGTCTTGAGGCTGAAAGAAAGCGTAAGGAAGAGGAAGAATCCGAACGCAGATACGCTACCAAGAACATCGTTTTCGAGGATGTACCTCTCGAGCTTCCGAAGGTTGACGATACTACGGCGGAGCTTCCTTCCGAGCGTACTACCGAGGAAATCGAGCTTGAAAAAGCCCTTAGACAGCAGAAAATGGACAACGACGCCCAGAAGCTTCTCGAAAAGGAATCCGTTCTCGAGGATCCCGATGACTTTATAAGCGCTATGAATCCTTACGAATTCGGAAACAGCCGTGAGGAGGAAAGCTCTACGGGAATTACCAGGCTTATTGAGACTGTCCCCGCTTCAAGTCTTACAGGCGATACCGTCGGCGTTGCAGGAAACGACCTTAAGGAGCTTGCAAGAGCTTCCGCCTTCAGCAGTAACAGATCCTTCGAGGAAATAGTTGACGGCTCTACTACGGTAATGCCCGATATAGGCTATAAGGCGCCCGAAAAGAGCTTCGATATGGACAGGACCTTCGTGGTAGGCGACGAGGTAAAGAGATATCTTCCGAAATATGATAACGCTCCCTCCTCGGGCACGGTAACGAAGGAAATCTCGGGAGCAAAGACTCCCGAAGAGGAAAAGCTCTTAAAGGCGATAAATAAAACTATCGAACAGAAACGACTCTCCGATATAAGAGACAGGAACTCCCTCCCCTCGGAAACGGGAGCCTTCGAGCCGGTTATAGCTCCCGTAACGAAAAGCATACAGCTTCACGCTATCGGAGCGACTATGCCGAGAACGGGTCAGATTCCCGTAAGCGACCCGATTATCGCCGAGCAGAAAATAAAGGAGCTCAGCAGTAAGCGTAAGCGCAAGATTTCGAACTTCGTCCTCGAGGATATAAGCGACGACGATTTCAGCTATGACGAAGAGGAGACCGAGGAGGAATTTGCCGCAGAGGATGACGACGCGGCTATATGGACAGATCTTACCGAAACTCATAAGAGCCTCAGGCTCAGATTTATACTCCTTACGGTAATTACCCTTTTCCTCGGAATAATTACGATTATAGGAGAGCTTGGCGGAAATCTTACCTTCGAGCTTTTCGGTACAGAGATAGGCTTCCTGGATAAGCGCCACGATATGGACGGCTTTATCTATATGAATATGATACTGGGAATTATCGGAATGGGACTTTGTTCCTCGGTAATAACCAACGGTCTCGTTAAGCTCTTTAAGGGCAGGAGCGATTGTGATACGATATGCTCGGTAAGCTGTATCGTATCTCTTCTTGGCGCATTACTGCACCTTACAAACACCGATTATTTACAGAGAAGCCGTGCCTTCATATATCTTTCCGTCGCTCTTGCGGGTCTCGCCTTCAATACCCTCGGAAAGCTCAGTATGATAGTAAGAGCGAAAAGGAATTTCCGCTTCATTTCCTCGGATATGAATAAATATTATGCGGATATCGTAGACGGCCAGAGCGAGGCTACCGCCTTTACAAAGGGTGTTGTAACGGAGCTTCCGTACCTTGCGACTATGAGAAAGGCGGAGCTTCTTACCGACTTCCTTAAAAAGAGCTACTGTGAGGACAAGGCGGACAGGCTTTCGAAGCTTATTGCCCCCGTATCCCTTATCGTCGGCATTCTCGCAGGCCTTCTCGTTTACTTCATTCCCAACGGCGTAGAGGGAATGGAAAATAATATTTACTGGGCAACCACAGTTACTATCGGACTTATAAGCGTAATGTCCCCTTTCTCGATAATGTTCCTGGTGAATAACCCCTTCAGAAGAGCAACAAAATCCCTTTCAAAGAGCGGTTGCGCCCTTCTCGGTTATACCTCGGCAGAGGAATTCGGAGAAACGAACTCCGTACTCGTGGACGTAAATACGCTTTTCCCGAAGGCGAATATTGAATGTACGAACTTAAAGCCCTGTAAGTTCCAGAATTCCTTCAACAATATCTCCCTCGACCAGGCGATTATCCTCGCCGCCTCCCTCGCTATAAAGAGCGGCTCTATCCTTTCGGGTCTTTTCTACGAAATGATAGGCGGAAATAAGGAGCTTTTAGCGGAGGTGGACAGCTGTGTCTACGAGGACAATATGGGCGTAATGGGCTGGTACGGTAATAAGCGCCTTATAATGGGTAATCGTGAGCAGATGAAGCACCACAGCATCAAGGTGCCCGAAATGAGCGCTATTGCGAAGTACTGCCGTAACGGCTCGGACAGCGTTTATCTCGCCGTAGGCGGAGAGCTTACTATAATCTTCTTTATACGTCTTACTCCTAACCCGAGAATAAGAAGCTGTGTAAAGGGTCTTATAGATAAGGGCGTATCCATAGTCGTTAAAACTACGGACTCGATTATAACCGTAGGTAAGATAGCGGATACCTTCGACGCCGACCCTGAAATGATAAAGGTAATAAACGGAAATCTCCACGATATCTTTAATGAATGTACGAAATATACCTCGAGGGGCAGCAGTGCTCTCGCCTGCAACGGAAGCTTCGTTTCCCTCGCTAAGGGTATCCTCGCTTCAAAGAAGATACTTAAGGACGTAAACCTGTCCCAGATGTTTATGGTGGCAGGAATGTTTATCGGTGCTCTTGTGCTTGTACTTCTCGCCTTTTCCGTTAAATATGTGGTATTCTCACCTGCGATTATACTGGGCTACAATATCCTGTGGCTTATTATAATGCTGGCGGTGCAGGCGTTCAGAAGATACTGATACAATGAAACGAATATTAAATAATACAGACGGATACGTTTTCGTGCCGTTTCAGACCTTCGATAAACCCACGCACCGTAAAAATGAGGGTTTATATGAGTTAAAAATTCAGAATAAAATAAATACTCAGGAATTTCGCAGAGCCGTTTACCCGACTCTGCGAAAGCATTTTTACTTACTTCGTCAAAAGCCGCTTACCGTACAACCGTACGCCTACAGCGGCTTTTTCCTCGTCTGCGTGTGCCTATCGAAGCCTGTCAGCTTGTCGAAAAGGCTTTTTCGACAAGCTGAGGCAGGACGAAAATCGTCCTGCCTTTTTTACTATTCAAGTCCCTTTTTCTTGAAAATCACCCCGAACAGTAAAGCCATAATAAGAAAATTTACTGCTATTACAACAGCGCTTTCCGCTTTTATTTCGGTTGTTCCGAGGCTGTTTATGAGAATGCTCATCTGCTGTGAATAGGTTACTCTCGCTATCTTTTCTATGCTTTCGTTGAACATAGAAAGCATAGGCAGAAAGGAGAAAATCATTGTTACGGGGACGGATACCGAGGTTGCCGACATCTGATTTTTGCTGAATATGCCGATTACTGCACCCGTAAGCTCCGAAAGCAGTATTCCCACCGACATTATAAGCATAAACACGCAGAAATCCATACCGCTGTAGCCGCCGCAAATTGCGAAAACTACTGCTCCTGCCATACACATAAGCCAAACGTACAGCCCCACGCCTATAAGATATTCATAGGGCTTTACATTGCTCATCATAAGGGCGCGGAGGGTGTTATTTTCCTTTTCCTCGGAAATTATCGAGGACATACAGATGAGGGGTGCCATTCCCACAAACATTATCGCAAAAAGCTTTACGAAGAAATGCTCGGGCATATTTTCAAGCTTTACCGCATTTTCCATAACTATAACCATAAGAGGGAACATCAGAAAATGGATAAGTATAGCCTTGTTTTTGAAGGTTTCTTTAAGCTGTTTAAGAAAAACCGCGTCTATATTTTTCACGCTGTAAGCTCCTTTCCCGTAAGCTCCATAAATACCGTTTCAAGGTCGGGCTCTGTCGTATGGATTGTTTCCGCTTTACCTTCCCTAAGAAGCTCAGAAACGATTACCGACGCATTTTCATCGTGAGATATTTCCCTGTCTGTGCCGTCGGTAAGATGGATTTTTATACGCTTCTGATGATTGTATCGGCGGCAGATTTCGTCGGGGCTTCCGTATTCGACGATTTTCCCCTCGTTTAAAAGAGCGATGCTGTCGCAAAGCTTTTCCGCCTCGGTCATTGTGTGGGTTGTAAGAAAAATTGTCTTTCCCTTCGCTTTTTCGGCAAGTATCATTTTCTGTATTTCGTCTGCAGTAGCAGGGTCGAGTCCGCTTGTAGGCTCGTCGAGGAAAAGAATGTCGGGGTCGATCATAAATACCCTTGCAAGTCTGAGCCTGCTTTTCATTCCTTTTGAAAGATTATATGCAGTAGTCTTTCTCGCCTCCGATAAGCCTACCGCTTCGAGGGCTTCGTTTATTCTGTCGTTTCCGATATCGTATATTCTTGCAAATATCTTAAGATTGTCGAAACAGCTCAGACGCTCGTAGACGCCGAAATTGTCCATCATAATTCCGAAGCCGCTGTAATCCTTTCCTGTGAGCCTCTGCGAATTTATGCCGTTGATAACGGATGCGCCCTGTTCGGCTTTAAGCTGACCCGTGAGAATTTTAATTAAGGTCGTTTTTCCCGCCCCCGAGGGGCCAAGAAGTCCGAAAATCTCGCCCTCTCCGATTTCGAAGCTTATATTATCGAGAACTTTTTTCTCACCGAAGGCTTTTGTGATGTTTTTTACAGAAATTGCGTTTTCCATTACTGCTCCTCCTTAAAACGCTTAAGCGCTTCTTCAAGCTTCCTATTCTCCTGTTTTTCCGCTAAGGTTGAAATTATCGTGCTTATGGTACAGCTTATTCCGAAGCTTATCAGAAACATAAGCCACGCCATCGGCTCGCTTACAGGAAACCAACCGAACATAAAAATAAATAGCAGTACGATTCCGAGCGCTCCCGCAAAAAGCAAAATAATTCGTATCGGAAGCGGCATTTTTCTTATAACGAAATCCGTCATAAAGATAAAGCGGAGGGTTACCACAAGAGCTATTGCCAGCAGGAATTCCAGCAGGGTCGATATGCTGAGCCCCTGTCCTCCGAGAGAGAATATAGTGGAAAGCTGTTTTGCCTCCTCTCCGAAAAGCATACAGAAAATATTAAGCAGTAATACTGCAATTCCGTAAATCATAAATACCTCGGAAAGGTATCCGAGTATTCCTTTTTTATTATCCATTTTACTTTACCCCCAGTCTGTGCTTCAGTTCGTCGGCATACTGCCTCGACACGATTATCTGCTCGCCGTTTTCGAGCGTCAGTCTTATCTTACGGTCAAGCTCCGCTTTAAGAGAACGTATGAATTTAAGCTGTACGAGGCAGGATTTACTTACACGAAGAAAGCCTGTCTGACAAAGCTGCTGTTCAATCTCATACAGCTTCAGCTTTGATTCGAAGCATTCGCTTTCGGTATAAACGAAGGTTTTTCTGTCCACCGATTCGACGTATACGATTTTTGCCACGTCCAGTATGTATGCCTCGTCGTTTCTGACCGCCATAATCTGCTGGTCAAGAATACGGAGCGTAGCGATTATCTTTTCTATTTCGGGAGTAAGACTCCTGCTGTTTATAACTATTTCCGTATCGGGAATAGTTTCGTTTATGTTTATTGAAATTTTCACCGTATCACCTCTCTGAATTCATATTAACACAAGTGAAATTCTTTTGCAACAGGGTAAAACATAACCTGCCGTTTTTTACGACTGAGTTGCCGTTTCGGGAGAAAACGATAGGAAGACTACAGAAAAACACAGTGAGCTTTCGATTATTTGCGTACTCGTTTAAGCTTATATTGTTTTATCGGAGAATCTGTGGTATAATACCAGAAAAGGAGCTGATAGTATGGAATTTATAACTGAAAGAGAAAGAATAGTTTGCATTGAAGGCGGAAGTATCATAAACGGCGCATTTCTTCGTGAGAATGCGGTTGACGAGCTGAGTCTTGTGACTGCGCCGATAATAGCCGATAAAAATGATAAGCCGTTGTTTATGGAAGCGGATATGTGCGAATTCAGGCTCAGAAGCGTAACGGCTATGGAGGATAATTCCGTATGGCTCAGGTATGAGAAATAAGGGGTTGAAAACCGCCCGATTGTCATTTACGGTGACAGTCGGGCGGTTAGCTTTATTATAACAGATACCTCCCGCCATAATTGACAGGAGGTATCTGTATGTTGGATAATGATGAAGAAGATTGGTGTTGTGTTTTATTCCTTTACCGAGCCTGCTACGAGGTTTGAGTAAATGAATTTCTGTAATGATATAAATATTATAAGCGACGGTATCATACAGATTATGATACCTGCGAAAATTATCTCCCACTTTGCTCCATAGGGGCCGATAAAGCGGTATAATGCTGTCGATACTACGCCCAGCTCCTTCGAGGGCATATATAAATTTGCTGTATAGAAGTCGTTATATATACCGACGAACTTGATGACGAGTACTGTAGCTATTGCAGGACGCAGCATAGGAAGTATAATGCTCCAATAGATACGGAAGTAGCTTGCGCCGTCGAGAAATGCGCTTTCGTCGAGGGAACGCGAGATATTATTGAGGAACTGGATAAAGATGTATATGGAAACTATATCTGTGCCTATGTAAAGTATACAGGGTGCCCATATCGAGTTATAGAGTCCAAGAGAGTTTATAACCTGGAAAACTGTAACCTGCATTGAAATGTTGGGAAGAAGCGCGGCTACAAGGAATACCGCCTTGACGGCTCTTGTGAAGAGGGAGTTGAAACGCTGGAGTACGAAGGCGGTCATTGTACCTGTGATGACTGTTCCTGCACAGGAGATTACAAGTATTATTACCGTATTAAGAAGTCCTCTGAGAACATCGCCGTCGATGAAGGCGGTAACGAAATTGTCGAACTGTGGTACGGAGGGGAGCGCAAAAACGTTGGTGGTGATATATTCGTCGTGGGTTTTGAAGGCGCCGATAAGTACTACGAGAAGCGGCAAAATTACCAGCAGACAAGCGGCAATAAGAATAATGTATTTCAGTACCGTGAATAACGTTCTGACTGCCTTTGGAGTTTCTCTGAACTTATATGCTTCCTTTCTTCTGTGGTATTCTTCAAGATGATTTGTATTTGTGGAAGCTGTTTCGACAACGTGAGTATCATTATTGCTCATATTACTTATCCTCCTTGAAGAATGCCTTTTGTATCGCCGTGACTACAAGTATTATCGCCAGCAGCACTACCGCCATTGCCGACGCAAGTCCTACGTGCTGATAGGCGAATGCAGTATCAATGGTCTTGATGACGAAGGTGCTTGTTCCGACCTTGCCGCCTGTGATGATATAGGGGATTTCGAATACGGAAACAGCTCCCTTTATTGCAAGAATAAGCTGTAGGGCTACTATCGGGCGGATGCTTGGGAATATGATATGGCGGAATCTCTGCCAGGTGTTTGCACCGTCGAGAGATGCGGCCTCGTAGATATCGGGAGATATTGACTGTATAGCTCCTATGTACATTATAATATCGAAGCCTATATATCGCCAGATAGAAGCGAATACGAGACACCAGTTTACAATATCGGGATTCGAGAGCCATTTTACAGGCTCGCCGCCGAACATTTCGATTATGCTGTTAAGCGTACCCTCGGTATTTGTTATACCGTCGCCCTTCTGGAAAAAGCGGCGGAAGATGAGGGATACTGCTACGCCGTTCATCATATATGGGAAGAAGATGACGCCCTTGAACAGGTTTGCAAACTTAATTTTTGAACAGAGCAATACTGCAATAAAAAGAGCTATCGCCTGCTGTGCGAAGGAGCCTGCGAGATAATACAGGGAGTTGCGGAAGGTGGAGAGGTAGCTCGAATCGGTAAAAATCGTTTCGTAGTTTTCGAGGCCTACCCACTGTGGGTCAACGCCGAACTGGTCACGTTCCTGAAAGCTGAAGATAAACATATTTACCGCAGGAATTATAGTAAATAATACCATAAGAATTATCGGTATAAGCAGAAACAGCAGCGTCGTGGTGTATTTCTGCCCTGTGTATCCGTGAAGCCAGTCAAAAAAATCTCTTTTCTGATGTCGAACGGGTGCAGCCATAAGTATTTTCCTTTCGTCGCTTGTATTTTAACGGACATTTTGAAAAAGCGAAGCTTAGCCGCTTCTTCAAAATATCTGCAGGTTCGGTTTTCGCAGCCGAACCTGCATAATAGGGTGGAGAATGATGGAGGTATGAAGAATAATTTACGGATAAGGTTTAATATCAGCCCTTGTAAGCGGTATAGTCGGCGTTAGCGTCTCTTGTTGCTGCCCACTTGCTGTTGCAGTCAGCAAATATACCTTCAACTGTGCTGAAGTCGTTGCCTGCGAGAGCGGCTTCTGCAATCTGAATCTTGAAGTTAGCGGCGTCGCCTGCCCAGATACCTACCTGAGAATCGTTATCGATTTCGTTCCATACGCCTACGAGTCCCTCGGGAGCTGTATCCTCTGTGAATAAAATACAGTCGCCGAAGGCTTCGAGGTAGTCGGGCATTTCACTGCCCTTAAGGGTAGGAATAGCGCCTTCCTTCTTTGCGAAGCCTGATTCCTCAACAAACCAGGTGATATACTTCTTACCGAGGCTCTTGATTTCGTCGGAACGGTTCTTGTTAACACCCATAGCGTAGTCGGAGGCAGACTGTGCGTACTGCTGACCGTCAATGGAGAAGGGAGCGGGCATATAACCGATGTTATCGCCGTTTTCGCCTGCTTCCATAAACTGGCTTACTGCCCAGGAGCCCATTACCATAGTACCGATTTTACCGTTATTGATAGCGGCCTTACAGCCTTCCCAGTCGGAGGTCATAGGATCTTCCTCGATAAGGGTGGGGTCGGCGAATACGTCGTACATAAGCTTGAAAACTTCGTAGTAAGCGCCGCCGGGAACGAAAATATCCTCAGCATTTATGAGAATGTCGTTGTTATAGGAGGACTTGCCCGAAGCGGACATTACAAGAGAGCTCCACTGTGAAAGCGTCCAGTCAGCCGCCGCAAAGTTTGTATAGTAAGGAATTGCGTCGGTATTGTCGCGGATAAGCTTAAGATCCTCGAGGAATTCTTCTGCTGTCTTGGGGAGGGTTGTTACGCCTGCGTCAGCCCATACCTTCTTGTTGTAGCAGATACCGCCGCTTACGGAGCCGAGGTGAGAAATTCCGTAGACAACGCCGTCGTACATCTTCTGATTTGCCCAGTTATACTTCTTATCGAGCTCATCGTATGAGCCGAGAGGTTCGAAGTAATTGGAAAGGTCGGAAAGCTTTACTGTATCGGGAATCATAAGTACATCGCCGTATTCGGAGGTGCTCATCATTGTGGAAACGTCGCCTGCGTAATCGGTGAAGCCCTGATACTTTACTATACAGTTATTTGCTTCCTCGAAGGCCTTTGTCATTTCCTCGAGAGAGCCGTCGCCGCCGTTTGCGAGGCGGTCTGTACGATGTGTGAGTACTGTAAGTGTAAGCTTTTCGCCGCTTGCTTCGGTTTCCTTGGGAGCTTCTGTTCCGCCTGCTGTTGTTGCGGCAGGAGCTTCGTTGTCACCGCCGTTTTCTGTGGTGCCTGCTGCTGTGCCTGACTGGCCGCAGCCTGCAATGGAGAGGATAAGTGCTGAGGTGAGAACTGCTGATAAAATCTTTTTCAGTTTCATACTGTTTTTCCTTTCGCTGTAGATTGGTTTTGTTTAAATGTGTGAATGTGTTTAAGTAAATTTTCGAAACATTTACTTAAATCTTGCTTAAATTATACAATGAAATTAACGTATAATCAATCTACATTTTGTACAAAACGCAACATTTCAATGTTTTTTGTGATAATTATATAATGAAAATGCCAGTATTTGTGAAAACTGTTGTTATTGCGAAGGGTTAAAACTTAATTTAATTTACCTAAATTATTAGTTAGGCGATGAGGCTTGTTTTTGTGCGTGTTGTTCAATAATAAGTAATCTGAATTGTAAATTGTTACAATATATTTCATTTTCAAGTTGAACTGTAACCGAAGTGTATCCTGCGGTCTCTTCTTCGGACGTGTTTCCGAGGTTTAGAAAACGGCATAATTTATCGTGTATATCTGCACTTCTTTCTGAAATATACGTCATTTTGACTATTGAAAAAGGCTTACTGTAATGATATAATAATGTATATTAAAATGATCGGGCGGTGGATATGATGAAAAAGGAACGTTATAACATAGGCTTGCTGGTAGCCAATATTACCGACGCATTCAGTAACGGTCTTGCCAAAGGAGCGATGCGCCGAGCGAGGGAGCTTGACGCTAATCTTATAATCTTTCCGGGGAAGTATATAGGCGCTCGGAATAAATACGAGCAGTACGATATCAGGTATGAGTATCAGTATAACGTTCTTTTTGATATTGCCGCCGAAGCGAAGCTTGATTATCTGATTACTGCGGTAGGTACTATCGCCTACATATACGATACCGCTAAGCGCAAGGCTTTTCTTGACAGTCTTGGAGATACGCCGATTTTGAGCGTTTCCTCCGAGATAGAGGGCTACGATTTTCTGCAGTTCGACAATCGTGCAGGAATTGCGGAGGCTATCGACCTGCTGGCGAAGGATGGAAGAAAAAATATCGGCTTTATGGCGGGCGACCTTAACAATTTTGAATGTATACAGCGTTTCGAGGAATATAAAGCGAGCCTTAAAAGAAACGGTTTAGAATACCGTGAAGCTCTTGTTACCGAATGTGATATGGCTCACGAGAGTATTTATGACGCCCGTCCCTTTATAGAGCGAAATCCCGATATTGACGCTGTTGTATGTGTGAATGATATTGTGGCTTCGAAGCTTTACGAGGTGTTTTCCGAAAAGGGTATTACTGTAGGGACGGATGTGGCAGTAGTCGGCTTTGACGACCTGGACTTCTGTACCCGACTTTCTCCTCCGTTGTCTTCGGTACGAGCGGAGGCTTCCGAGCTGGGAGCGGTTGCTGTAGAAAAGGCTGTAAATTTTCTCAGCGGTACCGAGGACAACAGGCATTATATCGAAACAAAATTTATTCAGCGCGCTTCCTGTCCGACCGCTGATATGAGGCAGGAGTCCGAAGCTCACCCGAAGGCGTATACTGTAGAAAAATATGAGGAACGTACCCACCTTGAAAACATATTTATCCGTGATACGATGATGTTCGGAAGCGAGGCGGAAAAGGGCTATACACAGATTATGAAGCAGTTAAGCTGTATTGGTGCGGATACTGCCTACATATATATCTACGATAAGCCGATAGTTCATAATGACGGGGAAGCATTTCCGAAAAATCTGTCCTGGCTTTTCAAGGCCTACAGCTACGGAAAAGCGCTGTTTTCCGTGCCGCAGAACGAGCAGAAAATAACTACTGCGGATTTATTCATAAACAACTGCCTGCCCAATGACAGGCAGCATAATCTTCTTGTCGCTGACCTGTATTCCGCCGAAACCCAGTACGGTATTGCGTTGCTGGAGCCTCACGAAGAGGATTTCTTCGAGGAGCTGGAGCTTATTACATATCAGCTGAGCTCGGCTGTCCGTACTCTTGACTTGCTTAAGAATCAGGCTGTTTTGCTGTCGGAGCTTCATATAAGAAATCTTGCGCTTGAAAAAATTTCGAGAAATGATGAGATGACAGGCACATATAACCGACGAGGATTCTATCTTGAAGCTGAACGGCTTGTGCGAGAGAATACGGAAGGCTCCTTTATCGTATGCTACGCCGATATGGATAATCTTAAAACTATAAACGACACCTTCGGTCACGAGGAAGGCGACTACTGCATAAAGCTTGTAGCAAAATGCTTATATACAATTCTCGGAGAAAAAGCAGTTGTCGGAAGAATGGGCGGGGATGAGTTCGCCGCAATACTGCCCCTCGGTTCCTCCCTTCGTCCCTGGGACGTGCTTCAGGCAAGAAGCCGCTTTGTAACGGAGTTCAACGAGCGGAAGAACCGACCCTACAGATTCGATATTTCCATAGGCGTTCACGACGCTATAATACGGAACGGCTACGAGCTTCAGAGCGCTATAAGCGTGGCGGATAATCTTATGTATATCGAAAAGAAGGAGAGAAAAAAGCGGGCAGGAGCGTCGCCCTCGGGTAAAAGAGCAACATAACGGCTTGCTGTAAAGTATACAACTGAAAGGTCGGTATTACCGAGAAATTGGTAATAGGAGCCAAAAAGCCTTTAACCATACGGTTTAAAGGCTTTTTATTCTGTGGGCTAATATGTGAATATCAGTTTTTGTTATACTATATCCAATTCCCTCTTGACATTTTCAAAACTATGCTGTATAATACAGTTACAATTTAACAGACGGGAGCTTGTGTTACAGGCTGAGAGGAAGGTTTAACCTTCGACCGATAACCTGATTTGGATAATGCCAACGTAGGGACGACTGTAAAGCGCTGACGCTTACACGTCGGTGCATTTTTTATATATGCATACAAGGAAGCTATCGAAATCGGTGGCTTCCTTTTTTGTTTTCAGTTGCCGTCTGTTAAAAATATCTTAACGGAGGAATAGTATGTACAAAACACAAATGGAGGCGGCGAGAAAGGGTATCGTCACAAAAGAAATGGAGGCTGTTGCGATAAAGGAATATCGTACACCCGAGGAAATCCGTGAGCTTGTGGCAAAGGGACAGGTAGCAATCTGCGCCAACAGGCTTCACAAGTGCATTGAGCCGAACGGCGTAGGCTCTATGCTACGCACGAAAATCAATGTAAATCTCGGCGTGTCAAGAGACTGCAAGGACTACGATATCGAAATGCAAAAGGTTATGGCGGCGGTAGATATGGGAGCAGAGGCGATTATGGATTTATCCTCTCACGGCAACACTCAGCCCTTCCGACAGAAGCTTGTGGCCGAATGTCCCGCAATGATAGGCACTGTTCCTGTTTATGACAGCGTTATCCATTATCAGCGTGATCTTGCAACGCTTACCGCAAAGGATTTCATTGACGTTGTAAGACTTCACGCTGAGGATGGGGTTGACTTTGTTACGCTTCACTGCGGAATTACACGCAAGACCATCGAGCAGATAAAACAGCACAAACGCAGGATGAACATTGTGTCACGAGGCGGCTCGCTGGTTTTCGCTTGGATGAGTATGACGGGAAATGAAAATCCGTTTTATGAATATTACGATGAAATTCTTGATATCTGCCGTGAATATGATGTGACGATTTCTCTCGGAGACGCTTGCCGTCCCGGCTGTCTTGCCGACGCAAGTGATGTGTGTCAGATTGAGGAGCTTGTACGTCTTGGAGAGCTTACAAAGCGCGCCTGGTCAAAGGATGTCCAGGTTATGATTGAAGGCCCCGGACATATGCCTCTCGACCAGATTGAAGCAAATATGAAGATACAGCAAACAATATGTATGGGTGCGCCGTTCTATGTCCTCGGGCCTCTTGTCACGGATATTGCTCCGGGCTACGACCATATCACTTCTGCAATAGGCGGTGCAGTTGCGGCGGCTTCGGGGGCTGCATTCCTCTGCTATGTCACACCTGCCGAGCATCTCGCACTCCCGAATGTTGATGATGTAAAGCAGGGTATTATTGCTTCTAAAATAGCCGCCCACGCCGCAGATATTGCAAAGCATATTCCTCACGCAAGGGATATTGACGACAGAATGGCTGAAGCGAGAAGAAACTTCGACTGGGAAAAGCAGTGGGAATGCTCTATCGACCCTGAAACAGCAAAAAAGATACGTGATGACAGAAAGCCTGAGATTGAAGAAAGCTGTTCAATGTGCGGTAAATTCTGTGCAGTAAGAAGTATGAACAAGGCTCTTGAGGGCGAATATATCGATATTCTGTGAGGTGGAAAAATGGTAAAAATCAATGGCGAAGCGCTTAATATCGCAGGCAGAACAGTAGCGGAATTTCTTTCGGAAAGCGGCTACGATATAAAGCGTGTTGCAGTAGAGCTTAACGGCGATATTCTGCCTAAAGTACAGTATGACAATGCTGTTCTGAAGGACGGCGACAGCGTTGAAATTGTTAGCTTTGTGGGAGGCGGCTGATATGACTGAGAAGGAATGGTACAGCGCTCTTGAAGCACGGCAGGGAGCCGAATTACAGCAGAAATTTTCTACCGCCTCGGTGGCAGTCTGCGGTCTCGGAGGTCTCGGCTCAAATGTTGTGATTTCTCTTGCAAGAGCAGGCATAGGAACGCTTATTCTTATTGACTTTGACAGGGTGGATATATCAAATCTTCATCGTCAGCAGTATGCGGTTTCACAGCTCGGAATGTATAAGACAGAAGCTATGAAGCAAACGCTTTCGGAGATAACGCCATACTGCAATATCATAACCCATACAGTAAAACTCGCAGAAGAAAATCTGTCGCTTATTGCCGATTGCGGTATTGTCTGCGAGTGCTTCGACAATGCGGAGTGTAAGGCTATGCTTGTGAACGGAATTTCGGAGCGTTATCCCGATAAGTATATAGTTGCGGCTTCGGGAATGTCGGGACTCCACTCGGGCAACAGGATACAGACGAAAAGGCTCGGAAAACGGTTGTATATCTGCGGCGACGGAATGAGCGACGTTGCTGATGACGGAACGCTTTTTGCTTCACGTGTAATGCTCTGCGCCGCACATCAGGTAAACACAGTTCTGCGTATTATCGCAGGCAAATTTGACGTTTAGAAAGGAATATTGATATGGAAAACAAACAGAACGTTTGCTCAGTTGCACCGCAACAGAGGGCAACTGAAGATAAACTTATTTTAGGCGGACACGAATTCAACTCACGCTTCATTTTAGGCTCAGGAAAATATTCACTCAATCTGATTGAAGCGGCTGTCCGTGACGCAGGCGCTGAAATTATAACTCTTGCGGTGCGCCGCGCCAACACAAAGGAGCAGGAAAATATTCTTGACTACATACCGAGGGGAGTGACCTTGCTTCCGAATACCTCGGGCGCAAGAACAGCGGAGGAGGCTGTCCGAATCGCAAGGCTTGCACGTGAAATCGGGTGCGGTAATTTCGTCAAGATTGAAATTATGCGTGATACGAAATACCTGCTCCCCGACAACAACGAAACTATAAAGGCTACCGAAATTCTCGCAAAAGAGGGCTTTGTGGTACTGCCATATATGTACCCCGATTTGTATGGGGCCCGTGATTTAGTGAATGCAGGTGCGGCGGCGGTAATGCCTCTTGCGGCACCTATCGGCTCAAACAAGGGTCTTGCCACAAGGGAGTTTATTCAGATACTTGTGGACGAAATCGACCTGCCCGTTATTGTTGACGCAGGAATCGGCCGACCCTCACAGGCTTGCGAAGCAATGGAAATGGGTGCGGCGGCAATTATGGCGAATACCGCCCTTGCTACGGCAGGAGATTTACCCCTTATGGCGGCGGCTTTTAAGAATGCAGTTGAAGCAGGAAGAAAAGCGTATCTTTCGGGGCTTGGGCGAGTGCTTACGAGAGGCGCAAGCGCTTCCGACCCTCTTACAGGCTTTTTAAGGGATTGAGGTGCTTATGGACAACAGATTTTTTGTGGACGGAGAGCATCTTTCTCCCTCTGCTCTTGAAAAGAAGCACCGTCTTGAAACCGATCCTATGAGCCGTTCGAATCATATGGAATATATGAAGGGAATGGAGCAAATCAAATCCGATATTATGAGTAGGGTTCTGTCCGAAATGGATAACTATGATTATTCGGAATATACTGCAAAGGACGTAAAGGCGGCGCTTGAACACGAATCCTGTACAATCGAGGATTTCAAGGCGCTTTTATCCCCTGCCGCAGAGCCTTTTTTAGAACAGATGGCGGAGCGTGCAAGACTTGAAACCTCGAAGCATTTCGGCAATACCGTGTATATGTTCACGCCGCTGTATATTGCGAATTACTGTGAGAATTACTGCGTATACTGCGGCTTCAACTGCTACAACAATATCAACAGAATGAAGCTTGATAAAGAACAGATTGAGCGTGAAATGAAGATTATATCCGAAAGCGGAATGGAGGAAATTCTCATTCTCACAGGCGAAAGCAGAGCGCAGAGTGATATTCGGTACATCGGCGAAGCCTGTAAGCTTGCAAGGAAATATTTCCGAATGGTGGGGCTTGAAATTTATCCCGTGAATGTTGAGGAGTATCGTTATCTCCACGAATGCGGTGCGGATTATGTGACGGTATTTCAGGAAACCTACGACAGTAACCGCTATTCCGAACTGCACCTGCTCGGTCATAAGCGCGTCTATCCTTATCGCTTTGAGGCACAGGAACGTGCGCTTATGGGCGGTATGAGGGGAGTAGCATTTTCAGCACTTTTAGGCCTGTCCGACTTCCGAAAGGACGCACTTGCAAGCGCCCTGCACGTTTATTATCTTCAAAGAAAATATCCTCACGCTGAAATGTCGCTGTCCTGCCCAAGACTTCGCCCCATAATCAATAACGACAAAATCAATCCCCTTGATGTCCACGAAACACAGCTTTGTCAGATTATCTGCGCCTACAGGATTTTTCTTCCTTACGTCGGAATTACGGTATCTTCGAGGGAAAGCGAGAGCTTCAGAAACGGTATAGTGAAAATCGCCGCAACGAAGGTTTCCGCAGGAGTTTCCACAGGTATCGGCGACCACGAAAGTAAGTACAGCGGTAACGAAACCGAAGGAGAACAGGGCGACGAGCAGTTCGAAATAAACGATGACAGAAGCCTTGATGTAATGTACAGAGACATCGCCGCTGAGGGCTTACAGCCTGTTCTGAATGACTATATCTATATGTGAGGTGCCTATGAAAAAGCTTGATACTACAATGTATTTTATTACTGACAGCACATTCTGCGATGAAGAAGAATTTCTCCGCCGTGTTGAAGAAGCCTGTAAGGGTGGAGTAACGCTCATTCAGCTTCGTGAAAAGGACAGAACAACAAGGGAATACTTTGCTCTTGCGGAAAAGGTACACGAGATAACAATGCGGTATGATATACCCCTTATCATTGACGACAGGGTTGACGTGGCTCTTGCAGTAAATGCGGAAGGCGTTCACGTGGGGCAGTCCGATATGCCTGTCAGAATTGCAAGACAGCTTATGGGAAATGATAAAATAGTCGGAGCAACCGCAAAGACTGTACCACAGGCTGTTGAAGCCTATGAGCAGGGCGCAGACTACCTTGGGGTAGGCGCAATTTATCCCACAACGACAAAGGTTAAAACCGTGCTGACAAGCGTTGATACCCTTAAAGAAATTGCGAAAGCCGTACCGATTAAGGTTAATGCAATAGGCGGACTTAATAAGGACAATATCCATATTCTGAAAGACAGCGGAATTGACGGAATATGCGTTGTTTCGGCGATTATGAAGGCGGATAATCCGTGGGTTGCGGCAAAGGAATTAAGGGAGGCTTTCAATGAATTACAGCAAAATTAAAACCGCCCTTACTATTGCAGGAAGCGACAGCAGCGGCGGCGCAGGAATACAGGCTGATCTCAAAACTATGCTTGTAAACGGCGTTTACGGAATGAGTGCGATAACCGCACTTACCGCACAGAATACAATGGGAGTTACAGCAGTTTACGAGGTCACTCCCGAATTTCTCGGACAGCAGATTGACGCTGTGTTCACGGACATTTTTCCCGACTCGGTAAAAATCGGTATGACTGCAAATGCACAGCTTATTGAAGTTATAGCTGAAAGGCTGATTTTCTATAATGCGAGAAATATCGTTGTTGACCCTGTTATGCTTGCTACCAGCGGAGCAAGGCTTATTTCGGAAAATGCAGTAACCGCATTGAAAGAGAAATTACTGCCTTTAGCGACAGTTGTAACGCCGAATATTCCCGAAGCAGAAGCGCTGTCGGGAATGAAGATATCGGATAAAACAGATATGGAAAAAGCCGCAGATTTAATAAATAAAACCTACGGCTGTGCTGTGCTTCTTAAAGGAGGCCACAGTGTCAATGATGCAAACGATTTGCTTAATGAAAACGGCGAAATAACCTGGTTTGAGGGCAAGCGTATCGACAACACCAATACTCACGGTACAGGCTGTACGCTTTCAAGTGCAATAGCTTCCAATCTTGCAAAAGGCTTTACTTTGAAGCAGTCGGTAAAGCTTGCGAAAGAATATATTTCGGGAGCGCTTTCAGCTATGCTTGATTTGGGAAGAGGAAGCGGACCGATGAATCACGGATATTGTCGTAAATAAGCGAATACATAAAAACGGCGAAAAATCCTTCGGAGAAATAAGAAATTGCAGCATTTTAAAGATTCATTGACTGTCTCAGGGTTGCGCCGCCCTTTTCAAGAGAAGCGGTACCTGTACGGCAGATTTCAAGAATAGTAAAATCCTTCATAAGCATTATGAAATCGTCCATTTTTGCGCTGTCGCCAATAAGGCGGAGCACGAAGGAGTCACGGGAATAATCAATTGTTTCTGCGCCGAAGGCTTCCGCCGCCGCATAAATATCGCCTCGTACCGAGGAATCATTCTGCATTTTTATCATCATAAGCTCACAGCTTACGGAGTTTTCTCTCGTAAGCTCCTTTATTGAGCAGACGTCGGGAAGCTTGTAAAGCTGATTTATAAGCTGCTGCTTATTTTCCTCTTCGCCGTCGAAGCTGAAGGTTATTCTTGAATATTCGCTTGATTCCGTTTCGCTGGCAGTAATTGAACTGATATTGAACTGCCGTCTTCGGAACATACTTGTAAGTCGGTTAAGGACTCCGAACTGGTTGTGAACCATAACCGCAACATTATATCTGTTCATTACTTTACCTCCAGTTTAGTGATAATATCATCCATACTGCCGCCCGGCGGAAGCATAGGAAGTACAAATTCATCTTTATCTATCCTGCAGTCGATTACGTAAGGGCCGTCCGCCTTGAAAGCCCTGCCGAGAGCGTTTTCAAGTGCCTCGGGGGTTATAACCGTTTCGCCGTCAGCTCCGAAAGCGCTTGCCAGAGCAGGAAAATCAGTCTTTCGGTTAAGTATGCTGTTGGAGTAGTGCTTGTTGTAGAAAAGAGTCTGCCACTGTCTCACCATACCTAAAACTCCGTTATTTATTATGAGAATGACAATAGGAATATTGTATGTAACGGCAGTAGCCAGCTCGTTAAGACACATACCGAAGCTTCCGTCGCCTGTAACGAGTACGCTTCTTTCTCCTGTTCCGTAGGCGGCACCGATAGCGGCACCAAGACCGAAGCCCATAGTGCCGAGACCGCCGCTTGAAACAAATCTTCTCGGATTTCGGAAGAAAAGATTCTGTGCCGACCACATCTGATGCTGTCCAACATCGGTGCATACTGCAGTATTTTCACCGAGAAATTTGTTGAGAGTGAGAATTGCTTTTCTCGGGGTCATTCCCTCACGGTTATCGAGGTAATCATTTTCCTCGCTTCTGAAACCGTTGACTTTTTCCGTCCAGAGAGGCTTACTGCCGCCGTCAAGAAGGGGAATAAGCTTCTGCAGGGTAAGCTTTACGTCGCCACGCAAGCCGCAGGCGGCGTTTACCGTTTTACCGAGCTCCGAGCCGTCAACGTCAATGTGTACGATATTAGCCTTTGTTGCGAATTTCGCACGATTTCCGGTAACACGGTCGTTAAAGCGTACGCCGAGAGAAATAATAAGGTCGGCGTTGTGCATTGCCATTGATGAAGCGTAATGGCCGTGCATACCCTGCATACCGAGAAATCTCGGATGGTCGGTAGGAATAGCCGACAGCCCCATAAGGGAACAGCCTATCGGCGCGTCAATTTTTTCTGCAAGAGCCAGCAATTCCTCCTGTGCATTCGCTGTCATAACACCGCCGCCGAAATAAACGAAGGGGCGTTCCGCTGAATTTATAAGCTTAGCCGCTTCTTCGATTCGGATATCCTTGGCGGCTGAGGGCGCTTCCTTTTCCGCAGGAGCTTTCGGTTCATATTCGTATTTTGCAATCTGTACATCCTTAGGAACGTCAATCAGTACAGGTCCGGGTCGTCCCGATTTTGCAAGCCTGAAGGCTTCACGTATTGTATCGGCAAGCTCATTTACCGAGCTTACGAAAAAGTTATGCTTTGTTATAGGTAGGGTTACGCCTGTAATATCAATTTCCTGAAAGCTGTCGGAGCCTATCTGTGTTGTAGGAACATTTCCGCAGATAGCTACCATAGGAATTGAATCGAGATAAGCGGTAGCGATTCCCGTTACAAGATTTGTAGCTCCGGGTCCCGAGGTAGAAATTACAACGCCTACCTTACCCGTAGTTCTTGCGTAGCCGTCGGCGGCGTGAGCGGCACCCTGTTCGTGGGCGGTTAAAATATGATTTATTTTCTCCCTGTGGGTATAAAGGCTGTCGTATACGTTAAGAATCTGTCCCCCGGGGTATCCGAAAACAGTATCACAGCCCTGTTCAATCAGGGTTTCGACAAGTATATCAGCTCCGCTGAGAAGCATAGCTGTCACTCCTTTCCTATCGGTTAATTTTCCTTTTCGGCTATTACCTCAACCTCTACAAGCGCCCCCTTCGGAAGCTCCTTTACTGCCACACAGGAGCGGGCGGGCTTTTCGGTGAAATACTGTGCGTACACCTCGTTAAAGGCGGCGAAATCCGACATATTGCTTAAGAAGCATACCGTTTTGACTGCGGTTTTTAATGAGCCTCCTGCGGCAGTAAGCACAGCCTCCAGATTTTTGCATACACGGTGAGTCTGTTCGGTGATGTTTTCCCCTTCAAGGAGGCCCGTTTCGGGATTAAGTGGAATCTGTCCCGAGGTAAAGATAAGATTTCCTGTGACGATAGCCTGTGAATAAGGGCCGATTGCGGCAGGCGCATTATTTGTGTGTACTTTGTTACTCATAATTTTACTCCTTTTTATACGATTTTGAAGCCTTCCTTGCGTAAGGATTTTGTAATAAGATTAACGTGGTCGTAATCTCTCGTTTCCATATCAATACGTAAGAAACAGCCGTTGACGCTTTTGGTGTTTCCTTTTTCGTAATGAACGCCTGTTACGTTACCGCCGCAGTCAGCAATAATACGGGAAATATCCTTAAGCTGGCCGGGCTTATCGATAAGCTCAATTAAAAGGCTTGATGAACGTCCCGAATTTCTCAGGCCTCGGTCGATAACACGTGAAAGACTTGTTACGTCGATATTTCCGCCCGAAACGATAGCGGCAACCTTCTTACCCTTAAGGTCGAACTTATTGAACATTACGGCGGCCACTGCGGCTGCTCCTGCCCCCTCGGCAATCATCTTCTGCTTCTCGATAAGGGCGAGGATAGCGCTGGCTACTTCGTCGTCGCTTACGAGAGCGATTTCGTCAACATACTTGCTTACGAGGGAATAGGTGTTTTCGCCGGGCTGTTTTACTGCAATACCGTCGGCAATCGTAGAAACGGATTCGAGACACTGAATTGCGCCGTTTTTTACGGAATTATACATACTCGGAGCGCCCTTCACCTGAACGCCGTAGACCTTTACGGTAGGACGGATATGCTTTACCGTGTAGGCGATACCCGATATAAGTCCGCCGCCGCCAACAGGCACTACAACTGCGTCGATATCGTCAAGCTCGTTCAGCACCTCGAGGGCGATAGTTCCTTGTCCTGCAATAACATTTTCGTCGTCGAAGGGATGAACGAAGGTATAGCCCTCGCTTTCCTTAAGCTCAAGCGCCTTCTTATATGCGTCGTCGTAACAGCCCTCTACGAGACAAACCTCGGCGCCGAAGCCCTTAGTCGCTTCCACCTTTGAAATGGGGGCTGTATCGGGCAGGCAGATAAGGGACTTGATTCCGTTCTTTGTTGCGGCGAGAGCAACGCCCTGAGCGTGGTTTCCTGCCGAACAGGCGATAACGCCCTTTTCCTTTTCCTCGTCGGAGAGCATAGCGATTTTATAGGCTGAGCCTCTTACCTTAAAGGAGCCTGTAATCTGGAGATTTTCGGGCTTAAGATAAAGCTCACAGTCGGGAGCAATTCCGTAGGCTCTCACCATATTGGTTTCACGGATAATACTTTTAAGTACAGTTTGTGCATTGAACACCTTATCGAGAGATAACATTTTTCATTCCGCCTTTCATATTCTGAATAATGTTTATGTGCTTTGAGGCAAAATAAAAACCGCTCCAAAGCTTTTGCTTTGAGACGGGTGAAAAATCCTGTTTTATCACTCGCGGTACCACTCAAATTGCGGATAAAAATCCGCCACCTCTTCGAGGTCAGTCAACCTCTATGCATTAACGCAGCATTCACGGGAAACGCCTACTGGGTGTTAACCTTTGGGGCTTCCGGCTCGGAAGGGATAGGAAATCTACAGTCCTTTACCGGGATCGCACCATCCCCGGCTCTCTGTGAAATTCGTTATAGCTTCCGTCTTCGTCATAGCTTTTTTAATATTCATTTTTTAGTATTATATCACTTTAAACCGATGCTGTCAAGTAGTTTCGGAAAATTTTTTTTGAACTCGGTTGTGAAATTTAATGGCTGTTGATAAAAGATAAATTTTTATATATCGGGCAGTACACCTTGAATTATAACGGAATACTGCATATATATGCAGAGGCGATACTCAGCATAACACTCAGGCGCAAATTCTGACCGTTCGGCTCAGATGTGTTGATTTTTGAATATCAGTATAGTATAATTTCCAATAGTACAGGGATTATGAAGATTTCATCGCAGGATATGTTTTCAATCTATCCGACAGATCCGATTACACTATAAATTAAATTAAAATTTGTAATCATTTTGTAATAATTTGTTACCGTTTTGTAATTGAATTATGATATCTGCTATGATATACTTAAAATGACAAAAAATGAGAGGGAGTAATTATGAAAAAGAAAATATCACTTTTACTTGCAGTAACAATGCTACTGACGGGCTGTAATTCTGCCGAAAAAGCGGAGCAGACGACAGCGGAAAGTACAGTTGCGACGACTGCGGAGGCGACTGCTGAAACAACTACGACCGAAGCTGAACTTACAACAGTCGGGTCTACAAGCATCACATCGCCTGAAACGCTTTCGCTTATGGAACTTTCCCCCTTCGATTATCCCGTAAACGATATCGTCGCAAGGGACAAAGACGGACGCGAGATGCTTTCTGTAACCACCCTATTATCAGGGCCGTTTATTCCCGTTTCCGACAACGTTCTTGAAATAGATTATCACGAAGAATATATAATGGTGCGAAGCTCTTCCACGGCAATGTTCAGGAAAAGTGAAAATCTACTTCACAACGCTATAGGCACGCAGAAATATGAAAAGTTCGAAGATTACAGCAGTGCTTACAGTATAAACTGGAAAAACCCTGTTCTGCGTTATTCTGAAATAACAAGCAGTAAGATGTCTCTTGAAGAGGCTGAGTTCTC
>JAZNMN010000058.1:0-3042 GCA_045579625.1 Ruminiclostridium sp.
GTTTACTTCGTAGTAAACCGCTTCCAGATAGGAAGAATGAAAACTATAGTTCACGAAGCCGACCCAAAAGCATTTATCACAATTTCTGACGTAGCAGATATATTTAAGGCGAATAATTGAACATATAAACTAAACCGCTCGACACTCTTACAGTGCCAAGCGGCTTTTTTATATTCTTCTTTCTTTTCCC
The DNA here is from genome assembly GCA_045579625.1 of Ruminiclostridium sp. GTDB lineage: Bacteria > Bacillota > Clostridia > Oscillospirales > Ruminococcaceae > Ruminiclostridium_E. Next base: position 191 of record JAZNMN010000058.1, read on the forward strand.
GTAGCCTCGTAGAATTTTTCCTTCGCCTTGTACATACTCTCCTCTGCTCTTATGAGAACGGAGCTGTATTCCTCGCCATTCTCGTGTATGGCTATACCCGAGGATACCGTCGGCTCGAAGCTAAGATTTTTTCCGTATTCGGACAGTAATTCAAGCGCATAGGAATTTATCCTGTTTACAATCTCCTCCTCCTGAGACCTTATTATCGCTATAAATTCGTCGCCGCCTACACGGTACACCGAGCCGTTCTGGGCTACTGCCTTATTAACGGCGGAGGCAACGCAGCATATAAGCTTATCCCCCTCCTTATGACCGAGGGTATCGTTTATATTTTTAAGACCGTTAGCGTCGAACATTATTACCGAATACCTGCTGGCCGGCTTTATCCTACGGAGATAAAAGTCGTAATAGGCCCTGTTTCTTACGGTAGTCATCTTGTCGTATTTTCCGTAAACCTCTGTTATAAAAGCGTAATAGAGCATTATCATAAAGGCGCCGCAGATATATATTATTTTATAGGTAGAATTAAGTCCCTGGAGGATTATTGCGCAGACCTGAATACCGAGAAGCTCCGCTATATGAAGCTTATCTATAGGCTCGACGTAGCTGAACTCGATAAAGGTATAAATTCCCCAGATTACTACGAAAAGTATTCCTAAAACCTCATTATAAAGATAGAGGGGGCCTCGGGAGTAAATTCCCTCTGCGGAAACTGTGAAGAACCAGCCTGTAAAGGGCGAAGCTAATGCAATAAAGGCGCTTACCGCTTCAAGAACACAGCATATCTTTATAAGCGCATCCGCCTTATTTGTGGCGCCGAGTATAAGGAAAAACATACTCAGCGGCGCACAGAGATATATAACAGCGTTTGAGCCGTTTCCCAGGAGGGAAGAGCCGAGCTGTTCGGAAATATCACGGCCTATATAGCCGAGAAGTATCAGTATATCCGAAAAAATAGCAAGGGCAAAGTAACGGTTTTTTCGTTCGCCGAAATACTGGCTTCGCTTTATAATGGTAATAAGAATTATAAGCGCTATAACCGTTAATATGTAGATATAGGTAAAATCAAGCAAGCCTTCACCCCCCTTTTATTTCTACTTAAAATGTCAGATATGATATAATTATAACATATACCTTCATATAAAGTCAACACGGATTTTTAACTCCGCCTGTTGAAAACTCTGTATAATTTTTATCGCAGGCTATTTTTGACAGGTTTTCAACCATTTTTTCCCACAGCATATTTTTCCTGTTATGGAGTATATTACCTTATCCTGTCGCATAAAGCAGAATTAAGGGAACATACCCCAAGATAAGGTATATGCAGTAAGCTTCAACCACAAGATATTGTGATTAACCCTTGATTTTTTAGATAGAACTCTCAAAATAGGAGCTCTATTTTTATTTATTTTGCACAAAATAGGTGCGTTTTTTTTTATGCTTTTCAACTTCCTAAAAGGAAATTTAACCTTGATTTTTCTGCCGAGTGGTAGTATAATATTGATAAAGTGGTTTTTTGTCCACTTTTTTGGTAAAAAGTTCACTTTTTCACATTTTCAACGAAGTTTTCAACAGCTTTGAGGTTTTCAACCTGTTGAATGTTAGTTTTCCTGTTGAAAATGTTGAAAACTTCTTAAAACGCAGTCCTGCAAAATCACGAAAGGAGGTTATCGGCTTGAGAGGCGAGTTTAAGAGTACCCTTGACGCAAAGGGCAGAATGAATTTTCCCGTAAAGCTCCGTGAAGAGCTCGGCGCAAGCTTTATAATCTCCAAAACTATCGGTGCGGAATGTATAAAGGTGTATGCGTCGGAGGACTGGAGTAAGCTTGTTGAAAAAATCAAGGGTATGCCCCAGACACAGACTGCCGCTATACAGCGTTTCTTATTCGGAAGCGCCTTCGAAATCGAGCCCGATAAACAGGGTCGAGTTCTTATCCCCGCCCCCCTCCGTGAATATGCGGGTCTCGAACAGGACATAGTAATAGTAGGCCTTGAGGGCTATGCCGAGATCTGGGATAAGGCTAAGTGGGACGCTATGAATGCGGCTCAGAATACCGAGGATCTTGCCGCTATAGCTATGGAGCTTGGTTTATAATATGGAATTTTCACATATATCCGTAATGCTGATGCCTACCGTTGACGGACTTGATATAAAGCCCGACGGTATCTATGTTGACTGTACTGCAGGAGGCGGAGGCCACAGCCTCGAAATCGCAAAGCGTATCTCCGATAAAGGTCGACTTATTTGCTTCGACCAGGATAAGGAAGCTATTGCGGCGGCTACAAAGCGCCTCGAGGGATACTCCCCCATATTTATAAACAGGAATTTTTCCACAATAAAAGCCTCTCTTAAAGAGATAGGTATAGAAAAAATCGACGGCGCAATGATGGACTTAGGGGTTTCCTCCTATCAGCTCGACAACGGCGAACGAGGCTTCTCCTTCCACGAGGACGCTCCTCTCGATATGCGTATGAACGGAGAGGGACTAAGCGCCTACGACGTAGTAAACGAATATTCCCCCGACGAGCTTACACGTATTCTTTTCGAATACGGCGAGGAAAAATTTGCCCGAGGTATCGTAAGCGGTATCGTTAAGGCGAGGAATATTGCCCCCGTAAAAACAACGGGAGAGCTTGCTGAAATTATCAAAAACAACGTGCCTTTAAAGGTAAGGCGGGAGAAGAACCCCTGCCGTAAAACCTTTCAGGCTATAAGAATAGAAGTAAATGACGAGCTGGGAGTGCTTAAAACCGCCCTTGACGACGCTTTTGAGCTTCTTAATCCCGGTGGAAGGCTTTCTATAATTACCTTCCATTCTCTCGAGGACAGAATCGTAAAGCTTAAATTCCGT
>JAZNMN010000059.1:0-6110 GCA_045579625.1 Ruminiclostridium sp.
GAAAGGTTGCAAAGTCACGCTTTGCATGACTTCCTTTGGCAAGGTGCATTATTTCAATATCGCTGTCATAGATTACAGGGTCAAGCCTTACCGTCTCGTGAACAGGATTTATCCATTCAAAGGTGCGCAGTCTTTTAAAAAGTTTCGGGCGTTTTTCCCGCTTTGAATTATAGGCAGTATTGGTTTCCATAAGATTCAGATAATACATCTGTACTATCTCAATTTCGGGGAGTAATGCCGCCTTTACCTTTTTGAAAAGCTCAATGTTCTTTTCGTCCAGTACCTCGTCTGCATCAGCTGTATAGATATAGTCCATACTGGCCTTTGAAAAAACAAAATTACGTGCCGCCGCAAAATCGTCTATCCACGGGAAATCATAGATTTTATCGGTAAATTCCGCCGCTATTTCCTTTGTTCTGTCAGTTGAACCGGTATCGGCAATAATAATTTCATCCGCTATGGGAGCTATACTTTTAAGACAGTCTCCAAGCATAGCCTCCTCATTTTTAACTATCATACAAACGCTTATCGTAATCATAATAAATCTCCGCTTATCTAAGAACTATTGCGTTCCAGCCCTCTTCCTCGGTAAGAGAAGCTACCTCAAAGCCGTTTTCCTTTAATGCGGAAAGCACCTCGTCAAGCCTTTCGGTTATAATTCCCGAAACTATAAGAGTACCCTTTTCGGCTAAGAAGCCTCTGAACAGACTGCTCATGGCTATAATAACGTCAGCCACAATATTGGCTACAATTATATCATAGCCGCCGCCGATTTTTTCTCTTAAAGCCTCATCATCTATTACATTTCCGCAGTATGCCTTGTATTTATCCTTACCGAAGCCGTTCTTTTCAACGTTTTCTCCTGCGGTAGCTACCGCATTTTCAAAGATATCCACCATTACTGCACTTTCAGCGTCAAAAAGAAGTGCCGCTATAGAAAGAATACCGCTTCCACAGCCTAAGTCAAGAACCTTATCGCCTGCCTTAGTTATTTCCTCAAGTCTTTCCATAACAAGCTTTGTGGTATGATGCTGGCCTGTGCCGAAGGTTGAGGCGGGGTCGATTTCAAGTATCTTTCTTCCGCCAGTCTCCGCTACCTCTTCCCAGGAAGGCTTTATTATAAGCTTACTGCCTACAGTAAAGGGCTTGTAGTACTGTTTCCAGTTATTCGCCCAGTCCTCCTCCTTAACGTTATCTATCTTAAGCTCGAGACTGCCGTAGAAATCGGGCTGTTCAGCCTTAAAGCCCTCGAGAGCTCCCTTTAATTCGGCAAGAGTCTCGGCGCCCTGAGGGTTGTCCTGAAGATAGAGGGTTATATGGGTAGGTACGGTTTTAAGCCCCATAAGCTCGTCGTCAACATAGTCCCAGTTAGCGTCCTTATTCTCGAGAAATTCGTCGAAATCGGCGCTGTCGTGGATAATAAAGCCTGTTATACCAAGCTCCGAAAGTCTCATAACGAGTACGTCAACCGCCGCCGATTCCGTATAAACATCAACCTGTATAAAATTCATATTATTCTTATCCTTTCGGTAATAATTGTCATATACTAATTATGCAACATTTTCCGTAAAAAAGCAATAGCAAACCGTGAAAAAGCTTAATTCTGAACCCCTATGGGCATTATGATGTTATAATGCATAAAGTTATAACCTTAATATGGTTAAAATTCACTATTGAAATATATTGCGAAATCGTTTACAATAGTAATATCGGGCGGGTTGTCCGCCTAAGCTTATTTAAAATACGAAAGAGGAAATTCCAATGAAAATAAGAAAAACCTTAGCGGCCTTACTTTCGGGTATATTTGCCGCTTCAGTTATGACCTGCGGGGCTTCTGCGGCCGCCGCCGATATCCTTGCGGCAGGAGATGAGTTAGTTATAACCCCCGAGGATACACAGGGACTTATGAGAGCAAGCGACCCTACGGCAGAGGTTAAATTCGTGTCTACCGCTTCCTATAGCGGTATGGTAGGCGGAGAGGATAACGGCCAGTGGCTTTTAGGCGGCGATAACGGCGATACAGGCCTTACAATGGAGGATTTAAAGAAGTATTCCTACCTTGAAATCGACTATACCTGTACACTTGACAGCGGCGAGCCCTTCGAGGTTGAAGATATCCTCATAGGCGCGGCCTTCAAGGTACATATCAAGGACAGAACCGATGATACGGGCGGAACCGTATACTACGACTATCTCCCTGCTACCTGGGTTCCCTACGGCCCTAAGGGCGAAAACGGTAAGGGTACTTCCGTAAACGCTCTCCAGACTATATATCAGACTGAGTTAAAATCCGAGGGTACTATCTCTGTACCTGTGGAAAAGCTTGTTGAAGTATTCGAGGAGGACTCCGACTACATTATGGGGCTCGGCTTCGGCGCAGATAACAATACCTATCTTTCCGAAGAGGATTTAAGCGAAAAATGGCAGTATACCGTAACCTGCTCCGCAATCAGACTCACAAAGGAACAGTCCGCCAATGCAGGAGCACCCTACGACCCTGACGCCGTTGAAGAAAAGCCTGCTGAAACAGAAGCGCCTGCCGAAACGGCGGCTCCTGCTGAAACAGAAGCTCCTGCCACGACAGAGGCTCCCGCAGAAACAACTCCTGCACAGTCCTCGGCTCCCGTAGCGGGACAGAGTACAGACGGCTCCCTTATGATTATTCTTATTATTGCCGCTGTTGTTATCGTGGTCGCTATCGTGGTAATTATAGTTGTTGTAAGTAAGAAAAAGTAATCCCGAAAAAATCTTGAGCTGTCTTAAGGACAGTACGGCTTTATAACAGAAACCCCGACGGTACAAAGTACTGTCGGGGAAATTTTATTTTACGCTGAAAAGAATGTCGCCGTAGGTGGGTACGGGCCAGTAATTTTCCGCTACAAGAGTTTCGAGCTCGTCAACAGAGCGTCTTATTTCCTTCATTTTTGCGAAAATCTTATCGTGGTAGAATACTGCAATCTCCTTAGCGCCCTTTATATTCTTCGCCTCGGAAAGAAGCACGATAAGCTCCTCGTTATTTTCCATCATCAAAGTTTCAAGCTCGGAAATTCTCGCCGCCGCCGCTATTTCGAGAGCCGCGCCGATTCCTGCGCCCTTTTTCGAAATAATAACGTCACAGAGTACCTTTTCGTACTTCATTACCGCAGGAATATATTCCCTTCTTACCATATCCACAACGGTAAGAGCCTCGATATTTATTGTCTTGTAATAATTCTCGAGAAGTATCTCTGTTCTTGCGTGGATTTCTCTTTCGGTAAATACCTTATGGGCGGTAAAGAGCTTTATACTCTTTTCATCCTCGAAATGAGGAAGGGCGTCAACGGTAGAAACGAGATTCGGAAGCCCTCTTTCCTCCGCTTCCTTAATCCAGGCGTCGTCGTAGCCGTTTCCGTTGAAGATTACACGCTGATGCTCCTTAAAGGTTCTTACTAAAAGCTTATGGAGAGACTTCTTGAAATTCGGTGCAGCCTCAAGCTCGTCAGCGAACTGCTTCAAGGACTCGGCAACAATGGTATTTATGATAATATTCGGAGTAGAAACGTTGTGGCTCGAGCCTACGCCTCGGAATTCGAACTTGTTTCCCGTAAAGGCGAAGGGGGAGGTACGGTTTCTGTCGGTTGTATCCTTCTTGAACTTAGGAAGGGTAAGAATACCCATATCGAAATCGTCGTGCTGGGAGGAAACGGTACCGCCGTTTACAAGAGCCTTAACTACCTCGTCAAGCTCTTCGCCCAGAAATACCGAGATTATTGCAGGAGGTGCTTCGTGAGCGCCTAAACGGTGGTCATTTCCTGCGGAAGCGACGGAAAGACGGAGAAGCTCGGGATAATCGTCTACTGCCTTAATAATAGCCGCAAGGAAGGTAAGGAACTGTGCGTTTTCAAGGGGAGATTCGCCGGGATTAAGAAGATTCTGTCCGTCGTCTGTGGAAAGCGCCCAGTTATCGTGCTTGCCCGAGCCGTTTACGCCCTTGAAGGGCTTTTCGTGAAGGAGACAAACCATATCGTGCTTTCTTGCTATTTTCTGCATCATTTCCATAGCAAGCTGATTCTGGTCGGCGGCTACGTTTGCGGAAGCATAAATGGGAGCCATTTCGTGCTGTGCGGGAGCCGCTTCGTTATGCTTGGTTGTGGAAGGAACTCCGAGACGCCAGAGGGCAAGGTCGAGATCCTTCATATAATCGGAAACCCTCTGCTTTATCGTACCGAAATAATGGTTATCCATTTCCTGACCTCTCGGTGCAGGTGCGCCGAAAAGGGTACGGCCTGTAAACATAAGATCCTTACGCTTTTCATATACGCTTTTGTCTACAAGGAAATATTCCTGCTCCGCGCCTACGGTAGCCACAACTCTGTTGGAGGTGGTGTTGCCGAAAAGGCGGAGAATACGGAGCGCCTGTTCGGAAACGGCGTCCATAGAGCGGAGAAGGGGAGTCTTCTTGTCGAGAGCCTCTCCCGTATAGGAACAGAAGGCTGTCGGAATATATAATGTATCGTCCTTAACGAAGGCGTAAGAGGTAGGGTCCCAGGCTGTATATCCTCTCGCCTCGAAGGTTGCTCTTATACCGCCCGAGGGGAATGAGGAGGCGTCGGATTCGCCCTTTATAAGCTCCTTTCCCGAAAATTCCATAATTACTGTACCGTCGCCTGTGGGGGAGATAAAGCTGTCGTGTTTTTCGGCAGTAATACCCGTCATAGGCTGAAACCAATGGGTATAATGAGTTGCGCCCTTTTCAATGGCCCAGTCCTTCATAGCCGCCGCTACGCTTTCGGCAATAGAGCTGTCAAGCTCGCGTCCTGCATTCATAGTAGCCTTGAGCTTTTTAAAGACCTCCTTGGGAAGTCTCTGTCTCATAGTTGATTCGTTGAAAGCGTCCGCGCCGAATATCCGTGTTACATCGATTTTTTCGTTCATAGTAACAACCCTTCCTGTTCTAAGCATTATAAGCGTTTATCTAAAACGTCCTTATTCTGTATATTATTCTATGATTATGATATTTTATTACAAGTCTGCGGATTTGTCAATAGACTCTTTTAACAAAGTATTTCCTCTTTCAGTTATTTTCCTGTACCGGGGCTTCCTTTTCCCTGGCTTTATGCCTGTACTCCCTTACCTTCGAGGCTATTCCCCACATAAGAAGGATAAGCCCTATATTTATAAGGAGCGCGCCGCCCGATATTACGCTCTTTTTCGCCAGCACAAGATTACTCTGTTCGCTGGTGTATAAATTACAGAACCTTATCGTAAAAATAATCGAAGGGATAAGGCTTATAAGAGTTATAACGGCAGGAATTCTGAACTCCCCGAGACGGGCCGATTTATCGTTTAGCTTCGTCTGTGCAAATTTTATAAGACCCGAAAAACAGGAGCCTAAAATAACGGTAATTATCGGGTAAATTACTATATTGAGAGCCTCGGTCTGTGTATCGGGGAACTCCCTGAAATAAAAGACCGTTTCCGCTACAGGCGCAAACTGGGCGGTCTCCGCCATAATTTCACGGGTATAGGTATAAGGCTCACCGTTTACGGTATAGGTATAAACTGCGTCAGCGTAGCCGTCTTCCCTATCTGTTATATGAGTAAGACCGCTATAGGTGTATCCGATAATATGGAGGGCGGTAAAAAATCCCGCTACCGCTATTATCGCAAAATACAGAAGCGTAAAGGCAAGAAATACCCAGCCGTTGACCCTGCATTTTAATAATGATTTCATTTTACTTCCTTTAACTTATCTCTGTTTGTTTTTCCTCAGGAGTTACGGGCGATTATCTCCGCCATTTCTCCTACATTCTTCATACCCGAAACCTGTCCCATAGTAAAGCGGATTCCGAATTCCTCTTCTACTGCGGACATAAGGGTGATATGATTGAGACTGTCCCAATCGTCGATATCGTCGGCGGTAGTCTCGGGAGTAAGCTCGATTTCCTCGTCGTCGAAAAAATCTCTGAAAATTTCGTTAAGTCTTTCGTAAATCTCGTTCATAATTTTTCCTTTCAGTTAAGCTTTATATGCTTCGTTTTATTCTCATATCCCTTTACGGGAAGTCTCCAAAGGGTATTTCCCTCATTATCCGACAGCTTTTCAAAGCCGAAGGAGCCGAAAAGCTCTTT